>JBDTJI010000120.1:0-22831 GCA_039935935.1 Ginsengibacter sp. | reverse complement strand
TTTTTCTTTTATTTAATAATCTCAAATGTTTATAAAAGCAGTATTTTTATTATCTCTAAGAAATTTTATTTATGCCGATAAAACAAATAGATTATGGTACGCAGGAATACGCACAGATGATAAAACTGCGTAATGAAATTTTACGTAAACCTCTTGATCTGGCGTTCGATAATGGTGAATTGGAAAACGAAAAGAATGATATTTTGATAGGGGCTTTTGAAGAGAATAAAATGTTAGGTTGTTGCCTGTTAACTCGATTGAATACGGATTGTGTAAGACTACGGCAAATGGCCGTTCAGAATAATCTCCAGGGAAAAGGAATAGGTGCCAGCATGATGAATTATGCCGAAAATGTAGCCAGGGATGCCGGATTTAAGACGCTCATTATGCATGCAAGAAAAACAGCGATCGGCTTTTATGAAAAGCTTGGATATAGTGTAACAGGTAATGAGTTTATTGAAGTTTCCATTCCACATTTTATTATGGAAAAGAGACTCAGGTTTTAATTGTATCAGAACATTATGGCTTTATTTGAAATCGGTCATGTTAATTACACCACTACAAAAAGTATACTCTTTCTTGTCGTTACTACTTACAATAACAAGCCTGCTTTCACAGTATTTTTCGATCAGTGCTTTATACAGTAAAAATCCTTCTTCATCAATGTTAGTAAGAGGTTCATCCAACAGAACTGCCGGAACATTGCTACAAATTGCCTGCATTAATTTTACTCTCTGTTTCATACCGCTGCTATAGTAGCGCATTTGCTTATGAGCTGATTTTTCCAGGCCCGACAATAGAATAATTTCTCTCGTGTCGAAACCCCGAAGCCAGCCTTTCATTTTGTGATGAAAAGAAAAAAATTCAGTTAGCGTCATTTCTTCAATAAGATCAAGATAGGGTGCGGCATAAGAGATTTGTTTAAATACATTTTCCGGAGTTACTAAATGACCTGATGAGAAATGCTGAACTGTGCCTTCGTTATGTATTGAAAAACCTGATATGATCTGTAGTAATGTCGATTTACCCGAACCATTAGGCCCGATAATAGCGTAATGATTGCCTGGTTCAAATTGAAAATCAAGGTTACGGAAAATCCAATGCCTGTTATAACGTTTGCCGAGTTTCGTTAATTCAATTCTCATCTTTAATTTCTTTGGAAGAAATTTTAAGGATGCCACGGCTACTTTCTTTTATGAATTTCAGAATTTCTTTTTTCTCATCTGAATCAGGAAATTCTTTCTCAATAAAAGTTGTGGCCTGAGAAATGTTTAGACCCCGTAAATAAATATTACGATAGATTTCAGAAATATTATTTATTTTCTCCGAAGTAAAACCCCTGCGCTGTAATCCAATAGAATTAACCCCTGCGTAGCTTAACGGCGAGCGCCCTGCTTTTACATAGGGAGGTATATCTTTTATTATTTCTGTGCCGCCCGCTATATAAGTGTGCGGCCCTATTTTTGAAAACTGAATAGCAGCAGCCATGCCACCAATAGTTGCATAATCTCCTATTTCCACATGGCCACCAAGCTGCACCGAATTAGCAATAATTACATGATCACCTATTATACAATCGTGAGCTATATGGCTATAGGCCATCAGAAGGCAATCACTGCCAATTACGGTTTCCCATTTATCTTTTGTACCACGGTTGATGGTAACACATTCCCTGATTGTAGTGTTGTCGCCGATTTGAACCACAGTATCTTCACCATCAAACTTGAGATCCTGCGGGATGGCTCCAATCACAGCCCCGGGAAATATTTTGCATGATTTTCCAATAGTTACTTTTTGCATAATAACAGCGTGAGACATTACATGAGTGTCTTCGCCTATAATTACTTCATCTTCGATCACTGCAAAAGGATCAATAATGGCATTTTTACCTATTTGTGCTTTTGGATGGATATGAGCATAAGGGCTTATCATACTATGGATTAGGGCGTTTAACTATTTGGGCAATTAGTACTGCTTCTGTCACCACTCTATCTCCTACATATACTGTTCCTTTCATTTCACAAATACCTCTTCGTATAGGATGCAACAGTTCCATCTTTAAAATTAATGTATCTCCAGGAACTACCTTTTGTTTGAATTTGCAATTTTCTATTTTAAGAAAATAAGTATCGTATTTATCTTTTGTGTTGCGGGGAATGGCAATAAATCCCCCTGCCTGTGCAAGGGCCTCTGCCAATAAAACTCCCGGCATTACAGAATTACCTGGAAAATGGCCCTGAAAAAAAGGTTCATTATAGGTTACGTTCTTTATAGCGACCACATGAGTATCTGTCAGTTCAATGATCTTGTCAACCATCAAAAAAGGATATCGATGCGGCAATGTTTTTTCAATTTCCTGTATGTCAAGAAGAGGCGGTATATTGGGGTCGTATTTAGGAATGTCCTGCCGGAACTTGTACTTCTTTATATGCTCTTTAATTTTTTTTGCAAACTTTATGTTTGTAGAATGGCCCGGCCTGTTGGCAATAATATGTGCATTAAATGGGTACCCAACCAAAGCAAGATCGCCGACTACATCTAACAATTTGTGGCGGGCAGGCTCATTTGGAAAACGAAGAGTAAGATTATTTAATATTCCGGCTTCACTTACTTTAACATCATCCCTATGGAATACTTTTGATATACGTTTTACCTGTTCTTTATCTACCGGCTTATCAACTACCACTATAGCATTATTAATATCTCCTCCTTTGATAAGGTCATTGGCAATAAGCTGCTCCAGCTCATGAAAAAAACAAAAGGTACGGCTTGGAGCTATTTCATTTTTAAAGTTTCTGATATTACGCAAGTCTGCATGCTGCGTCCCTAATACAGGAGAGTTGAAATCAATAAGAGTATTAATTCGGTAGCCATTATAAGGTAATGCTACCATTTCTACTTTTTTTTCATCATCGATTAATGAGATGTTATGCTGAATATTGTAATATATTTTTTCGGTATCCTGTTTTCGGGTGCCGGCTTTTGAAAGATGATCTATAAAAAGTTGTGAACTTCCATCTAATATAGGCACCTCTTCACCGTTGATTTCAATAAGGGCATTGTCAATTTGCATACCCATCAATGCTGCCATCAGATGCTCAATAGTTCCTATTCTTGCACCATTAACCTCTATCGTGGTACTCCTATTCGTCTCAACTACATTATCTACATCGGCCTTTACCACGGGCTTTCCTGGAAGATCAATTCTTTGAAAATTAATTCCTGTATTAGCATCAGCAGGTTTGATATGCATAGTTACAGATTGCCCGGTATGAATGCCGGCACCTGAAATCGTAACTTCTTCTTTTAATGTGTGTTGAAAATGCTTTTCTTTAGCATTATATGGATGGTCCATGGGCACGAAAGTAAGAAAAGTAATTCTTTATATTATCTACCACCATAGAATTTATAAAAATTGAATGAGGCGTTTAATAAATTGATGATTAGCCTATTATTTTTTCGCTTTTCAGCCGTTGTATCATTTGCTCCAGGTACTTAACCCTTTTTTCTAATTCAGGGAGATTCCTGCTTAAGATCTGGCTGCGCAGAGCTTGCCCATAATCGTAGGCGGGAGATCCTGTTACAGAGGTATTAGGTGTTTTTATAGATTTTCCCACACCACTTTGCGCATTAATTTTACTACCATCCGCAATTTGGATATGCCCTACAATTCCAGCCTGGCCACCGATCATAACATTTTTTCCTATCCTGGCGCTACCACTGACTCCCGATTGAGCAGCAATCACGGTATTGTTTCCAACTTCTACATTGTGAGCAATTTGAATCAAATTATCCAGCTTAGCGCCTGACTTAATAATGGTCGAACCTATAGTGGCTCTGTCAATTGTTGTATTAGCGCCAATTTCAACGTTATCCTCTATCACTACATTTCCTATTTGGGGCACTTTCTTAAAACTGCCATCCGTTTGCGGAGCGAATCCAAAACCATCACCTCCAATCACGCTTCCTGCGTGTATAACGACATTTCTTCCAATTACACAATCATGATGAATTTTCACGCCCGGGAATAAAACCGCATCATCTCCGATAGTTACATTATTACCTACATATACCTGAGGATAAAGTTTTACGTTATTACCAATAACAACATCATGTCCTACATAGGTAAAAGCTCCGATGTAAACATTTTCACCCATTGTTACCGTAGAATCAACTGCCGAGGGCTGTTCAATTCCAGTCAGATTAGCTTTTGCCATTTCTGAATAAGCAGTGAGAAGCACAGCAAATGATGAATAAGCATCCGGCACACGAATGATCGTGGCGGTTATTTCCTTTTCTAACAGGAACGTTGTATTTACAATAATGATAGAGGCCTTTGTTGAATAAATGAAGTCTTCGTATTTGGGATTAGCTAAGAAAGCAAGCTGTCCGGCAACGGCATCTTCAAGTTTCCCAAAAGAAGAAACTGCTACATCGGGATTCCCCTCAATAGTGCCATTTATCAAATCAGCTATTTGTCTTGCTGTAAACTCCATTTTCCTTTATCAGTTTAAAAAATTAAAAGTAAGCTATAATGTTAAATCTATATTGATAAAACAAATGTAAAATTTTTTTACGGTGCCTAATATACTTTGATTAATAAGTGCATTATTTACCTGAGAAATGTCTTTTACGCTTCCATCCTTGAATAAAATATTGATATGCTCTGTATCATTATTGTACGTGCTAATTTCTATTTCACCGCCAAATACAAGATACCCTGCCTCTTCATGATTTATTTGAAGATATTCCATAGCGATTTGTGTTTTTTCTTCTATTAATTCCGGCGGTATTTCGTGCGTAGAATATTTTATTTTGAGCAAATGACGATTGATGATGCTTTTGCAAAGCATAGCCAATATTTTATCAGGATGGTTCACCCAATATTTAATAGAATACAAAACATCGTAATCGTCCAACGTACAAAAATCCTCTAAATGTTTTTCAATATTATTACTTTCATATTCTTCATTTAAAAAAAGATTAAATACCGCGGAGGGCGACTGGGCTTTGACTACCCTTGCTCTCTCAATAATTTTTACCAGCATTTTTTCGGCACATAAAACGGTTTTGTGAAGGTAAACCTGCCAGTACATAAACCTGCGCGATATCAAAAACTTCTCGATCGAATTAATACCTTTTTCTTCTATCATCAATTCATTATTATGCACCGTAAGCATTTTAATTATACGATCATAACCGATGACTCCTTCACTGACTCCTGTAAAAAAACTATCTCTTATCAGGTAATCCATCCTGTCAACATCCAGTTGGCCGCTCACTAACTGATGAAGAAACTTTTTAGGATGATTATTTGTGAAAATATCGATAGCAGTTTGCATTTTGCTATTAAGCTCTATATTCATTTTCTGCATGAGTAGTAAAGAAATTTTCTCATGCCTTACACCTTTTATCAAAGTGTTTTCCAGTGCGTGCGAATAGGGGCCATGCCCTAAATCGTGTAAGAGAATTGCGATTTTTACGGCCTGGTCTTCCTCGTCAGTAATAATAGTTCCTTTGCTTCTTAATTCATGTATCGCATTACACATCAAATGGTAAGCGCCTAAAGAATGATGCAACCGTGTATGTAATGCACCCGGATAGACCAGTTCGGCCATTGCCATTTGGTGTATGCGCCTAAGACGTTGATAATACGGGTGAGAAATTATTTGATAAATAAGTTCGTCATCAATGGTAATGAAACCATAAACAGGATCATTAATTATTTTTCTGAATCGCATTTCTTTTAAAAAGTTAAAATGATTTTGCTTCCCGGCAAAGGTAATTTTTGGGAAGGGAATAAATTACATTTGTAATCCTCGTGCACAAAAAAAGATACTTAAAAAGAATCAATGAATACAGCAAAAATTTTATGGGTTGATGATGAAATGGAAAGTTTAAAATCTCAAATCCTTTTTCTTGAACACAAAGGATATGAAGTAAAATCATTGAGCAATGGACACGATGCAATTGATTTTGTAAGAGAAAATATTGTAGATGTAGTGCTTCTCGATGAAAGCATGCCCGGTATCACTGGCCTTGAAACACTACAAAAAATTAAAGAAATAAACACCCAAATTCCAATTGTTCTCATTACTAAAAACGAGACAGAAAATTTGATGGATGAGGCCATAGGGTCGCAGATAACCGATTATCTAATTAAGCCGGTAAATCCCAACCAGGTATGGTTGTCATTAAAAAAGATTATTGACAACAAACGACTTATTGCCGAGAAAACCACTACAACCTACCAACAGCAATTCAGTGAATTATTTATGGCGCTTAATGACAATCCTGATTACAACGGATGGATGGACATCTATAAAAAGCTGGTGTATTGGGAACTTGAAATGAAAAAAAGTGACAGCCCCGAAATGCGTGAAGTGTTTCAATCTCAAAAAAACGAAGCCAATACAGAATTTTTCAAATTCATTTCTAAAAATTATTCTGGCTGGGTAACTAACCCTTCCGCGGATGCACCTATTATGAGCAATTCATTAATGAAGCTCAAAGTATTCCCTCATGTTGAAAAAGAAATACCTACATTTTTTGTATTGATTGATAATTTACGTTTTGATCAGTGGAAAGCAATACAGCCATTGTTTGCTGAAAATTTTCGAATACAAGAAGAGGAAACTTTTTATTCCATTTTACCTACGGCTACTCAATACAGTCGAAATTCTATATTTGCGGGGTTGCTTCCTATAGAAATAGAAAAGCAGTTTCCTGTAGAATGGAAAAATGATGATGAAGAAGGAGGCAAAAATTTATTTGAAGAAGTTTTTTTCAAAGCCCAGTTAAGGAGGCTTCGCAAAGAAGATTTGAAATATTCTTATACAAAAATTACCAATCATCAGGATGCTCAAAAGCTGGTTGATAACATGCATAACCTATTAAATAATGATATTAATATCATTGTTTACAATTTTGTAGATATGCTTAGCCATGCACGCACTGAAATGGAAGTTTTGAAAGAACTAGCAGCCGATGAAGTAAGTTACAGAAGCCTAACTGCATCGTGGTTTGAACATTCGCCGCTCCACCAGGCCTTGAAAAAGATAGCTGATAAAAAAATAAATCTGATTGTGGCTACAGATCATGGAAGTGTGAGAGTGAATACACCTCAAAAAGTAGTGGGCGATAAACAGACTACAGCCAACCTGCGTTATAAACATGGGCGTAATTTGAATTATGAACCGAAAGAAGTGCTTGCATTTCGTGACCCGCGGCAGGCAGCATTACCGGTTCCCAATGTAAATTCTTCATTCATTTTTGCAAAGCAGGATGGATACTTGTGCTACCCCAATAATTACAATCATTTTGCGAACTACTACCGAAACACGTTTCAACACGGGGGAATAAGCCTGGAGGAAATGATCATTCCTGTGGTGAGGATGACCAGTAAGTCTAATCCTTAAAAAATCAATTTGTCAAAATTTGGAAATAAAAAACCGGATGGTTCTATGCCAATCCGGTTTTTTGTCAATTAAATTTTAGGCTATTTATTCCTTAATAACCGGTATCGTTTGTATACTATTATTTATTTGCACTTTTATCATATATGAACCGGCGGAAATTCCCGATAAGTCAATATTCTTTTGATTGAAGCCCTTTAAACCATTAAATTCTATCTGTCTTACTTGCTTGCCCAAAATATTAGTGATACTAATTCTTACCACACCAGGGTTATCAAGGTTAAGATTCAATTTAGAAGAACTCATAGTAGGGTTCGGGTATAAACTAATATTCAGTCCTTTATCATATAGCCTTATATTTTTGATTTCGCTATAAGTAAATTGGCCATCTTTATCCAGCATTTTAAGTCTATAGTAAACGACTGTTGCAGGATCTGAAACATTCACATTTCTATCGGTGAATGAATAATTATTTCCTGTATTGCTGCTCAAATTTACTGCTCCTATATTTTCAAAATTAGTTCCATTGAGGCTTTTTTCAATTTCAAAACTGCTTGATTGGGCATCCAGGTTTTCTACAGACCAATTAAGTATAGCATCTCCATCTTTGTTATTAGCGGAGAAACCGGAAAGTTTAATAGGAAGAACAACTGTGGGAAGAGTTACATAAGAAGATCCTTTATACCCCGCGCCGTCATTAGAAACACTTAAAGGATCACTCGAATAAAATTGGGCAGGTTGGTTGGTGACATCAGCGCCTTTATTTGCCACATAAAAATTAACATTAATAGTTTTCCCTCCATCTGGCAATTGCATTAGCCGAACTTTGCTGGTTATATCCGGAGGAGCTTCTGTAAAAAAGACTTCTGCATAGTTGTATTCTTTATCTTGTTCGAAAGTAGTACCAGGTCCACTTTGGCCACCGTCTCCACTAAATCCGTATCCGTAGTAAGTAATCCCGCCTTGTGTCTCAATAGCACCATCAGTACCATAAGACATTAAAGGGTCAAGAGAAGTCATTGTAAATCCTGGTTTAGGAGTTATACTATCAGGTATCCCCAGTTCAAACTGGAACGATGAAAACTTTGCTAAAGTAAGCGTAACATTCGATTTAAAAGTAATATACACAGAGTTAGGTGCACTTCCTTGCTTTAAAGTAGCAGATATATAATTGCCAACAGGAGGTTGGCAGTAAGCGGTTAACGCGCTAAAAAAAATTAAATTACAAAGCAGTAGAGATTTTTTCATGACAAATTATTATGGTAAATATTGAGTTTGAGAATTTGTTACATTACTTGAAAGAACAGAAAAAAGCAAAAAATCTTTATCATTATTCGGTCCGGAATATTTTACTGTTCTATCCATATTAATATCGCCAGAGCTATATCCGATAATTGAAGTGGTGCTGTTACCACCTAATATGCTGTTTAAAATATAATCTTTATCATTTCCAGGACCTGAGAACCTTACTATATTATTTACATTTGTATTTCCGCCCCATAAAGTATGTTTACTATCAGTGGCAACATAATAGGCTGTTGCCGGACCAAATATGTTGCTGGAAGTGGAGAAATCAACCAATACAGTCGTAGATTGTTTTTCATCCAGCACTGGAGTAAAAGTATCGGGATCAGTACTTAATCCTAAATGATTTCTATGCCTTACTGCTATCGTATAATCACCCGAAACCACATTATTGAAAGTTACCGGACTTACACCATCAACATCCACAATATCGCCATCCCTTTGTAATAGTGCGCTACGGGTTTGAAGAACTGTGTTTCCTGGAGTCACTGTATTCCTTAATTCGAGAAAAACCCAATCGACAATATCGTTATTCGACAATGGCTGGTCACTAAATACTGACGCGGATGCTGTTTCAGTTATTGCGTTGTTTAAATGGGTAAAAGCTATGTCATAGGGAACAGATCTATAGGGATCTGATAAAGGAATAAGATTAACGGGTGTTCTTAATTTATCAGCCATTAAGCCTATCTCTGGATTGTACGCGCCTTGTAAAAAAACTTTTGCTTTCAGAAGGTCAAATTTGTCCATAGCAGTTATATTAACTGATGAACCACTTACGGGGAAACCAATCCTGTTTATGGTAGCATCATGAGTTTCATTCGTTGATGACCAATCGGTTCCGTTATATAAATAACCTTTTAAATTATTTTCATGTCCCACAACATCTAAAGAATTGTATTCAACGCCTACATTGAGTGAACCCATAATGCCAGTCTGACTGATTGTCCAGTTAGCCTTTAGATAATCAGAGATGCTGGGAGGAGCAAAACTGCTTAACGTGTCTCGCAAATTTACCCCTACCTTGGCAGCGCTATAGGAACCTGAAGTTGTAATAAAAGCGGGGCGATAAATGTTGCCCGCCCCAACAGGTACTTCAGTCGAATTAACATTTGCACTGATTTCTTTAAACACCTGACCAATGCCATGGGTTTCGATAAACTTTCCTGTTCCCATCCCAGTTACTGATGCAATGTCTCCTAATGTTAAACTATGGTCTCCAGCCTGAATGGTTCCATTGGTAAATAATAAAGAATTACCAATTCTCGCGTCACCAGTTAGTAGGATAGTATCTGCATTATCAATTTCAAGATTAGGAATAGAAAAGCCATTCATATTTAAATTTTGCACATCGTCTCCATTTAATAATAATTTGCCCAGACCTAAAATGTTTTTGTTGCTTGAAATATTACCTTTCACAGTAACGGTAGCACCCGAGTAAATCATAAAATTGGAACCTGTAACAGTGAGTTGGGACCAAGCAGAATTAAATGTAAAAACAAAACAAGATATAATAAACAGAAATCTTTTAATCATAAAAAATTTTTTAATTTAAAGACGTTTCAAACTTTTTGCTGATGATTTGGTTTAACAAAACAAGCAGCGCGGTAAGATAATAATTAAGTATCATCTCTGCAATTCGTATCATGCCTTTTTTTCCTGATAAAATTAAATAATTTAATGCAGAGACACAAAATCTTTTATTAATAGCGGGGACTTCTTTTAAAATCCTTATTTAAAATGGAAATAAAAGGGGAGTATGAAGTAACAGCCTGCAAGAGAATATTTTCTTTAATCGCTTTTCCTTTGCTTTGTGTATTTCTCAATTTAGCTTAGGTTTGTAAATCTTAAAAATAATACATGGCAGTAGAAATTAAAGTTCCCACAATTGGCGAAAGCATTAGTGAGGTCACTCTTACCAAATGGATCAAAAAGGATGGTGAATGGGTAAACAGAGACGAAGTGATTGCAGAACTCGAAAGTGAAAAAGCTACTTTTGAAATTAATGCAGAGAAGGCAGGAATCTTGCATACAATTGCCAAAGAGGAGGACACTTTAAAAATAGGAGACGTGGTTTGTACGATTGATGATACTGCGGAAAAACCTGCTGATGCTGAAGATGATAAGAAAGTAGATAAAAGCCAGGCAGTAAAAGAGGAACCTAAAAAAGACGGTAAAGAAGTAAGTAAAATAGCAGATAAAGAAAAACAAGAATCTGGTACAGAAATAAAAGCCAGCCCGGTAGCTGCTGCGATATTGGCAGATAAAAAGGTGGATGTCTCAAAAGTTACTGCATCAGGTTCCCGGGGAAAGATTCTGAAAAACGATGTACTTGAGGCGCTTTCAAATCCGGGCAGGCCAATAGGAAAGCAGCTTTTCACCCGCGAGGAAAAGGCACAAAAAATGTCCAATTTACGCAGGACAATTAGCCGCAGATTAGTAGAAGCCAAAAACAGTACTGCTATGCTCACCACTTTTAATGAAGTGGATATGGGCGCAATTATGGAATTAAGAACAAAGTATAAGGAAACCTTCAAAAAAACCCACGAAGTAAATCTTGGTTTCATGAGCTTTTTTACCAAGGCTGTGTGTTTTGCTTTGCAGGAGTGGCCTTCGGTAAATTCACGATTAGACGGAGAGAATATTATTTATCATGAATTTTGCGATATTTCTATAGCGGTTTCATCGCCTAAGGGTTTAGTAGTTCCCGTAATAAGAAATGCAGAAAGCCTGAGCATGGCGGACATAGAAAAGGAAGTCGTTCAATTAGCGGTAAAAGCAAGGGACAGTAAGCTTACCATAGAAGAAATGACCGGTGGAACTTTTACCATAACTAATGGCGGGATTTTTGGTTCACTAATGAGCACCCCTATTCTTAATATACCTCAAAGCGCCATACTTGGCATGCATAATATCGTGGAGCGTCCGGTGGCAATAAAAGGCCAGGTGGTAATCCGGCCAATGATGTATATCGCTTTAAGCTATGATCACCGCGTTATTGATGGTAGCGAATCCGTACGTTTCCTGGTACGACTTAAGGAAATGCTTGAAAATCCTGGCCAGCTTCTATTTGGAAAGGATCCTGTTAAGGCACTTCTTGAACTTTAGGCACCTTAATAATTATTTACCCATATTTTTGATTTCTTTTTTAAAATGGTTTTTCCTTATCGCCTTTAAATGGCATACCTATAAATGTACTGAAAAGAAATGTCGAGTATCCGAAAAGAAAACCATTCAAAAAGGTATTTGAATTATGCGGTTGCCTTAATAACTGCCTATGATGGAAACCAACCTTTTCATTTTTATTTAAAAAAATATTTTTCAGTTTATAAAAAACATGGATCCAGGGACAGAAAAAAAATTACCGCACTTTGTTACAACTTCTTCCGATTAGGTTCTGGAGCGACCGATAGTCTCAGTATAGAAGATAGATTCCATTTAGCCACTTTCCTTCTGGAAGAGGAACCTTCATCATTCTTACAATATTTTGCGTCTGATTGGAGTAAAAAAATAGATCTAACTCTTTCTGATAAATTGTCAATAACTAAAGAAGTTTTTAGTATCGGAGCGATTTTTCCTTTTAAAGATGAGTTGAGTCCAGAGATGGAAAAGGATGAATTCAGCAAATCTTTTTTAAAGCAGCCGAAATTATTTATACGAGTTCGTCCGGGATTTCAACAAACTGTATTACAAAAACTAAACGCGGTAGCAGTTCATTATGAAACTATTACTGATGCATGCCTTTCTTTTTCGAACAATACCAAGGTGAGTGATGTGATAAAAATTGATAAAGAAGCGGTGATCCAGGATTACAATTCACAGAGGGTGAGCGAATTTTTTAGGCAGCTCACTTTCGATAAATTCCCCATTAGGATTTGGGACTGTTGCGCTGCAAGCGGTGGCAAATCTATTTTAGCTTATGATTCATTAAAAGATATTAATCTGACGGTAAGTGATAGCCGTAAAAGTATTCTTAAAAGTTTGCACACCCGTTTTGCGAAAGCTGGGATAAAGAACTACCATTCTTTTGTTGCCGATCTCTCTTTTAATTCAATTAATATGGCAGCTGGGAATTCATTTAATTTTATTATAGCTGACGTTCCCTGTTCGGGTTCCGGTACCTGGGCACGAACTCCTGAGCAATTAAATTTTTTTAGTCGAAAGAAAATTGAAGAGTATTCATTTTTGCAGCAGCGAATAGTTTCTAATGCTGTTCGCTATCTTGCGGACGATGGCTATCTTCTTTATATTACCTGTTCTGTCTTCAAAAAGGAAAATGAAGACAATGTCCATTTTTTTCAGAAAAATTTAAACCTGGAATTGATTGAAGGCAAGTACATGAAAGGATTTCAAATCCAGTCAGACACACTTTTTGCAGCTTTATTTAGAAAATAACTCAGTTTGAAATAATTTTAAAACTTTGACTGCTTATTCCATCGGAGAAGTTTAAAATATATACTCCACTTTGAAGTTGCTTAAAATTATCAAAGCTCACAATTTCAGGAACACCTTCTTGTAAAGACACTTGTTTCTCTAAATACAACCTTCCACCTGCATCATAAAGTCCGAAAGTGGCTATGGCTGTATGCTCTGGATTTATCAAAAAAATGAATTTATTCTTAAATGGATTTGGATAAATTTTTATTTTATTATTTCCTAAAATTTTAATAGCGTTTCTTAAGGTCCGTTGTTGGTCAAGGCTATCATAAGTCGTCTGAAAGTCAGGAATACCATAACCCATCCTATCATTAGGTGTTTTGTAAATACTGCTATTTTTTTTTATAGCATCTATTATTTCCATATTGGTTAACTCCGGAAAGGCTTGCCATAAACAAGCAACCAATCCTGCAAGATTGGGCGAGGCAAATGAAGTTCCGTCGCCGGTTTCGACCTGTCCTGTAACAGAAGATATGGCAGTTCCGGCTCCTACTGAAGCAACGGTAGGCTTTATCCTGCCATCACTTGAAGGGCCATAACTGCTAAACCCGGCTACTGTCCCCGTGCCATCTACTGCACCTACTGTTAAGACGCTATCGGCATCGCCCGGTGTAGAAATAAAATGCCAGGGATTGTTACCTTCATTACCGGCAGCAGCAGCTACTATCATTCCTTTTTTTGCGGCAAGAGTTGCGGCTTTAGCGATAAGTGTAGTGTGCCCGTTCATGTCATCATACGTGTAATTAAAGGTTGGATTATCAAATGTATTGTATCCCAGGGACGTGGAGATTATATCCGCGCCTATGCTATCAGCTCGTTCTGCGGCAGCTATCCAATACTGTTCTTCAACAGGGGATTCTGAAGAAACATCTTCTGAACGATATAATAAATAATCAGCCTTAGGACTACTCCCTACCAATTGATTAGGGATATCTGCTGCCATAATTGAGAAACACATCATTCCGTGATAATTATCCTCATCCACACTTATTTCATTATTCACAAAATCGTAAGTCTCTATGATTTGTTTATTATGTCTTACACTATCAAAGACAGGCAAGGTTTTATAATGATAAAATCCTGCATCTATTATTGCTATCAGCATTCCTTCGCCCCGAAAGCCTTTATTATGCAGATATTCTCCTTTATGTATATGAATCTGGTCAAATGAATTTCCATATGTATAATAATTGCCCGGGGGTTCAGGAGACAGAGTGGTAGCGATGTTGTTTATTTGCTCATTAAATTTATTTTTTTCAATTACATTTTGCCTCATAAAACGCTTTACAGGTAAGGCATTTACTACAAAAGGCAGTTTACTGATCTTTGCCAACGCAGCAGCATCAGTTGTTTCAATACAAACCTGGTTGAACCATTTTGAATAATCAATAATGGCAACATTTCCCGATGAACGGATGCTATCCACATAACGTGGTACTATTGGCAAATCTGTTTCATCAACGGCAATAGATTGTTTTATCCTTCTCTTAATCGCTTTTGGAGATAAGAATTTAGATGGATCATTTACTGAAAAAGGAGTTTTTGTTTTATCCCCGAAACTTATAATATACCGGCTGTACTGGGCAGTTGTCATCTCTGAAAAAAAGAAGACGAATAAAAAGAATAAATAATTTCTTTTCATAAAATGAAAAAGTAATTCGGATGGATACATTTTATTCTTTACTCGAGAGATACTTTTAGAAACATCGGGAAATTATTCTATTTTAATTATGGTCTATAATGCTCATCTTAATACCATAGCCGTCATAATAACCAGGTCTGCCCGACTGTGGCCCCTGGTATTCCCAATGCAAAAATTCACGATAGATTAAGCCAATTCCCTTTCCATACTTTTCGATAGAATACGTTTTTTCTGCATATTGGGTTCCGGGAACAGAAGGATCCTGTCCCAAAAATTCATCTCTTTCATCTACAGTGATCGTATTATCAATATTGAGTGAATTAACTGACAAAGGCGCCCCAACACTATCATAAGTATAGTCCCAATCATCTAAGAAGGTTAACCCGTAATCAGGGGAATAGGTATCAATGGCAGAATTTCCTTTCCATGAAAATCCCTGTCTAACCGGTATTACTATTTTTACAAACCGAAGATTGTTTTCAATATATTCAATTGAATTGCCTGTAGGCACAGCCATGAACACATTATCAGCACTCCACCCCTCTGTAGAATTTTTGCGCAGGTATCGTATAATGCGAAATGCAGGTCTGCCCAGGTTATCGGTAATCTGCGCATCAACCCTGTCCTGCGCTTCATAATGAATTACTGTTTCATTTTGTCCAAAATTGGTGTATAAAGTAGAATCAAGGCTATAAGTAATGTATTTACCAACTTGTAATGGAAAATAGTCATTTACAGAATCGGTTTTAAAAACAACGCTCTCTTTTTTGCATGATGCAAACAACAAAACGAGTAAACATGAGCCAATAAAATATTTAGTCATACAAGGCATTAAAAATGTTTTTGCAAAGGAGTAACTCGTGGATATGTATAACATCTCTATATCAGCTAATGAATGCGACTAAACGATAAACTTCTAAATTGCACAGCTTTTATTTCTCTGAATAATTCCCCCACCAATCACATCATCGCCTTCGTAAAAAACAGCACTCTGACCTGGAGCTATTCCTTTTACATTTTCATAAAAACGGACATTAACTCCATTTTCGTATGTAAACAGGTTGGAAAGAGCACCTTTATCTTTATATCTTATTTTGGTAACGACCTCCATCCCATCCGTAAAATCTTCGTATTTGATCCAATTGAGCCCCTTTACTGTCATATTGAGTCCTTTCAAATCTTCTTCATCTCCAAGTACAATAGTATTGGTTTCAGGGATAATTTGTGTAACAAATGCAGGTTTTCCCAGTGCAATGTCAAGTCCTTTTCTCTGGCCTATTGTATAGAAAGGGTAGCCTTTATGCGGACCTAAAATTTTGCCGGTTTTGTCAACAAAAAAACCACCTGAGACTTTTTCCTCAAGACCTTCTACTTTTCTTTTTAAAAATCCCCGATAATCGTTATCGGGTACAAAACAAATTTCATAACTCTCATTCTTTTTAGCCAGTTCAGGGTAGCCGTAATCAATTGCCATCTGTCTGATCTGTGTTTTGCGGTACGCTCCTAAGGGTAAAATAGTCCGGCTTAATAGATCCTGTTGAAGCCCCCACAGTACATAGCTCTGATCTTTTGTTTCATCAATTCCTTTTCTTACAAAATATCTTCCATTGTCATGCTTATGAATCTGTGCATAATGCCCGGTGGCAATATAATCGCAGCCAAGTGCATCAGCCCTTTTTGATAGTGCACGCCACTTGATGTGAGTATTACATAAAATGCAGGGATTAGGAGTATGGCCTGCTAAATATTCATCTACAAAATTATCAACTACGAAGCTTCCAAATTCCTCGCGGATATCAAGGATAAAATGCGGAAACCCATGCTGAACCGCTGCCATTCTTGCATCATTAAAACTGTCAATATTGCAACAACCGGTTTGTTTGTTATTATTACCGCCACTTGTGGCATAGTCCCATGTTTTCATAGTAATCCCTACTACCTCATAACCTTCATGATGAAGCATTAAAGCAGCTACTGTACTATCTATACCACCGCTCATTGCCATCAAAACTTTTCCTTTAGTACTCATGTTTATTAAATGACTTGCAAAGATAGGCAAAAGGTGGAAAGCAGAAAGCCAGAAGGCTTGAGGCTAAGAGCAACAAGCAAATCCAAACATGTAACAGGCGCCGGTTTAATCGTATTAAATAGCATCGTCCCGGGAGTTAATTTTCTCTAAGATAATGGTATCCTAAAACTGTAAATCGGGATTAATCTTAAAACTCTTTTAAGTCTTTCGGGCATTGGTTTTGTACAATTCCAAACAGAACGATAAAAATATTATTAACAATAAAAAGAACAAAGATCATGAAAAAATTATTAACAAATTGGTGGTTGATTTGCCTCGCAGTCCTTTATTTTGGCTGCACCAAAGATCCCCTTAACAATTTAAATACAGACGAATCCCGAATATATATTACAGATCGTGATTCCTCTGTTAATTTCTCAAGTTATAAAACCTATAGTATTTCTGATTCAGTAGCGGTAATTGATAACGAAAAATCTACCCGTCAATTAAATGATGTAGATCAGGCATACATAGATGCAGTAAAGAAATATATGAAACAGGCAGGATACCAGCTGGTACTTAAAAGCGATAATCCAGACCTGGGTGTGAATGTGAATCACATTATCAGTACTTCTACAGGTGTAATCAGCTATGGCAATTATTGGGGTAATTATGGTGGCTACTTTGATCCATATTATTGGGGATATCCAGGATATGGATATTACATACCTTACACATACAGTGTTTACAGCATCAAAAAAGGAGCAATTTCAGTTGACATGTTAGATTTAAAAAGCGCTTCTAAAAGTGATAACAAGAAGATTGACGTGATCTGGACGGGGCTGATAAGAGGTAGTGGTATTTTTAATACAAGTGTTGCTGACACCCAGGTACAATCTCTTTTTGATCAATCCTCTTATTTAAAGAAAAATTAAAAATTTACAACGATGAAAAATAATATAATAACAAGTTGTTTTATGATTGTAAGCATTTTTCTTGCCCAATCATCAACTGCTCAAAAGAACCCATTAACATTAGAATTAAACTATAATTACAGTATGCCCATAAGTGGATTTAAATCTGATTTAGTCAGTAATAATTCACCGAGGGGCTTCCGAGGCAGCCTTATGTATCCTTTCAGCAATAAATTAGCAGCAGGAGTACAATTCGGATTTCAGGATTATTATCAAAAATATCCGAGGGATATATATCATTCTGGCCCTAACCAGGACATTTCCGCAGTAATCAGCAATTCTATTCAGACAACACCATTAATATTAAAAGCAAAATATTATCCTCTTTCAAATTCCTATGTGAAACCTTATATTTCTGCAGGTGCGGGAGGGAACCTGATTAATTTCAAACAATATTTTGGAGAATTTGGTAATACCCAAACAAATATTGGCTTCGTTGCCCAGGCCGGAGTAGGTATAATGATTCCCTTCAAAAAGATGAGTACGTCAGGAATTTATCTTGGAGGTACTTATGACTACGCACCCTACGCGAAGAATGGATATAAGGATTTGAGTTCTGTGAACCTTCAGGCGGGTATAAGTTTTGAGATCAGATAAGCATTATAGCTACAAATAAAATTCCTCAATTGATTTTGGGGAATTTTTTTGCATTTGCACGACTTTTAAAAAATCTAAAATTGAGTTGCTTTTATGAATATACTGCATAATAATTTTTACGGTCAATCGTTTATTCAAAATACCAATCGATAAAAATACTTTTTATGATAGTTAAAGAAATTGTATGTGAACTTCTCATAGCTGTACATATCATTCTTTATATCCAATCCCGGGTAGAAAGATATAATAAAGTACAGAAGTAGAAAAAGAAAGGCTTTTTGATTTGCAAATCATTCCGAATGAGTAAGAAAATATTACCTGTATCTTAATTCTAAGAAATCCCTTTTCGGACATAATAACTAATGTCTTCTTTTCCAAAGTATTAGATCTCGGGAACTCCATGTTAATGATTTTTGTTTTACTGTTATCTATTAGTTAGATCTAATTAGATCTCTTTTACAACTTAACAGTTTATGGGCGAAAAGAAATGCGTCAGTGTGCTTGCATTATTCATTTAGTTTTCGTTAATTTGTAGCCGCTGCGTTTCCAATCCCTTTCTTGAAGAATTAGCAATTATACCAAAGAGGCATTTTCCTCGGTAAATTCCATTCATTAAACCACAAAAATGTATTAAAATGAAAAAGTTTTTCATTGTATTAGTTGTCTTTGTAATGGGAGCCAGCATTACCTCATGCACTTCTTCCAGGATCGGATGCAAAACAACAGTAGGAATGGTAGGATATCATTAATAGAACCTATTGTTAGTTACTTATTCAAGGTTATCATACGGTAACCTTTTTTTATGTTTACTATTGATGGACCAGTCACAAGCCAGAAATGAGAACTGGTAATTTTTTTTATTGATTTTGTAAGCCACTTTTATAAACGAATTCCAATCTGAATTAAATCAGCCCAATCCAACTTCTGTATGTCTTGCAGGTATCTCAACATCCAGGAACCCTTTGCTGATAAGACGATCCCTAAAAACCTGTTGAACATCATAGTCTCCATGAACCAAAAATAGCTTTTTAACTTCTTTAGGGTTCTGGCAGGCAAGCCATTGGCTCATGTCCTCATAATCTCCATGTGCGCTCATACTTTTTATTTCTCCTATTTCAGCATGCACTTCGTGTGTCTGTCCAAATATTCCCACTTCTTTCGGGTGCAGTTTTAATCTTCCGCCCAGTGAATTGGGTTCACAATAACCAGTAAGCAGAATCGAATTTCTGCTATTTTCAATTGTGTTGCTGATGTGATGTTTCACCCTGCCTGCATCGGCCATCCCGCTGGCTGAAATGATCACTAAGGGATCAGATCTGTAATTGAGCGATTTACTTTCCTCAACGGATTTTATGAATTTTAACCCCTTAAAATTAAACGGATCTTCATCATTCAGTAAAAGTTTTTGTACACGAGTATTAAAATATTGCGGATAACTTTCAATTATTTCTGTAGCTTCCTTACTTAATGGGCTATCCACGTAATAGGGAAGATCAGGAAGGCGGTTTTCATTTTCCAATTGATTAAGAGCATATAAAATTTCCTGGGTGCGGCCCACGCTGAATGCAGGTATTATTAGCTTTCCTTTTTTTTGCAGACAGGTTTTGGTAATCCATTCAAGAATCTTATCTGGAGTGCCTGTTACTGTTTCGTGCAGTTTATCTCCGTAAGTAGATTCCATGATTATATAATCGGCTTGTGGAAATACTTCCGGTGATTTTAAGATAATATCCCTATATCTTCCAAGATCACCTGAAAAAGTAAGATGAGTTACTCTTCCGTTTTCAGTAATTTTTAAATGAACGGTGGTACTGCCAATTATATGTCCCGCATCCAAATACATGAATTGAACGTTTTCATCAATTGTAAACCAATTGCCGTAATCAACAGTGACAAAGTGTTCTATTGCTCTTGTAGCATCTTCCATCACATACAACGCCGAAAGATAAGTTTTCCCCTGTGCCGCACGGGTTTTATTGACAAACTTCAAGTCATTTTCCTGGATACCGGCACTATCGGCCAAAAGGATAGCTGCAAGATCCTTAGTTGCAGGTGTTGCATACACTTTACCGTTATAACCTTCTTTGATCAGCTTTGGAATTAATCCGCAATGATCAATATGAGCATGAGAAAGTATGAGATGATCTACTTCCGAAGGATTGAAACCAAAATCGCGATTGAGTTCGTCAGTCTCTTTCCCCATTCCCTGGTATAAGCCACAATCGAGTAAATATTTTTTCCCATTTGTTAACGTAAGTAGATGTTTGGACCCGGTTACAGTACGGGCAGCGCCATGAAAGGCAATCTTCATAAATATGTTTTAAGGATGCAAAAAAGAAAATAAAGATAAGTAACAAATTGTCAGACCGATAATGTCAAATCAATTTCCGGATTAATTTTTTACTTTGATCTTAAACGACCATGTAAACAAAAATTCTGCAACCAATTCACCAGTCTCATTTCGGCCAATGGTCTTTACACTTACTGTTTTGCCTGCCCCGGTTCTGCGGGCTTCATCTACGACGCCTGAAATCAATAACCCATCCTCGCATGTAAAGAAAGTAATACTAGTTGCCTTTTTTAAATATTGAGCTTCCATTTTTGTAACTAAAATTGATATGCCTGGAGATTGTTTAAAAGTGTTACGTAGTGCCAAAGCGCCCGTACTCATCTCTGCGGCCATGGCCAATGAAGCAAAATAGGTTGATTTGAAAGGATTTTGAGTAAGCCATTTGAAGGGAACAGATGTAATACATTTTTCATCGGTACATTCTTTTATTCTCAATCCAGAGAAGAACGCAGCGGGAACGTTATAGAATAAAAAAAGCCTGAATTTGAAAGGGTTGTTTACTAATTTTAAAAATGAATTCATGCACCACAATTTTAATTTTTAAGAAGCAATATCATAGAATAATGAAACTGACCAAATAAGTTTGCCATGAGGAAAATTACAATATTAACTTCATTATATTAAATGACTTTTTGTTCTGTTGTAATTTAAACGTCAGGATCATTATAGGATCTTTAAAACAAAAAGAGCTTGGGAAGTTTCACGGAATGCCTGCTGTTTAATTGAGATTGATTCCGGGTTGTTCGTTCACTTTCTTTAAAAGATGAGAAATATCAATGGTTTTTGCAATAAAATAATTAGTGCCATAAGCGCTTATAGTAGCTGCTGCTCCGGGGTGAGCAGAAAACATAATTACAGGAATGTGTTGGGTAGCTTTATCTGATTTGAGCTGTTTGCAAATGGTGCGTCCATCAGAACCGGAAATAAGTACGTCAAATAAAATAAGGTCTGGGTTAAAAGAATTTATTTTCGGTACCATGTTTTCTCCCCTCGCAATAACTTCTACCTCGAAACCTTTCATAGTAAGCAGGATTTCCATAACAGACAGTATATCTAATCATCATCAACTACAAGAATTCTGGACATGATTTTTAAAAAGGTATTTCAAAGTATAAAACTTTTTAATTGGAGATCGTTTTTATTTGTTTTACTCCAAGTTTATTTCTTTTTTGATAATAACGTTAATCTACAATGATTTAGTGTCAATTTCTATTCCACATTAAAATATTACTCAACAATGATCTCTTAAGAAATTTTGTTTGCGATTCTTCCGAATAACAAAATGGTAAGATTAGCAAACTACGGCACAAAGAAAAATAATGCTATTTTTCTTTGGTAAAATATATCTTTAGACTCTAAATTGAAATTACCATCAAAATTGTCAGCAAATCTCAAATTGCAATTTACAAATTCAGAGTAACTAATATCTTATCAATGCGTTAGTTTTCAAACAATGCATTTTTAGTGTTTTGATATCAAAAATATTGGATCGGTAATGAAATAATTAACGGGTAAATTTAAAATGAAAGACGCAGATAATAAATTTTTAGAATATTGAGAAATGAACGGAAGTACAGTATCACACCATTGTAATTAAATAAATAATATAATCTCATGAAACAGGATTTCGTTTCTCAACGTCTTTATTCTCTTGATGCGCTCCGCGGGCTCGACATGCTTATGATCATGGGCCTGGCAAATGTATTCGGAGGCCTTGCAAAAGCAACGGACTCTCCTTTTTGGAATACGATCGCCAATCAGTTCTCTCATCCGGAATGGAACGGATTCCATCTCTATGATTTAATTTTTCCACTTTTTATTTTTCTCGCCGGTGTGGCTATACCGTATTCACTTGGCCGTCTGATAGAGAAGGGTACACCGAAGCAAAAAATATTAATGAAGGTGGTGAAAAGAGGGTTAATTTTGGTAATCCTTGGAATCATAATGAATAACGGTTTGGAAATTCGACCTGTTTTTGAAATACGTTTTGGGAGTGTATTGGGAAGAATTGGAATGGCGTATATGCTATCGGCCATCATCTATATCTATAGTAAACAACGGGCACAGATCGTTTGGTTGTGTAGTTTGCTAATAGGATACTGG
>JBDTJI010000119.1:0-29499 GCA_039935935.1 Ginsengibacter sp. | reverse complement strand
TGGACATAATTTATCTTGGTTATTTTGATTAAAACAACCAATTTTTATCCTACAAAAACAACTGCTCTTTTATCCTATTTTTCAGGGGGTCAGTTTCAGCCGGAATCAGGGGGTCAATTTGAAATGGCAAATGGGGGTCAGTTTCATCTGGCGGGAGGGGGTCAATTTGCGTGGGTTTTCCAGTTTATAATAGAAACGGCATAACGATAGAAGCAAAACTATTCCCCAAAAAGAATAAAGCAGACACAGAAAAATATAGCATATATATTTTGTGCAAAATCAAAGGGCGTTAATAATGGAATATAAGAAATGAGTTCAGGAGTAAATGTATTCGCAAAACAATTGGATAATAGTATCGTTAAAGGCAACTATATTACAGGCTTACATTTTATTTCATCAGCCTGTTTCTTCTACAACTATACTCCAATAAATAACCTCTTCTGTTAGCTGCACTAAGAAAAGAACGATTCGTCAGTATTTCAACTGTCGCCTGCTTCGCTAAAAATGGCTCCAGTAATTTCTCCATGCGATCTTCCTGTACACCAATACGCTTAGCAAATTCTATAAAATCCTGTTTGCCCCTGTGGTGGGTCTTCATAAAGCCTTCTGATGCAAAGTCGTCAGCAAACAAACCTTTATCCAAAGCAAAATCAGTATCATCTACATGTAGTCTTGTATTAACCAAATCATAAGCCGGGCTTAAGAAATAATCGCCCGTTTCACTTTCTAGCAAGGAAAAATTTTTTAAATGTGCGTCGCCGTTTAAAAAAAGATAGTTAAAAACTACTAACGCAAAATACTTTTCAATTTCCACCCGCCATGCCGGCACAAATTGCCGGATCAAAGCGGCCGCCTCTTCATATGAATAGGTATATTTAAAATCAGCGCCGGCGTTATCTTTAGTTCTGCCGGCCAGGGTGGCAAAATCTTCTTTTCCCCATTTCGTTCCGTCTGCTTTTACATCAAAGCGTCTGGTAATATATGCTGGTGAACCATTCTTAAAAAAGATTATGCCATTTTCAGCCGTATTGATGCGGTATATTTGGCCTGCAATCTGCATCGTCAAATGTTCATTTGCTGGAACCTGATCTACTTTTTTAAGATCTCTTGGAATAGGTTTTAAAATATAAGTGCCCTGTTCTCCCTCTTCGGTGAGCCTCAATTTATTTTTTGTCAGCAGTAAAGACATTTTTTCCTGTACACCTGATATGGATATCCGCTTACGGTTTTCCATAAATTTCTCCGCATCTTCTTCATTCACCTGCGACGCATCATACGGCAGTATATGACTCACCTGTTTATTATCAAACATTCTTTTTAAGAATGCAGGACTGTAAGTAGTAAATCCTTCGGCAAGACTTCCCGGGCAATATTTTATTTCTGATAAGGTCATTATTCTTCGATGGGTTTAACCGTTATCGCGCCTATAGTATCATATTGTGCAGTGGCTGAAAGTAAGCCAAAATTATCCTGTTCATCTATTTTAAGTAGCCGGGTTTGCAATTGCCTGTTCACACCTTCAGAAAGCATATTAAAGAAAAACGGGAACAAGACGGGTGAGATATATTCTTGTTTAGACTTTGGTAAAGTAAGGCTTACAGCAGGTTTATTCGTAGCTGCATAATAAGAATCATCATACATGAAAATATATTCCTCCCGGCTTTTCTCTGTAAGCGTGCCTGCATATTCTTTATTTCTATAGATCGCCAGCTTTCTCATGAAACAGATTTATTGATAATTTTTTTCACTTCAAGTTTTAATTCCAATCCCAATACCTCTGTTATCTTTTCGAGTATATCTATAGTTGGATTAGCCTGACCTCTTTCAATTTTATACAGAGTATTAGTGGACACTTTAGCCAATTGAGCAAGGTCAGGCTGCGTTATTTTTAAGGCTTTCCGTCTAAGTCTTATGCTTTTTCCTATTTCTTGCACTAGCATTATAGTGTGATTTTTAATACAATATTATGGAAAAAATAGCAAATAATATCATAAATGAAATTATAGTGTGATTTTAATGATAATTTGCATTAAAACTGTTATTTAAACTCCATAATCACATTATAATGGCAATATTTAATCAAATTGACAAGTAAATATTTTATTAAGATTGTGATTACTTTTTCTACTGTTTAAAAAGATGCAATTTTTATGAATCAATTTTTTGTTAACTGATGAATACCGGTCCCTCCGGTAGGTCTGCAATTGCCAGTAAATCCTGGGTAATTTGGTTCAATAAAAGTCCATTAAGGGATACAACTTAAGATTTTTACTTATTCCTATCTCTTTTAATTCTTGTCCCTGAAGGAACAGGAATTTTCATATTTTCAGCAACCGGTTCTCCAAAATTTGGTGATCCATCCTCATTCCAGGTAAATGGCTGTGCCCGGGGAGAACGGTGTACACCACATCCCTGACCAGGTTTACTATTTGCATGATATAAAATATAATTTTCTTTTCCATCCGGAGATTTAAAAAATGAATTATGACCAGGAGCATAGACATGATTTTTTTCGGATCCTTTAAAAACAGGATGATCAGTCTTGCTCCATGAATAGGCCTTCATCAAATCTGAATTTTTGTTTGCGGTTAGCAGTCCCAAAGCATACATATCCGTCCAACAGCCACTTGCGGAGTAAACCAGGAATAGTTGTTTGCCATGTTTTAATATTTGCGGACCTTCATTAACATTTACATGGGCAACATCGTTAGGGTTATTCAAATCTCCATTCTTTTCCCAATCATAAAAAGGCTCAGAAATAAGCATACGCTTTCCTTTTATGGTCCACGGGTTTTTCATTTTTGCAATAAAAATATCCTGCTCTCCATTCACATCATCTTTCCAGCCACTCCATATTAAATATAGCTGCTTTTTATTTTCAAAAACACTTCCATCAATTGCCCATTTGTTTTCCTGTGTATGAAGTTGCCCTTTCATAATCCATGTTCCTTTCATAGGATCCTTCGAAGGATTCTCCAAGACATACAGACGGTGATTATTATTGTTACCGTCATCAGCAGCAAAATAGACGTACCATTTACCTTTTAAATAATGAAGTTCCGGAGCCCACAATTGTTTGGAATATGGTCCTGTTTCCGGGGGTGTCCATACTACTCTTTTTTCACTAGTTGAAAGTGTTGCAATATTGGCTGTCTTCCATAAAGTAATGTTTTTACCGGTTGTATTAGTGTAATAATAGTAACCATCTCTAAAAGTACACCAGGGATCGGCGCCTGAGGATAGCAAAGGATTGGTAAACGTGGATTGTGCATAGGACTGGTTAATACACAACAAAGTAATTCCATACGTGAATAGTATCCATAAATGCTTCATGATATTCGCTTCAAAATTAGAATTGCGCTAAAGATGATAAAGAGGAAGTGGTTTTATCTTTAGATACTAACTGACGACCAGGATATATCTCCAATGCCTTTTCAAGACAATCCATCGCATTATTGATTGCCTGTACATTTAATACGTAAGCGATGCGCACTTCAGTTTTGCCCAACCCCTCAGTGCCATAAAATCCTGTACCTGGTGCAAGCATAAGTGTTGCATTTTTGTAACTGAATGATTCGAGCAACCACTGACAAAATATTTCTGTGTCATCAACAGGCAATTGTGCCATCACATAAAAAGCTCCACCGGGAGTAGAACAAAAAACTCCTGGAATATAATTCAATCTTGCTACCAGGGTATCACGCCTTAGCTGATATTCCTCTTTTGACTTTTTAAGATAATCGCTTGGCAGGTCAATAGCTGTTTCACCTACTATTTGACCGAAAGTTGGTGGGCTAAGTCTCGATTGTGCAAACTTCATAACAGTTTGCAATACTTCCTTATTATGAGTTACTAAAGCGCCAATCCTCGCACCACATGCGCTGTATCGTTTACTGATGCTATCTATTAGTATTACATTATTTTCTGCACCAGACAATTCCATCGCGCTGTAATGGCTTCCCTCATAACAAAATTCGCGATAAGCCTCATCGGAAAATAAATACAAATTATGCTTAATGATTATTGTCTTTAAAATCTCTATTTCCTCCCTGCTATATAAGTAGCCGGTGGGATTATTAGGATTGCAAATAATAATTGCCCTGGTTTTAGATGTTATTAATTTTTCGAAATCTTCAATTGGTGGAAGTGCAAAGCCCGATTCAATATGAGACGTAATAGGCTTTACTATTATTCCTGCAGTTACCGCAAATGCATTGTAATTGGCATAAAAAGGTTCCGAAATTAATATTTCATCCCCCACATCAAGGCAACTCATAAATCCAA
The DNA here is from genome assembly GCA_039935935.1 of Ginsengibacter sp. Taxonomy (GTDB): domain Bacteria; phylum Bacteroidota; class Bacteroidia; order Chitinophagales; family Chitinophagaceae; genus Ginsengibacter. The sequence continues at coordinate 25,215 of JBDTJI010000119.1, read as the reverse complement.
ATAAAATAGCTTCACTGGCACCTGTAGTAATAATGATCTCTTCGTGATCTACGCTAATATTTACAGAACGATAGTATTCTGTTAATTTCTTCCTGTAGCTTTCATTACCGGCACTGTGACTGTATTCCAGAATCTTGAAGTCAGATTTACGAACAGCTTCTAAGGTGGACGCGGGAGTTTCTATATCCGGCTGGCCGATATTTAACTGATAGACCTTAACTCCCTTTTTCTTTGCATTCTCTGCAAAAGGAGCTAACTTTCTGATTGGCGAAGGGGGCATTTTTTTGCCGCGGTTACTGATTGATAACATCACGCAAAGATAAACAGAAGCAGTAATTAGTTATTCCAACAATAGCTTTATTGAATAAATTTTGGCATACCAGACTTTATTGTGACCCCGCAGGGACTCGAACCCTGGGCCCGCTGATTAAGAGTCAGCTGCTCTACCAACTGAGCTACGGAGTCAATCTATTTATACAAAAAATGATACCGGTAAGTATCATTTTTTTAGGTTACCCGACCTGGATTCGAACCAAGACAAGCAGAATCAGAATCTGCTGTACTACCATTATACTATCGGGCAATAAAAAACGCAAATTTAAGATTTAATGTGATAATTTTTTAACCTTATGGAAGTTAGCAAAGTATAATTTGCTTTTTTAAGAAAAAAATTGGAGAAATTTAATCAAATACATTATTCAAAAAGAGCATATTGATTTGTGTATCCTTACGGTCATATCAGAGGAATAGCCGGTTACTAAAAACAGTACCCATGACATGGCCACGTAGTTATTGAATAGCGGGTAATAAGTTCCCGGAAATTGTGGAGTATGGCAAAACTTATGTGTGAAGACAGAAGATAAAAATGGGGGCACTGATTATAAATGAATCCATAGAGGCAAAACCTTATACGGATTGCGATGATTTAATTTACTGGCATTTCTACCACACTGTAAACAGAAGTGTGAAGGTCGTAAATTTTGTATCTGCTATATATGAAAACTGGAAAATCAGTTTGTCAATAAGTGATTGCTGGTCGAAGACAGTGAGAATAGGTAACACACAAAAAAGGATTACTACAATCGGTACCAACTTATATTGTAAAATATTGATCGGAGAATTTTCTGAGCCTGAAGAAAAATTAAAAAGGATCTACGATATCCTGCAAAGCAAATACAAACTCTTCACAAAACGAAAATCCGTAGTACACAAACCGGAATCGAAGAAAATGGAAACTCAACAACACCGCCTACTTTTATCCGGATAGCTGCAATATGGCTTAAAATAAAAAAGAACATAAAGTCTTCCAGATTTTTGAAATGGGAATGGCTTGACTTTTTTCTTTTCCAAAACATTCTGCTTTCTGTACTTTTATTTAATAATTGATATCAAAATGAAAAAATACTTTTTGCTGATTTGGTTTATTTCACTTTCTGCTATATCTTATTCTCAAAATGCAGATAGTGCCTGGTTTGTAAATAATTATACTAAAGTAGAACAGTACATTCCTATGCGGGATGGCGTGAAATTATATACTTCTATCTATATCCCTAAAGATGAAAGCAGTAGGCATCCCTTTTTAATGACCCGAACTCCCTATTCTTGCAGACCTTATGGGGAGCAGTTTATGGCTATCTGGGCATCCTATAAAATGCAGTACGTAAAAGAAAACTTCATTTTTGTAACGCAGGATGTAAGAGGAAGATATATGAGTGAAGGTGAATTTATGGACGTAAGGCCTTTCAACAAAAATAAAAAAGGAAAAGAAATAGATGAGGCGAGTGACAGCTATGATACCATAGATTGGTTGATAAAGAATATTGAAAACAATAATGGTAAAGTGGGCGTGACAGGAACTTCCTATCCTGGCTTTTATTCTACAGAAGCAGCTCTGAGCGGCCATCCTGCCCTGGTAGCAGTAAGCCCACAGGCACCGGTAACTGATTGGTTCATAGGCGACGACTGGCATCGTAAGGGTGCATTTTTTTTGATGGATGCCTTTTCGTTTTATCCGCGTTTTGCAACTCCCCATCCTAAGCCTTCTACAACCTACACCACAGGATTTACTTTTAATTCTGATGATAACTACCAGGCCTATCTCGAAACAGGTGCTTTAAAAAATTTCTCGAAGCTAATGGGCGATAGTATTAAATTCTGGAAAGATCTTTATGCGCACCCTAACTATGATGCCTGGTGGCAGGAACGCAACGCACGCAACGGACTGTATAATGTGAAACCCGCTATGTTATGGGTAGGTGGACTGTTCGATGCAGAGGATTGCTTTGGAGCGTGGTATTCTTATAAAGCCAATGAGAAACAAAGCCCGCAAACCGACAGCAGGATTATCATGGGGCCTTGGTATCATGGTCAATGGAGCCGTGAAGGAAGCTTTTTGGGTAATGTAAGATTTGGAAGCAATACTTCTGCTTATTTCCAGGATAGTATAGAAGTGCCGTTTTTCAATTATTATTTATTAGGAAAAGGAAGTACTTCCGGTATCTCAGAAGCCATTATATTTTTCTCCGGAGGAAATGACTGGAAGAAATTTGATGCATGGCCGCCAAAAAATGTAGAAGAAAAAAATTTATATTTAAAAAGCAATGGTAACATAACCTTTGATAATACAATAACTGACGACAGGGAAAAAAATAATTCTTTTGACGAATACATTAGCGATCCTTCGCATCCGGTTCCTTATACTCAGGATATTCATATTCAAAGAACGAGAGAATATATGACCGATGATCAGCGCTTTGCCTCCCGACGGCCAGACGTGTTGACCTACAAAACTGGAATCTTAAATGACAACATTACTCTTGCTGGTCCCGTAATTGCTGACCTGGTGACTTCTATCTCTACTACAGATGCAGATTTTGTGGTAAAACTAATTGATGTATTTCCGGATGATTTTAAATACAGTGAGGAGATGAAAGGAAACGATGAAAATTATCCTATGGGAGGATATCAAATGTTAGTTCGCGCAGAGATCATGCGTGGAAAATTTAGAAATAGTTTTGAAAAGCCAGAACCGTTTGTACCGGGAAATATTACTGAAGTAAAGTGGGAGCTTCCTGATGTGGCACATACTTTTTTTAAAGGCCATAGAATTATGATCCAGGTCCAGAGTAGCTGGTTTCCATTGGCAGATAGAAACCCACAAAAATTCATAGATATTTATAAAGCGAGTGATAATGATTTTCAAAAGTCAACGATTCGTATCTATCATGATGAGACACATGCTTCTAAAATTATATTACCTGTATTAAAGTAAAAACGTACTTTAGAAATTCAAATCTTCTTATTAAATTATATTTCTGCCATATTTAAATCTACACCACCAATGAAAAAATTATTGTTTTTTGCCTTTCCGTTTATCTACATTACTGCGTTCAGTCAAACTAAAGAAGCTATAGTGCCGGAACCTGTATCGTTGGAAATGCATTCCGGCAATTTTGATCTTAACAATAAAACTATTATTATAGCTAATAGCAGTACTCACCATGATGCGGAAATGCTGAATGTCTATCTTAATAAACTATACGGTTTTACACTTCCCGTAAAAAATATTTCCGCAAACAGTAATTCAAAAAATGTCATTGTACTTGGCCTGTTAAAACCTGCTGAAAGAAAGAAAGACGAATATAATTTAATAGTAAAAGACAATCGAGTCAATATCGAAGGCTCAAGCAACGAAGCTATCTTTTATGGCATTCAGACATTGTTACAACTTTTACCTCCTGAAAAGCCGGAAAAGGGTAACATTCATTTCAAAATACCACAATTAGCCATCAATGATTACCCACGTTTTGAATACCGTGGTATGCACCTTGATGTGGGTCGTCATTTTTTTGATGTGGCCTTTGTTAAAAAGTATATAGATTACCTGGCGTATCTTAAGTACAATACTTTTCACTGGCATCTTACCGAAGACCAGGGGTGGAGAATTGAAATAAAAAAATACCCCCGGCTCACTTCAGTTGGAGGCTATAGAAATGGGACAATCATCGGACATTACCCCGGCACCGGAAACAATGGAAAGCGCACCGGCGGTTTCTATACACAACAACAAATAAAAGAAATTGTGAAATATGCAAAAGATCGTTTTATAACGGTTATCCCGGAGATTGAAATGCCTGGCCATGCATCAGCAGCCATTGCAGCCTATCCGCAATTAAGTTGTTTTCCCAATGAATCCACAAAAATATCAGCAAAGACACCGTGGAATGGAAGCCGTAAAGGCAAACAGGTACAGCAGACATGGGGAGTATTTGAGGATGTATTTTGTCCATCTGAATATACTTTTAAATTCCTGGAGAATGTGCTCGATGAAGTGATGCGGTTATTTCCTTCAAAATACATTCACATAGGCGGAGATGAGTGTCCCAAAGAAAACTGGAAACGATCCGCTTTCTGCCAGAAATTAATTAAAGATAATAATCTAAACGATGAGCATGGCTTACAGAGCTATTTCATCCAGCGAATTGAAAAATACCTCAATAGCAAGGGACGGAAAATTATCGGATGGGATGAGATTCTCGAAGGAGGCCTTGCACCAAATGCAACTGTGATGAGTTGGCGTGGTGAAGAGGGAGGCATTGCGGCAGCGCAACAAAACCATGATGTAATCATGACCCCAGGCAAATATTGTTATTTTGATCATGCACAAACTAAAAATAAAGACAGTGTTACCATCGGTGGTTATTTGCCGTTGGATACCGTTTACAGTTACCATCCCATTCCTAAAGAATTAAATGAATCGGACTCAAAATATATATTAGGTGCGCAGGCTAATGTATGGACAGAATATATGGATAATACAAAGAAGGTAGAATATATGATCTTTCCGCGCATGAGCGCATTGAGCGAAGTGCTTTGGTCACCGGCAGAAAACAGAGACTGGAATAGATTTTCTTCTGAGCTAACTGACATGTACAAAAGATATCAATTATGGGGTGCTAATTATTATAAAGGGGATTAATTCCTGCCAGAATTATTTCTGCCAAATGATTTAATGGGATGTACATGTATATCTATATCAGTAGCAATCAACCGCTTTTCTGTGGATCAGATTATATTTCGCAAGAGACAACCGTGAATGATTTTATACGGTCGAGACGCTTTTCCGGCGGCCTGAACGGTTGTCCTGAACTTTTCCAGGCATGGTTCAGACCGCTAAAGCGTTCCGGCCCTTCTTCAGAAAATTTATTAATTTAGCTCTTGAGCAATATAGTACTACCAGCAATTTTCTGACCTAATTATGAAATAGTATTAGTGCTTAAATTTTAATAACCCTATTGTAAAATGAAATTGTACAAAACAAAATCCGGCATAGTTGTAGAGCAGGGAGATGCTTTTTATCTGATAGACGGGCAGGATTGGGATATTTATATAAATGATGACAATCTGTATTCGAAAATGCAAAAGGCAACGAGAGATTTAAGCCCAAATCCGGAAGCGAAAAAATTTATTGAATACCAAATTGAAGCGCCTATTCAAAGCCAGGAAATTTGGGCTTGTGGTGTTACCTATCTTAGAAGCAAAGTCGGCAGGCAGGAAGAATCTAAAAATGCAGGAGGGGGCGATTTTTATGCCCGCGTGTACGATGCTGACAGGCCGGAAATATTTTTTAAAGCCAGCGCAAACCGTACAGTAGGGCATGGTGGCAAAGTAAATATCCGTAAAGACTCTACGTGGGATGTCCCCGAACCTGAACTTACCTTAGCCGTTACTTATTCAGGTAAAATAATAGGCTATACGATCGGTAATGACATGAGCTCGAGAAGTATCGAAGGCGAAAATCCCTTATATCTTCCGCAAGCCAAAACTTATGATGGGAGTGCATCTGTTGGCCCTTGTATTTATGTAACAGAACAACCTCTTCCGCCTGATACACTTATTCAAATGCAAATACTCCGGGATCGAAAGATAACGTTTGAAGGACAGGTAGCTATCAGCCAAATCAGACGAAAACTACAGTACCTTGTATCGTACCTTTATAGAGAAACTTCGTTTCCTCATGGTTGCCTGTTGATGACAGGAACCGGCATCGTTCCCTCTGCTGATTTCACTCTACAGAAAGATGATGAAATCCGTATCACCATTCGTCATATTGGTACACTTGTTAACACAGTAAAATAAAACAATCTCAAGCCAAAATAAATCTGTGTAACCGTGGCAGAAGATATTGTTGTTTTAGCTCAAATTAAAACATCACATAACCTGTCCTGTCATTCGGTGTCTAATCTGTAACTACTTTTGCACCTAAAACTTCCAACGCCACGCTATCAGTGCCTTTTGGAGCAAAATATTTGTTCTTAAAAGTTTTGGAATCACCGGGGTGAATTGTTTCAAAAATGGTTTCTTTATCAGTTTCTAACAAAGCCTGGGTTTTAGAATAAAATGATAATTTTATATTTACATCTTTAAACACAGCTACCGATGCTTTGTTATGAATGTTTCCCTTTACCACCGTCTGCCCGATTATATTCTTTTGATTACGGCCGTTTACTTCTAAAAATAATTGCGGTGACTTTTGTTCCTTTTTCAACAATTCTTCTTTTGTAAGCTGGTAACTTTCTTTCTCGGAATTGAGTTTGGTGTCATTGCCTGAACCACAGGCAGCAAAAATCAAAGAAGAAAAAAATAAATAGTAGATAGTCTTTTTCATAAACTGTTTTTATGAAAGTAATAAAAAAAATAAGACTTTTGACCCTTAAAAAATGCCTGATTAATATTTTGATGTACTGAGAACATATTTTGATAATTATGTACAGATCGATGTATTAAAAGAAAATTCATTTAGAACAGAAAGCTCCGTAGGAGCGGCATATCAGTAGAAATACAAAAGTGGTAGTATCGAAAGCTCCATAGGAGCGGTATGTAATAAACATCATTAGTATCAAAATTTGTATTAAACCAATTTGTTTTTTCTTTAAACATCGTTTTACTGCTATGGGCTTAATATGGCGCTCATACGGAGCTAAAAGAAAACGGAACACGTATTTTACACTATTACTGGCATAACCCTCCTACGGAACTCAAAGAAAATCGATCCCGCAATCTCCCGGCAGGCAAGTATCAGAATCTAATTTATGTTTATCTCAACTAAAATATAAACGAATGAATGCCTGGAAATATCAGCACATCAAAATATTAAGAAGCCTAAAAAGATTATGCCTCCGTTCCAAGCCACAAAGCGCCACCAATACTGTTACGTGAAGCGCCTGTTACAGAAGTTATCGTTGTGTATTGCTCCCGCCATCTTAAAACTCCCAGCAACGCCATTACTAATGCTTCCTTATAAACCACCACTTCATTATCGGGGATGTAAATTTCAAAACTAATTTCTTTCAGATGATTAGAAATCCTGCTCACCAGGAACTGATTAAAAGCGCCACCACCAGTAATCATTAATTGTTGCATCGTAATAGGATGATCAGTAAATGAATTCCTTACCTGTATGGCTATATGCTCCACATAAGTACACAAAGCATCTTCTGTAGATAAATTGAAACTTTTTATTAATGGGTAAATGATTTCTGTTCCAAACCTATTGCCCAAAGATTTTGGAGGTAAAATGGTATAATAATCAAGGTCGTTCAATTGACTTAGTAATTCGGGAACTACTTTTCCTGAAGAAGCCATTTTCCCTTCTTCGTCATAGGATTTATTTTTTTCGTTGGAAAGCATATTCAAAACCCTGTTTGCCGGACAAATATCAAACGCAATTATTTCACCTTCTTTATGAAAAGAAAGATTAGCAATACCGCCTATGTTCAGAAAATAATGGTATCCGGGAAACACCAGTTTCTCACCCATTGGTACTATTGGCGCTCCCTGCCCACCAAAAGCCACATCCATTGCCCGCAAATCGCTTACTACAGGCAACGTGGTTTCGGCGGCTATGGTTGCTCCGTCTCCCAACTGATGAGTCATTCTTTTTTCAGGCAAATGAAAAGTAGTGTGGCCATGTGAAGCAATTAAACTCACCTGGTGATGCAGGTTAAACTCTTCTATAAATTCATTTACCATCTTTCCCACATATCTTCCGTACTCTACATTCAACAATTGATAATCACGGGCAGAAAGGTGAATAGCATCTCTTAATTTATTTAACCATGCTTCATCGTATTCAATACAGACAGCACACTTAATTTTAAAATTCCATTTTCCTGCAGTTTCATTGAATTCTGTAAAAACAATGTCAAGGCCATCTAAAGAACTTCCACTCATTAAACCTATTGCGTTATACACCATAAAGAAAAGTTCCCTGTTTAATATTTAGATTTTAGATTTGCCCAAATTAATCGTTTTAAGCAAATGGTGCTAATCTTTTCATCCTTAAAAATAATTAAGCAATGGTAATAAATCTTAGCGATAATCACTCTTTAATAAGTAACTGGGTTTCTGATTTGAGAAATGTGGATATACAGGATGATCGGGAAAGATTTCGTAACAATCTTAGAAAGATAGCCGAAGTATGCGCCTATGAGATCAGCAAAAGCCTGCCATGGATTGCAAAGGAAGTCACTACTCCATTGGGAACATCTTTGTGTAAGGTTTTAGAAAAACAGCCTATACTGGCCACCATTATGAGAGCAGGGCTGGCAATGCACAATGGCTTTCTGAATTATTTTGACAAAGCTGATAATGCATTTATCAGTGCTTATAGAAAGCACAATCCCGATGGGAGTTTTGACATAAGACTTGAATATATCAGTTGCCCGGAAATAGAAGGGCGTATTATTATTATTTCTGATCCTATGCTTGCGACAGGCGCTTCATTGGTAAAAACACTGCAATTCATCCATGCAGAAGGGAAACCTGCAGAAATACATATTGCCTGCGCCTTAGCCTGTACTGTAGGAATTGATTATGTACAGCGCGCTGAACCTAAAGCAACAATCTGGTGTGGTGATATAGATGATGAACTAACTGCAAAGGGCTATATTGTGCCGGGTTTAGGAGATGCTGGAGATTTGGCTTTTGGCTCAAAAGTGCAAATGTAAATATAGAAACAATAAGCAGAGGACAAAGTAACTCGTCTGCCCGCTTGCATTTTTAAATTTCAATACTTAATTTTATCGCTTACCTTTAATCTTAGAACATCGCAGATGAAAAAGACTATTGCTATTTTGAGTATTCTTGTTAATTTATCGCTGCTTATGAATGCCCAGGATCCTCATTTTTCCCAGTTTTTTGCTTCTCCGCTTACACTTAATCCTGCTTTTACCGGTAAATTTGATGGTACACTTAGAGTAGCAGGAAACTACCGCAATCAATGGCCGGCTTTCAGCAACGTGTATACCACATCCACTTTGAGTGTAGATTTTGATATACTAAAAGACAAACTTCCGGATTATGATACGTGGGGAGTAGGAGTCATTGCCCTTACTGATAAAGCAGGTGGGGGAGTACTTACTAATAATTACCTGGGGCTATCTACTTCTTACCATAAGGCTTTAGACGAGGATGGCTTTAAACAAATAGGGCTCGGTTTCCAGGGAACTTATGGCCAAAAAAGGTTAGACCGGAATAAACTCCTTTTTGAAGATCAACTTACGCCTTTTGGCTTTACCGGAGTAACGCAGGAAATATTTGATAATGATTTTCTCAATATTAATTATCTTGATGTAAATGCAGGGTTATTGTTCTCCTCATCAACTGATGAATCCAATAATTTTTATCTGGGTGCGTCAATGTATCATATTAACCGTCCACGGCAAAGCTTTCAGGGCGCTAACTGGAATATTGCTACGAGAACTACTGTTAGCGCTGGCGGATATTTTCCAGTGAGCGATCTTCTGACGTTACACACCAGCGCAATTTATCAATATCAAAGTAAGGCCACAGAAACAGTAGTTGGTGGCGCTTTAGCTGCATCTCTCGACGACCTAAGTGAAAATCCTGCCAACGTATATGCAGGATTGTGGTACCGTTTTAATGATGCCATTATTCCGTATATAGGTTTGGAATTTTCAGGTCTCAGGATAGGGGCAAGCTATGATGTAAATGTATCAAGCTTAAAAGCCGGTTCACAAAGCAGGGGAGGCATGGAGATTTCTTTGATATACGTTAAGAAGCCCCCAGGATTTAGAGGAATACCTTGTCCCAAATTTTAAAACCCAAATATTTTTATTTTTTTTCATAGCTTCTTTATTATTAGAGAAATTATTTGGCTGCAAAACTACCTAAGAGTATCTTTGCCGTCCTTTAAACGGAACGGCGCGTTGGTCAAGGGGTTAAGACGCCTCCCTTTCACGGAGGAATCACGGGTTCGAATCCCGTACGTGCTACTAAAAAGCCTGAAATGCATTATAATATAATCGTTTCAGGCTTCTTAATTTATGGCGGAACCTTATCAATTAAAAAAAGATTTCACCTCCTTCTCTTTTTCTTTTTCTTGTTAATTAGGGGAACATTATCTTTATCAAAAAAAATGATTAGAAAATTATTTGTTCTCATAGTTATTGTTTTTATCAGCAATTTCCTGTTTGCACAGCAGACTAATAAAACTCAAAAGCCCAAATTGGTGGTAGGTATTGTGGTAGATCAAATGCGATGGGATTATCTTTATCGTTATCAGGATCGTTATGGAGAAGGGGGATTTAAACGTCTTTTAAATGAGGGTTTCTCTTGCGAAAATACTTTTATCAATTATTTGCCTTCCTATACGGCTGTCGGTCATACAGTAATCTACTCCGGCTCTATACCGGCTATTGATGGTATTGTCGGTAATGACTGGGTGGATCAAATTACAGGAAGAAATTGGTACTGCACGGAAGATACTGTTGCGCAAACAGTAGGATCTACCGGCAAAGCGGGGCAGATGTCACCTAATAATTTACTGGTTTCAACGATAACCGATGAACTGAGGCTTGCGACGAATTTTCAATCTAAAGTAGTGGGGGTATCCCTTAAAGATCGTGCTGCCATTTTACCTGCTGGTCATACTGCAAATGCTGCTTTCTGGTTTGATGATCATTCAGGACGGTTTATTACCAGCACTTATTACATGAACGATTTACCGGAATGGGTAAAAAAGTTTAATGCAAATGATGAACCCCAGCGATTGGTAGCCAATGGATGGAATACACTGTACCCCATAAATACATATACCCAAAGCACTACCGACAATGTATCGTGGGAAGGGAAATTTAAAGACGAAAGTGCCCCCATATTTCCTCATGATACAAAAAATATTTATAAAGATGATCCGGGAAGCTTGCGCAGTACACCTTTTGGCAATACAATTACGATGAATTTTGCAAAAGCGGCTGTAAACGGATATAATCTTGGTATGGGAAAGGCCACTGATTTTCTTACCATCAACTGCGCTTCTACTGATTATGTAGGCCATCAGTTTGGTCCAAATTCCATTGAAGTAGAAGATACTTATCTTAGGCTGGACAAGGATTTTGCTACATTCTTTCATTTCCTGGACCAAAAAGTAGGCAAAGGCAATTACCTGGTGTTTTTAACTGCAGATCATGGCGCCGCGCATTCAATTGGATTTATGAAAGATCACCATATTCCTGCAGATTTTGTTGAATCTAAAAAAATAGACAAACCTCTTGATCAGTTTTTGGCGCAACAATTTAACGTTGAAAATTTAATCTCGTCATCTATCAATTATCATTTCAGTTTTGATTTGAATAAGATCGCTGAAAACAAGCTGGACTACGACGCTGTGAAAAAAGCTGCTGTTTCGTTTTTGCAAAAGCAGCCGGGTATTCAGTTTGCTGTGGATATAGAACATATTGGCAGTGCCCCTATACCAGAACCAATTAAAGCCATGATCATTAATGGATACAATACAAAAAGGTGTGGGCCAGTGATGATCATTCCTGATCCGGGGTGGTTTGAGGGAAAAGAAGGTGGCACAGGTACCACGCATGGCAATTGGAGTCCTTACGATACGCATATTCCTCTTGTATTTATGGGCTGGGGCATTAAGCACGGTGCCTCCAACCGATACGTTCGAATGTCAGATATTTCTCCCACCCTGGCTGCATTGCTTCATATTCAAATGCCTAATGGAAATGTGGGAGAGGTGATTCAAGAATTAGGAAAATAAAAGACAACTTTAATGCCGGTAAAAATTTGCATTATTCTTCAAATACTCTGCTTTGCTGAATAAAATCTGCGATAAACAGATCGGCGGGAGTCGTAATCTTAATATTATCAATTTCACCTTCAATCAAATTGATCTTTAATCCAAAGGCTTCTACCACGGTAGCTTCATCAGTAAAGCGGTCTTTATAGTCAATTCCATAAGCCGGTACAAGAATCTTGCTGTGAAAAGTTTGCGGTGTCTGGGTGAGCATTACTTTGTTTCTGTTTAAAACCTTGTTGCCAGCGGAAGTTAATAATCTCACACTGTCTTTACAAGCTATTACCGGTACTGCTGTACCTGATTGTACGGCTTCTTCATAGCAGCGCTTAACTAATTTAGTGGTTAGTAAACACCTTACACCATCATGTACAAAAATAATGGCTTCTTCGTTAATTAAGGCCAGTCCATTTTTTACCGAATGAAATCTCGTTCTTCCACCTGCAGTTATTTTTATTTTTGATTCATCAAAATACCCATCAATTATTTCCTGCCCCTTGCCAATGTGTTCTACCGGCAACACAAGTATTACCTCCATATCATTATATGCTTCCAGAAAGGTTTTAATGCTATAATATAAAACAGGCTTATTTTTTAAAAGTAAAAACTGTTTAGGAATATCATTATTCATTCTTAAGCCATTTCCTCCGGCAACGATTAGTGCAATTTTCTTCATGGATTATCCTTTTATAATAAGAATTCGTTTAAGAGCGCCAAAGTTAAATCAATCATGGGAAGCGCTAAACTCGGTTTCTAAATTCACAACTTATCTAATCTAATAGGATAGTTATATTTTGAGTGCGTTATGATGATGCAAAAGAAGTCACCTTAATCATTCAAATCAGGTTCTTTTAAGTATCTTGAGAACAATAAAAAATTCTTATTATGAAAAAGAATATCTCATTACTGATATGTTTATTTTCTTTAATGATTAGTCCTTCTCTTTTTTCTCAAACGCTTGACGGAGCGTGGGAAATTAAAACCGGAGACCACGAGGTTGTGCTGCTTGTTAAAGATGGTTATTTTACTTACACAGAGTATAGTCCGACAGAGTTTATAGCCAGTTGGGGTGGCATTTTGAAAGTCAATGGCGAAAAGGCAAAAATATTAGCTGAATTTAATTCTATAAACAGTGAAGAAGTCGGCAGGGAAATGACTTATGATTTTTCTATCAGTAATAACCAGTTACAAGTTAATGACGGAAGTAACGCATATACGTTCACGCGAATTGACGATGGTAATGCACCTCTCGCCGGAGTTTGGAAAATAACCGGGAGAAAACAAGATGGCAAGGTAGTATCTATTCATCAGACAGGCCCGCGTAAAACTTTGAAGATGCTTACAGGCACCCGCTTTCAATGGTTTGCTATCAACCCGGAAACCAAACAATTTTCCGGAACAGGCGGTGGCACTTACTCTTTTGCTAATGGGAAATATACGGAGAACATTCTCTTCTTCTCAAGAGACAATAGTCGTATCGGCGCTAAACTCACCTTTGACGGGAAAATAGAAGATGGTAACTGGCACCATAGTGGCTTGAGCTCTAAAGGTGATCCTATTTATGAAATATGGAGTAAAGTGAATTACTGATTAGGTTTAAATTATGAAGAAAGCGGTGGAATCGAAAGTCTGACCCAACTTAAAGAATTAGCATTACTGTGCATGGTTTTTGGAAATAATTTTCTAAATATACATCTCTGCTATTCAGCAGTTATCTTGTTTCCTGAGACGGTCTATTTCTTTGCAGAGACAATTAAAAATTTCATCAATACCGCCTTCTCCTTTTACCATTACCACTTTTTTCTCTTTTTCGTAATGGTCAGCCACAGAGGCAGTCTTTTTATGATATTCTGCAATGCGGGCTTTTATTACCTGCTCGTTCGTGTCATCACTACGTCCGCTCGTTTCGCCTCTTTTCATCAACCTGGAGATAAGTTCATTTTCACTTACTTCTAATGCGAGCATCACATCTATGCAGGTATTTTTTTTACTTAGTAGCTTATCTAACTCTTCGGCCTGCACTGCAGTGCGTGGAAAGCCATCGAATAAAAAACCTGTAACGCCAGGATTATTGTCCAAAGCATCGTTGATCATTCCTATTACCACATGGTCCGGCACCAGGCTTCCTTTATCCATAAACTGTTTGGCTTTAAGGCCAAGTGGAGTTTTGCCAGATATCTCACTGCGAAGCAAATCACCTGTTGAGAGGTGCTTTAAATGGTACTTTGCAATCAGTTTTTCAGACTGTGTTCCTTTGCCACTGCCCGGAGGTCCAAATAATATAAGATTAAACATTAGCTATTTTAATAGTTTCTTGTAAGTATCAAATATAATGGATGGAATTTAAATATAGGCAGCACCCCGTAAAAATCTTCTCTTTTTTTTGATAATTTATCAAAATATCATTTTATAAGTTTAGGTCGCACTGGTAATTTGATAGCCCAAACTATTTAAGAATACTCCATTTAAGGGGCATAGGCTGGTAGCAATTGGCACGTTGTTTAAGCTCTGTATCGGTTAAAATTATTAATAATTTTCTCCTAAAATCAATTGAAACAAAAAATGGACGGCGATAAAATCTCGGTTCAAATTCGAAAGAAGAAAGTCCCGCGGAAATATGTAACAAAAGATGCAAGAGATTTTGCCAATAGAAATATATCGCGTGTACGCCGGAAAGGTACAGATAACGTGGACAGCGGGAAATTTTATCAACACATTGAGATAAGTACTTGCTATTTTGCGGTGTTTGGAATTCTCTTTAAACTAATGGAAAATTTAATACTATCTCTGGCTCACCCTGTCTTTTGAAACTATTAATAAAGAAAGCCTCTTTATCATTCTGAAAGCTCTTTCAGCATGAAACTTACAGAAGAAGCATGTGACATATACCATTCATACCCCGGTAATGTATTTGAAGAGATCCCGCCACCCACCAGTATATGGTATCCTATCCATTCCGTAGCCATGACTTTGAAAGACTGAAAAATAAAATTCTTTGTTACCCACGTCCAGTAAACGCCCTGCGTAGTAAGGCAATGATGAAAGTTAATACGGCTGAACCTATTATCGCCCAGATGATTGGAAATGGCTTCCCTTCAACATTGATTGTAAAAAAATCCGGCAATCCCATTTTTCCGGCGATCCACAAACCAATGTAAGCGCCGATAAAGCCTACCACAATGGACACTAAACAACCGCCAAGATCATATCCGGCAATAGACTGACCAATACCACCGCAAACAGCAGCAATTAATAACAGTATAAGAAATCCTATTATTGTCATAGCTTATTAATTTAAATAGTTAAGTAGATATTTAAGATGTCATCGGATAGATATAAAATAGGATTTCAATTATCATGCTGAATTTATCGTTTTCAGATTATTTTTATAAAATTTGAGGTATTTTAATTTTAAGGCTTCATCTTTGTTTTATACACAATAAATGGCAAAGGCATGATGAAGTTAAAACCGGTTGAAAAAAATCTGATTTCGAAAAAAATAGATGGATTTTTTATTGAGCTCGATTCAGCATTGCAATTCATAATCAGGTTTTTTAAAGAATTATTTAAGCCACCTTATGAGTTTCGGGAAATCATAAAACAGTGCTATGAAGTAGGTTATAAATCTCTCTTTTTAATTACTCTTACCGGATTTATTACGGGTCTTGTGTTTACAAAGCAGTCTCGTCCATCCCTTGCGGAATTTGGAGCTACTTCCTGGTTACCAAGTCTTGTAGCTATAGCTATTTTACGGGCCCTCGCACCTTTGGTTACCGCGTTAATCTGTGCCGGAAAAGTGGGTTCCAATATTGCTGCGGAATTGGGCTCAATGAAAGTGACAGAACAGATAGATGCCATGGAAGTCTCAGCGGTAAATCCATTCAAATTTTTGGTAGTAAGCCGTGTATTGGCCACCTCTCTTATGATCCCAATGCTGATGTGCTATACAGGTTTTGTAGCGATGTTGGGAGCTTATCTGAATGTGCATCAAAATGAGATGACCAGCTTTACTACTTTTTTTCAGCAGGCATTTGAAAAAATTTCGTTCCTTGATATTTTTTCATCATTAATTAAAAGCGTAGTATACGGGTTTACGATCGGGATCATAGGTTGTTATAAAGGTTTTCATGCAAAAAATGGAACCGAAGGAGTAGGCAAAGCGGCTAATTCCTCAGTAGTTCTTTCAATGTTTTTGATTTTTGTGGAAGAAATACTTATTGTTCAAATAACAAACAGCATGCGTTACAATTAGAAAAGAGGATCAATGGAAAAAGATAACGAAAATTTCATCTACAATCCAATAGTTATTTCCATCATGGATCTCCATAAATCTTTTGGTGATAATCATGTACTGCAGGGGGTAAACCTTGAAGTGCATGATAAGGAAAACGTCATAGTATTGGGAAGATCAGGAACCGGAAAATCGGTACTTATAAAAATAATTTGCGGTTTATTAAAACCTGATATGGGAAGTGTAAATGTATTAGGTAAAGAAGTAGAGTTGCTTAATGATAGGGAATTGCAGAAGCTTCGGCTACAGATTGGATTTTCGTTTCAAAGCAGTGCTTTATATGATAGCATGACTGTAAAAGAGAATCTAAATTTTCCGTTAGTTCGGCATTCAAAACATTTATCAAGAAAAGAGCGTACCCAGCAGATTGAATCGGTTTTGGATGATGTGGGTTTATTGCCAACAATAAATCAGATGCCTTCAGAGCTATCCGGTGGCCAACGGAAAAGAGTTGGCATTGCACGCACATTGATCCTTCGGCCTAAAATAATGCTATATGATGAGCCAACGTCAGGGCTTGACCCTATTACCAGCTCTGAAATTAATAACCTGATCAACCTGGTGAGACACAAGTTTAATACCACCTCTATCATTATTACCCACGACCTTTCGTGTGCCAAGAGCACAGGCGATAAAGTGGCCATGTTATTTGATGGTCAATTTATAAAGCAAGGAAGCTTTGAAGAGGTTTTTGCTACCGATGACGAACGCATACAAGACTTTTATAAATATAACTTTATTAATAAATAATTATGAGATCAACCGGAAACAGAAGAGCAGTAATAGTAGGAATATTTATTTTCCTTGGTGTGGCTATCTTTATTATAACGGTGCTTACACTTGGTTCTCAAAAGAAATCTTTTGGCGATTTTGTTAGTGTAAAGTCTTCTTTTACAAATGTAAATGGGCTACAGAAAGGAAATAATATCTGGTTTTCAGGTGTGAAGGTAGGTACCGTTCAAAAAATAAACCTTATTGGCATTAACAAAGTCGAAGTTGATATAAATATAGAAGAAAAGTCTGCGCACTTTATTCATAAAGATTCGAGGGCTAAACTAAGTACGGACGGCTTGATTGGAAACAAGATAATAGAAATATATGGAGGCACATCCCAATCGCCGCTGATTGAAAATGGTGACTTGCTTGCCAACGATACCTTATTAAGCACCGATGCAATGATGAACACACTTTCCAGGAACAACGACAATATACTTGCAATTACTACTGATTTTAAAGTAATCAGTAGCAGGATCGCGGAAGGGAAAGGCAGTATTGGCAGGTTGCTTTCATCAGATGAATTAGCCGATAATTTAAACAGCACCATTCTTACTGTAAAAAGTGCTTCACAAAATCTTGAAAAACTTTCTGCAAATGTGACTGCTTATACATCGAGGTTGAATAATAAGGGTACTTTGGCAAATGAACTGGTAACAGATACAGTTATCTTCAGCAAATTACGTTCTACCGTGTCCGCCTTACAGGCAGTGGCTGACCAATCAAAAGAGGTCATGAGTAGTTTGCAAACAGCAGGTAATACCTTAAATGAAGGATTGCAAAATAAAAATGCTCCTGCTGGAATGCTATTGGGAGATGAAAAAACAGCGGAGAGTTTGAAGACTACCTTAGACAACTTACAATCAGCCAGTAAAAAGTTAGATGACGACCTCGAAGCTTTACAGCATAATTTTTTACTTCGCGGGTATTTTAGAAAGAAGGCAAAAAGAGATAAGGAAGAAGCAAGGGTTGTATTAGATACAATCGTTACCCAATAGGCGTGATAACAATAAAAACAAAAAGTTAATCCACAATCGCCCCATCATTTTCTTTTTATTTTTGAACAAAATCCTTTGCATGAAAGCAATAAAAATCTTTTCCTATTTAATCTTTGCATTGATAGCTTTTAGCTTCACTCAATGTAAGGCGCAAAAGCCTGAAAACTGGACAAAGGATCAATTAGTAGAGCCTGCAGCTTTAGCCAAAACAATTGAATCCAATGAAAATCTTCCATTCATTTATTGTATAGGTCCGGGCGTAATTATTCCTCACTCTATTAACATAGGCATGACCGAGGATAAAAAGAACATCGAAAAATTTGAAGGTGCTATCAGTAAGCTTCCACGCGATGCCAATATTGTAATTTACTGTGGTTGTTGCCCTTTTGCCAAGTGTCCTAATGTTCGACCGGCAATAGCTTTATTAAAACAAATGAAATTTACCAATTATCATTTGCTCAATTTACCCACTAACATCAAGACCGATTGGATCTCCAAGGGATATCCCCAGGTCAAGGATTAAATTTTCAACTACCCAGTTAGTTAATGTAAACTTCAGTAACTGAAAAAAATCAATGATGAAAATTTTAAAAATGTTTTTATTTTTTGCAGTTACCATATCTTATGTGACTGGTGGCTATGCACAAAATGACGAACTGCCTGATTCCAGAAAAAAAACTGAATCTTTTGATAGATTTCATACCCGCGATATTCGGGCAGACCTTGCCACATTCACGATAGCAGGCATCAGTGAAAGTGTGGGTGCGGTTCCTTTAAATAAAATTTCTTATACCGGATTGGCCAATGATTCTATACTGTTTGAAGCAGAAGGTATAAAAGCTAAGATAAAAATTGCTGTATTTGATCCTGCAAAGCATAAGCTTTCTTTTGATGACAAATATCTGGTCAGAATAGATCGTAAACCTTATTATGGCGATTATGGAAATACTCCTAAAACCGGCATCAGCGAGGTGTCGTTAATTATTGATAATGATACAGTGTTTATTCCCCCTGCTGCTTATTCTGATCTTTTCAATGTGCACTTCACCTATTCAGACCAGGATGTAGAACGCACCAGGGACGCAGTTTATAAGTCAAAGGATGGGCATAAAATATATCTCTATTTTTTTTCTAAGGATGATAGAGGCAGTTATGAGGTAACCTGGATTATCCAGGATAAAAAATATTTACGCCGCGTGCTGGATTATGGATTGATGTAAAGATAGATATTAGAATATCTTCGTTGGCATCTATGCCCCCAACAATACCTCTATTTTTTCTTTTCGTTTTCAATTTTTGCTTGTATTAGATACATAAATAGATGTGGCTATTCTACGGTAGTAATGAAGCTAAAACATATATCATAAAGTGATATATTGATTAACATTTAGTATTTTCTGAAATAGAAAATGATTTTTCATCGGCTTTATTCTTTTAACGCAAAAAGCAAATTATATTTGCAACTGTTTTTTAAGAAATGAAATGTATGTTTGGCTCCTCACTATTTGAGATCCGGTTAAGGTTTGCTTATCAATAAAAGATACTTGTCAATTTGCAAATTATTTTCGATACTTACTTTTAATCATCATATTGTTACTAATTAAATTGATTGTATTACAATTTCATGGTTATCCCGTGCACATTTATACTTATTCGCTTCTTCAATTAAAAGAAAATACAATATGGACATCGTAGATGAATTTATGAAAAAGGTGGAAGTTAGGAACTCCCACGAGCCTGAATTTTTACAAGCCGTTCGCGAAGTATCGGAATCGGTTATACCCTTTATTGAAACACATCCAAAATATAAGATAAATAAAATTTTACAAAGAATCGTTGAGCCTGAAAGGGTAATCATGTTCAGGGTACCTTGGCTAAATGACAAGGGAGAAGTGGAAATCAATCGTGGCTATCGGATACAGATGAACAGTGCCATAGGGCCATACAAGGGCGGCCTTCGTTTTCACCCTACCGTTAATCTGAGCATCCTAAAATTTCTTGCTTTTGAACAAGTATTCAAAAACAGCCTTACCGGATTGCCAATGGGTGGTGGTAAAGGTGGCTCAGACTTTGATAGCAAAGGGAAATCTGATAATGAAATAATGAAGTTTTGCCAAAGCTTTATGACGGAATTGTATCGTCATGTAGGCGCTGACATAGATGTGCCCGCAGGAGATATAGGTGTTGGAGGTAAAGAGATCGGATATCTTTTTGGTCAATACAAAAGAATAAAAGGGCAATTTACCGGGGTACTTACCGGTAAAGGATTTGAATTTGGTGGCAGTCTCATACGTCCCGAGGCTACCGGTTATGGTGTGGTTTATTTTGCGGAGGAGATGTTGCAAACGAGAAATGATTCTTTAAATGGAAAGACCGTAGCTATATCCGGATCAGGAAATGTATCTCAATACACCGTGGAGAAATGCATCGAAGTAGGAGCTAAGGTGGTAACTCTCTCTGATTCTGAAGGATTTATTTACGATCCTAAGGGCATAGACCAAAAGAAATTTAATTACATCATGGAATTGAAGAATGGACGCCGTGGCAGAGTTAGCGAATATGCGAAAAGATTTGATTGCGAATTTTTTGAAGGTGAGCGTCCATGGAAAATAAAGTGTGATATTGCTTTTCCTAATGCTACTCAAAATGAGTTAGATGAAAAAGATGCGCGAACGCTTATTGATAATGGATGCATCTGTATAGCAGAAGGTGCTAACATGCCTTCTACACTTAGCGCAATGAGCGTTATAGAACAGTCAGGTATTTTGTACGGTCCTGGAAAAGCAGCTAATGCCGGAGGGGTTGCTGTATCAGGTCTTGAGATGTCTCAGAATTCTCTTCGCTTATCATGGAATAGGGAAGAAGTGGATCATCGGTTAAGGATTATAATGAAGAGCATTCATCACATCTGCGTGCAGTATGGCAAAGACAAGGATGGCAACATTAATTATAAAACAGGTGCCAATATTGGAGGATTTGTGAAAATAGCGGATGCGATGATAGCCCAGGGTATTGTATAGCACTTTTTTTTACAAAAATAAATACATTGTAGGATCCTTTTGTTTGCTAATTTGTCTTCAATAGCAGTAACTGTTAGAAAGGTTTCCAAATATTAATAGTTGTAATCCGGACAATTGAATCACTGCGATTACTTACAATCAATTGAGTGGAATTTTCTTTTTCTTTATTTTTTTAAAAGCAGTAAGTATAAAGCAATTACCATAAAATATTATGCAATGTGGGTATAAAGCTATTTATGGTTATAGTACCAGTAACTTGCAAGTGGAAATCAAACATTTACTAAATTCACCTTTCTTATAGAAAAATAAGACCACAAATTATAGAAAATGAAAGCTATTATTCCTGTTGCAGGAGCAGGCACAAAGCTTCGCCCACATACTTATACGCAGCCTAAGGCATTAATTCCATTAGCAGGCAAGACCATTCTAAGCATTAACGTAGATCAATTACACGAAGCAGGTATCAATGAATTTGTTTTTATTGTTGGCTACCTGGGGGAGAAAATACAAGATTATATACGGGCTAAATATCCACAGCTTACTTGTCATTTTGTCTACCAGAATGAAAGAAAAGGCACAGCACATGCCATTGACCTCTCGAGAAAATTTATAGATGATGATGAAGTATTTATTGCTTTGGGAGACACCATTTGTGAATACGATATTAAGGAAATGCTGTCTTCTCCCTGGTCTATGCTCGGAGTAAAAAAAGTGGACGATCCACGTGATTTTGGAGTGGCGGAAATCAATGAGAAAGGCTTCATTACGAGGGTAGTTGAAAAGCCTTTTATACCTAAGTCAAATATGGCACTCGTAGGGCTTTATAAAATAAAAGATTCTGGTTTACTTTTTAAATGCGTTTCGAATATTATAATGAACGAAATTAAAAGCTTCGATGAATTTAATCTTACAGATGCTCTTGAATGTATGATCAGAGGAGGAGCAGAATTCAAAGCTTTTAAGGTGGAGAATTGGTTTGATTGCGGAAGGAAAGAATCATTGCTAAAATCAAATTCTATATTACTGCAAAAATTTGGCGGTACGATCGCGGAGCCCAATAAGTTTGAGAATACCATATTTATTCCGCCGGTGAGTATTGCTGAAGATTGTGATATTAAAAATTCTATCATAGGCCCGCACGTGGCTATGGGTGAACATACTATTGTTTATTCTTCAATAATTAAGACATCTATTATCGGCTCGTATTCTAAGTTGTATGATGTAATGCTTGACGATTCTCTTATAGGAAATGATACTGAAGTAATTGGAGAAACGCGTTCGCTCAATATCGGTGACAATACTGAAATTGATTTGGGAGGATAATGGTAATGAATATTGAGTAATCTTATTCATGCGTTGGCTGCAAATGTTCAACACCGCTGAGACTAATAACAACAACTACGCTTTTATTCACGACGATCTCTGCCTACTGTCAAACAGAAATTTCAAAGTTAATAGGAATATATTCTGACGGATTAACTAAATTGGTGTTAAGGGTTGATAGCTCGTTTATATTAAATACAACTGATTATGTTTTCCCTTACACCTTTTGACAATTACCAATTTTATGGCAAATGGACTTTTTTTGACAAAGAAATTATATTAAACCCAAACAAAAGCCCACGAACCCCGACCTTATTTCTAACTGAAAAAATAATAAATAATACGGACTTCGTTGAAATTAAAATCAGTTATCAGACTGAATTATACGAAAATAAAATCCTTACCAAAAAAGAGAAAGTTGATTTTCATCTAATGACATTGTATCTAAACAAATCAAAGAATTATATTCATCTTGTTCATTCACCCACAATTATAGCATGTGCGTTTGCGCCAAAGATAAAAAAGCAATACGTTCTTGACTCATCAAATACAGTTAAGCTACCGTTACAAAAAGTCAATAAAATCGGTATTTACACTTATGGTTTCGACACCACATTAGAGCTAATTCCTAAGAATGAAAATTAAAATTCTTTTGAAGTAACCGTCATACAGCCACTTGACAAAGAGAGAACACCGCGCAATAAAAAAGTAATCGTAAAAGGAAAGAATGCCTTTTTTTATGAAAAGAATGGGAGGGTCTTAACAACAGGACTGCTATTAAACTCATTAAAAAAGATGGACTAATCTACAGGCAATGATAAAATGAGCTTGAGTTACATTAAATCACGCTTTTCTAAAAAGCCATTTGCCCATTTCTTTGAACGTCACCTTTTTGCCATAAAGTAAAATACCTGTACGATATATCTTAGCGGCCAGCATGGTGGTGAGAATAAAACCTGCAATAAGTGACAACATCGATACTACAATTTGCCAGGCAGGAACATTGCCAGACGGAATACGTGCCATCATCACAATAGGGGATGAAAAGGGAATAATACTGCCCCATATTGCCATCGGGGAATCAGGTTTTGCCACTGCTGCCGTCATGATTATAAATGATAAAAGAAGGGGCATGGTAATAGGTAACATCAGGGATTGCGCTTCCTGCGGATCTTCATTAACTACACTTCCTACTGCCGCAAATAAAGAAGCGTAGAAAAGATACCCGGCAATAAAATAAAACAGGAAACAAGGAATAATCAATGCCCAGTTGGCTGACAGAAAAAGAGATTTTGAGCTAATGAAATTCATCGCAGCGGAACTCTCACTGACTGCGCCTATTGACGAATTCATAGCCTGTACATGTTGTAAAGTATCAGCAGAAAAAAACATAGATGAAACTGAGGACAAGGCGAGAATCAGAATAATCCAGATTAATAATTGCGTAAGGCCTACTGCTGCAATACCGAGTATCTTTCCTGACATTAATTGAAAAGGCTTAACCGAGCTGATGATGACTTCTGCGATACGATTCATCTTTTCTTCCATCACCCCACGCATCACTGCCGCTCCATAGATAAATAATGTCATGTATATTAATATGCCGCTTCCATAGCCTATTCCGGACGAAAGTTTCGAATTAGATTGCTCGGTTTTAGTACCTTGTTTTATTACGGTGCTGAATTTGTATAATTGATCTTCCTTGATTTTATTGATAGAATCCAGAATGCTTTTATTAATATTATTTTTGATAAACGTCTCGTTTCTGATAGCATCATTAATCTGATCTCTGATTCTGTCTTCTGCATCTATTCCTAATTGTTTGGTTGAAACTAAAGAAATGGAATCATCTCCGGAGTTATAGTTTTCAGGAATGAGCAAAAATGCAGAGTAGCCCTTTTTTTTAAAGTTGTCAGCATTAACATCCGAAGGAAATTCATAATTAATTAATTGATCACTTTGAAAGCTATTCCTAAAAATACCATTGCTATCAACAACCGCCACTTTTTGTTCTTCTACGCTGCTGATGGAGAAATACGCAGATGCAACAATAAATCCTATAAAAAATAAGGGAAGCAATATCGTTGATAGAATGAAAGTTTTATTTCTCACACGAGTCGAATATTCTCTTTTTATGATCAGCCAGATTTTATTCATGGTACTGGTTTATTGGTTAATAATTCTTGCTTATTGTTTCTTGCCGATTGCTCATTGCTACGACTCCTACTTACTAATGTCTTTGTTGCAATTTTTAAAAACTTGACCCGCAGTCTGACCTGAGGTGCCGACTGCTTTGCTGATTGCCTTTTGCACATTTGATACCGATAGCTCCCGATGCTTATTGCTGATCTCCCGCCACTTTTATAAAGATTTCATTAAGTGATGGCAAAATTTCATTGAAAGAGACTATGCCTGCTTTGTGATTTAAAAATTCCTGTAATACATCTGTGGGCTTATTTCCATCTATGATTTTTACCGTAAAGTGGTTTTCTTTAGAGCCAACAATTTCAAAGACACTACTTTCAATAGTTTCGGGTAACTTGTCAAATCCTATTTTAAAAAGATGTTGTTTAAAATCATCTTTAATTTGTTTTAAGCTACCGTCCAGTATTTTTTTTCCTTTGTTTACAAGTACTATTTTATCACAGATTTCTTCTACCTGCTCCATACGATGTGTGCTGAAAATAATAGTGGTTC
>JBDTJI010000118.1:0-5164 GCA_039935935.1 Ginsengibacter sp. | reverse complement strand
TGATTTTTAATTTTTTAAATTTAATTATGAAGACAGGTATACTTTTCACTTTAATGTCCATAATTACAATAACGGCATTTTCTCAAATAAAGAAGGGGCAATACCTTTTAGGCGGCAGCATTCATTTCGAATCAGTCAAAGAAGAAAACTCAATTAATTCTTCCACTACGTCAAATAACTTTTTTATATTGCCTTCCGTTGGTTATTTCCTTGTTGATAATCTGGCAGGCGGGTTAAGAGTTGACTTTAGTTCGTATGAATATAAATCAGATTATCTTGAAACCCATTCCACTGCTACTTCACTTACTCCATTTCTAAGATTCTATCTGCTGCCGACTCCCAAAAAAGTAAATGTCTTTATAGATGCCAGCTATATTCATAGTAAAACTAAATGGAGAAACTTATCCGGCTCCGTCTATTATGAAAAGACCAAAGGGTATTCTGTTTCGGCAGGACCATCCATTTTTTTATCGGACCAGGTTGCTTTGGAATTTACTGTCGGGTACAAGCATTCTATATCAGACGATTTCGGGCAAACAATATCGGGCACTATCAATAGTGGGCTTGGATTACAAATACATTTTGGAAGAGACAAGAAGAATCTTGTTACTGGCAAAAAACACCATAATGAGAATTGATGGGAGAACAGATAATTTTGCGCAATGATTAGAATGAGCAATATTTTTTAATAATTCATAGAAATGGTACTCTTCAATAAATAGCAAAAATTGGTGTTAACTTGTCTGCCGCCAGGCAGGTTTGAGTAACCTTACGGCAAAGACAAGTTCGCACTAATAATTTAAGAACTATAAAATGACCTATACTGGTGACTTACATAATGAAGAAGGCCCACTACAAACTTTTTAGTATTTCCTGAAACTCGTCCTTATCAATTTCCAAAGCATTGATAATTTGCTTCATAATTCTTTCCGGGACAGGGTCAATATGTGTTTGAATTGTTATCGGGCGTAATAAATCCGACCTTGTCCAATGTTCATGGCCACCGGTAGTACGCTTATGTTGACAACCTGTAGATTGCAAAAATTTTCTACAATTCTTTAAAGACACATTTTTTAATGAGTTGGCCGACATTAAATAAAGGATGGTACGTTAACTTGATAGTTTGATGTAGTATATTGTTTTGAATTGACAATATTTTTCAACTGGTCATTGGTATTTATCAAGTCAGACATTTGTGGTGCATGCATTGGCTTTTTCTTGCTTCTTATTTTCCAACCAAGTCTTTGCATTTCTATAAACAAGGTATTTTTATTTAAAGTATATCTTAAAAATTCATCTAAGACTACAGTCAGGCTGTCTTTAGCTTCTGCTTCTGTATTGCCGTATCCGGTTAAATCGAAGGAAGGCATATAAGCGTAATGAATGTTGTCTTCTTCAAAAAACAAAACCTGTAAATCTACTTTTACAGACTTTGTTCCAAACTTTTTCTCACCTTTAAGATTGCCTTGTTGCATAATTTTAATAGATACATTTGCAATATACAACGTAAAAAATACATGAAAAGTTGTCAGTGCCAAATTTTACAAAATAATTGCTTTATCTGATAAAAGTAAATATCACATAGATGTATTTATTTAAAATATCTTTCAATTACTCGCAAACACTTGCAGCGCAACAGGAAGTATTTGTTTTTCTGCTATTAAGTATCTTCTCTCAATTCTAAATTTCAGAATCTGGGTAATAGGTATTTTTCTTCTTCAACACAAGCAAAAAGTCATCGTCAGGGCACCAGCAGTAGCAGAATCAATCTGATTTTTTGTGAGGTTAAAATTTATAAAAAATCTTGCATTCCAGTAAAACAACAAAAAACCGGATTTGTCATTTTTGAATAACCATAGAAGTAGCGCCGTCCAATAAATAGTAAAAAATTCGTGTTAACTTGTCTGCCGACTGTCAAGTTTGCATAAACAGTTTGCCGACAAAGACAGGCTCGTGGCAATAATTTAGAAACAGCAAAATGACAAATACCGGTGATTTACATATCGAAGAAGAAATACTTCCTTTGTTTGATTTCACTTTTAATTTATTCTCTGGAAAAGCAGTACGTCGTTTAGTAACAGAGCCACCTGGATCAATGGAAGATATATTGCACAGGCAGCAGGTACTGAAAGGATATGTCGCTAACCATGAAATATGGAAAGAATATTCTTTTTCACGTTTCAATTTATCAGAGATATACGACTTCTTTGAAACCTTTGGCGTAGGTCATTTTTTTGCTGCAAACATGAAATGGAAACTTCGGTTTTCTGAGAAGGAAAGAAGTCAGAGAAGAGGACGATTAATTTTACTGGTTCGGCTTTTTAGTAAAATACAAACAGATTATTTTGAAAAACTGGACACAAAACTGTTCCCCCCGGAATATGCGTCTGAATTGGATTTACTCAATCGCTTTCTGATAGATTTTAATTTGCCGCATTATCAAAAGATCTATGAGAAAAAGAAAACTTTAAATGTCAGCCAGATTGTGGAGTTGATGGGAATTATTACTGAAAAAGTAACCAACGGACAGGCGGCTGCTTTCTGGAATCGATGGTTTTTATTTGAAGCCTATCTCTCGGTGAGCAAGGGCATTGTAGCGCATGGATTTGTTTTTCCTGCCTTTGATAATTCTACCTTTTCTATACAAGGCCTTTATCATCCGCTTTTAAAAAATCCTGTGCCGAATGATATAACGGCTACACGAAATGTGATCCTGTTAACCGGGCCAAATATGTCTGGTAAATCTACTTTTCTAAAAGCGATCAGTTTATGCGTTTATCTCGGTCACCAGGGATTAGCTGTGCCCGCTACAAAAGCAGTGATTCCATTTTTTGACAACATATCTGTAGCTATTAATCTTACCGATAGCATCGTAAGTGGTTATAGCCATTTTATGACGGAAATAATTACGTTAAAAAATGTGGTGGAAGAAGCGTTACAAGGCGCTAAATGCTTTGCAGTGTTTGATGAATTATTCAGGGGAACCAATATTCAAGATGCTTTGGATATAAGTACTGCCACGATAAAAGGTCTTACTAAATTTACCAACTCTTACTTTTTTATATCCACTCATCTTCATCAACTAAAAGAAATAGAAGAGATCAAAAATGATAAAGTTTCTACTTGTTATATTGAGTGCGAATTAAGAGAAAACACGCCGGTGTTTACTTATAAATTAAAACCGGGTTGGTCGGATCTAAAAATAGGCCGTATCTTATTTGAGAAAGAAGGATTGAATAATATGCTGAGTTAGTTTTATTTGAGCTTTCAGCTCAAATGTCTTTTGCCACGCCTGACTGACTGAAGCCATTCAGACAGGAATTACACTAATTTTCACGAATCTTTCTTATACCATCAGAAATAAAAATCTGCATTATTTATTTACCTGCTATAATTTATTTCTACTGATATACCGCTCTTACAGAGCTTTCTGTTTTCAATGAATTTTCTTTTGGAGCATCGTCCTGTGCCTCAATATCAAAATAGGTTATCCGCACCTCAAAATATTAATTGGTCCCAGGCAGCCGCCCAAATTCCAATTATTTTCTGATCAGCACAAGCCGTTCAATGCTCACTCTTTTATTTTCATCACCATCGAAATGTAAGGTGATGGTATTCTTAAAATCATCAATGGTGATGTCGCATAAATAAATTTGTTTTTTTTCTTTCGCAGGAGAATAAAAAGAAACCGGCTTACTTACCAGTGTTTGCCGCTGCCAAATGGTGATGGCCGCACCATCTTCACTCGTCTCGCCATCCACATATAATTGATACTTACCCTTTGGTATTTCTGCCAGGTCTATTTGTAAGTGCCCACCTTTTCTGGTAATAAATGCATCACCATCCATCGTGAAAGTTCCATCGAAACTGAACTTCATTAGCTGCCGGTAAATCATCATGGTATCCGGAATAAATACTTTGGTAAGTTCATTAGTTGGCTGTTGCAATGGACTGACGGCAGCCGTTGCATAATACAAGGCAACTGAAGTATAATCCACCGGAATATTATTATTCTCCGGGCCATGTTCCATCGTATGTTGAATACTTTTATCAAAAGACATTTTATCTGATAAAAATAACCGATACCCACCGGTACGTGCAAAGGGCAATGAATAATCCAATGAACCGTGTAATGGCAAACTCATCTTTCTGTCCCAACGATCAAGGAGCGCATACCATCCTCCATTAAAATAATCCTCGGAGCCCGTACCATGCATAGTCATTTTTCCATCAATAAACGTAACATCGTCTCCTTCAAAAAATCGCGTCATTCCCGGCCTGAGCCCTTGTGCCTGGAGTATAGTGCCCACGTAATGGCCCTTTCCTTTTCCATCTAAAAATACATGAGGCTTTCCCAAAGGAGGATTAATGTCTTTATTCCAAAGGGCATAAAACTTACCCTCGGTTTTTGGGTTTCTTTTTTCAGAAGAATAATAAATATCAGCTTTGATGCGCAATGGCTCCAACTTCTTCCGGTCAGGCAAAGGACGATAGATCAATTCTATTTTTGCCTTACTGTCGAACGGCATAGGGAAATAACAATAATTGATGTCATTGGCCGACCCCAATAACAGGCTTTGCATAGATGGTTTACCAAATGCGTAGCCAAAAAAATCAGCCACTGGAGCATATATGGCAGGGTATTTCTCATCATCCCATGAAATACGAATGTCAATTTGTTTTTGAAGGCCGGTGAATATTTCTGCCGGCTTCAATTTTATCCCCACAATTCTGCCACCATTATTGATCGTGGCAAGTGTAATGGTTTCGCCAGGCGACAACACTTTGTCGGAATGAATGGACTTTATACTGCTATTTTTTTCGAGTGAAGGATCATAAGTTCTATCCCATGCTGTAATCAATTTTTCATAAGAAGATTTCTCGTCACTATTTAAGTTGTGGTTAAAGTTTTTTACCCGGTAACCGTCCGGGAAATTTCTGTATTGGATCTGGTAAAACTGTATATGCTTTCCCCGCGAAACTATTTTACAACCATTCTGGTAAAGTATAGGAAAATAGCAATAATAACCTCCCAACTGGTTGCCACATAATGGTAATGTAAAAGGTGATATTTTACCTGAAAACAGGTCTGAAAATTTGATAGAAAAGGAAGGATGCTGACTTCCGCCGAAATAAAAATCAAGGGTGTCTTCATTGGGCGTGG
>JBDTJI010000117.1:0-6802 GCA_039935935.1 Ginsengibacter sp. | reverse complement strand
TGAAAATTATATTGCACAAATCTTTCAATATTGAAGTTATCGTTTGCACCGGTCAATATTATCGGCTTTTTTAATGCGTCATACCAGTTGGAAAAAATTTTTGAAAAAGCGCTAGTGATTATAAATTCTAGAATTTTAAAAATATTGTATTTGGACAAGAAAGCGCCACTTTTTCAAAAATATTTTTTCAATTTTTTGACCTATATTTTATTATTGCCATAAGAAATAGATGAATCGAATTTATTTCTTTTCCGCTAAGACCTTTTTCTGTAATCTAAAATCGCCCATCCATTAAAGAACACTGCAAAGCCAATTTCCGCAAAGATCTGATTTAGTAACTTGTGTCAAGGGTCTTTTTTTTTAAGTGATTGAAATATTATCAACTTTAAATCGCTAATTTTTCACAATCCTTTTTCATTTAAAATATTCATCCCTTATACATGAGATCTTATTGATAAATAAGATAGGAAGTCCGCCGAATTTTTTTCAACTTGCATAGCACGCAATATTAAAATAGGATAATAAAGCTGAGAAATCGGAACTTCAATACTGGTACTCAGGTTAAAGAGAATTAATTGTGACATCATTAAAACTAAAGTAGAATAATTTGAGCTATAATGTATTCCGGCTCATGAAAATAGTATTCAGCCTGATGAGTTAAATTCTTATTATTTTAATCAAATCCCGTATGAAAATTATATTAAAACGGTCAATTTTTTTTTATTTACTGTTTCTTACCTCAGCAATAATTGCACAAGACAAAACGGTCATCACTAACGAACCAAAGTTCAAACCGCCTGTGGTGAAAACCTATTTGGGTATCAATCAGAACGGTGCAGCCGTGACAAAAGAAGAAGCAGATCAACTGATAGGGTTGCCTTTAAAAATTGTGGATGATAAAGACAATAGGTATCTGATTGATTCCTATCAGTTTCTTTACAAGAGAAAAAGTATGGTTCAAAATGATGAGACCGGCAGGAAAGAAGCAACTTTTACCATAGTAGCAGATCGGTTCTTTTCTACTCCTTTACCAAAAGTATGGATAGATAACACTAAAGATCAGTTTCAGAAAGATGAGCAACTTTATTTTTTTGATATCGTGGTAAAGGATAAACAAGGAAGAAAATTCTTCGCACCTGAATTAAAAATTACTATTCAATAAATGATAACGTTCCGGGAAACGGGTATTGAAGGCCTTGACATCATCAGACGACTTGCGTATGCAATATGGCCATCTGCTTATACTGAAATTTTAGGCGGGGATCAGGTGAAATACATGCTCAATAATTTTTATTCTGTGTCTTCACTACAAAACCAGGTGAACATATTGAAACATCAATTGATAATTGTTTCTGATGAGGAAGATCCGGTTGGCTTCGCTTCATTCTCAGCACACGCCGATGATCCAACGGTTTATCATTTGAATAAAATTTATGTGCTGCCGGCACAGCAGGGAAAATATATAGGAAGACAGATTTTAGATTATATCGCCGATCGCATTAAAAGCAATGGTGCCTGCTCATTACAATTGAATGTAAACCGGTATAACAAAGCATTACATTTTTATGAAAAATATGGATTTACAATAATCAAAGAAGAAGATATTGATATCGGAGATGGATATTTTATGAATGATTATGTGATGGAATTAGATCTGTGATTTTTTTTAGATTCAGGAGTTTAGTTTGCAAGCTAAACATTACTAAGGCCGTTAAAAAAAAATATTTAACTCATGTTTTAAATTATTTTCTTTTTAGAATTAAGCAGTTAAATCGGGAACGCGTAAAATCTCGAATACCGAATTCAATCGCTGTGCTGATTCTTTTTCTTTTTTGCTTGAACAAAAAAGACTCCCGATAAAACGGGATGCAAGCAAAAAAAATCCTTTCAACTGATTAATCTTGGACAGGTTGGCTTTGTAAATCAGGTCATCACGACCAATGTGATTGTTTGCATACATGTTTTCATTTTGGAATATTCATTCTACCAATTCAGACACTTCAATCTCATCTTTACTTATAGCTTTAAATTCGGATGAACTTCAAGAAGATATTTCATGTCATCCAAACTCTCTGCGTGAAATATTGATTAAACTTTTTATCTGTTTTTATTTCAGGCTTGCGAATGAATACCAAATGTATTTCCTTCTGTATCATTAGCTAACACCATAAAACCAAATTCTCCGAGTGACTGCTTACCTTGTAAGATTTTTCCGCCGGCTTCTTTAATTCTGCTTTCTTCAATGCCGCAATCGTCACTGCCAAAATAGACTATTGTAGAATTGCCTCCGGCCTTAATACTACTCATTTTTACAAGGGCACCTGCCGCACCTTCAACATCCATTTCCATGGGGAAAGCAAGCATTTTCGTGTCAGCTTCATTGTCCGGTAATTCCGGCATCGGAAGCTCACTCAATTTGGTATTGAGTACTGTTTCATAAAATTTTTTGGCTCTTTCTATGTCGTTAACATAAATTTCAAACCAGGCTACGGGGTTTTTAATTTTCATAATTTTATTTTAATGGTTATGTTTTAAAAAAATCTGTTTTTTATTAGAAAAAAACAAGTAATCAGTAACCAAGAACAACAACCTTGCCCCAAAAAAGAGACGGAATGAGTTTTATCAAGGTCCAAATCAGCTATCGTAACGACTACAAGTTACCAATGTCTATTCATTCCTTTTGTTGATTCATCCATTGTTGCATCTGCTCTGACGAAAATTTTCCGTTTGCATTTTCGTGTCTGAAAATAAGAATGAATTCTTTAATTTCCTAAAATTTAATTGTAAATGAATAAAGCGGATAGGTCAAAATTATTTCAGTAATCTGACCATTACCCCAATACCTTATTGCCAGTAGATAATTTTGGGTTCCCAAAAGAGTTATCTGACAATGAAACCTACTACCAGGTGCCGCAACGTTCATGCTTCATCAATTGAAAGTAAGAACATCATTATTGTCCATCATTGCGAAGCGTGTCAGTGAACTTCAAACTATAATGCATGCCGATAAGCGGAAGCAATCTCTCAAATTGAAGGTTAAAGCCTGATAACTGGCGTATTAATGGACAGATTGCTTCATCGCCATGAGGTGTACCAAAATAAAACGCATTAATCTGGCGTTTCGCAATGACGTACTTTTAAGTGATAGACTCCATTAACGTGATTACGATCTGTATAAAACTATTGACCCGAACGTTTCGATCCAACAAACTTCCGCGGACTCAAAAAAAGAATGCTTTCAAAGCTTTTTTCATCAGGTCTTTAAAGCCCATTGCGTTTTTCCGTTTTTATTTTTGAACGTAAACTGTCTGCGCCAAATTCCCGCAAATGCACTATAAAACAATAGTTGCTATGACTACTCCAATCCAATTTATACCGGTAATTGCAAAGTCAATAATTTCTTATTTTAAATTCTTTCTGAGCGCATAGCCTTTACTTTTTTGATGGATTCATCCTTTACGAATTTCGCATATTCTGTTGTTTCCATTCCATACAGTGCAACTTTACCTTTATCATCACAATGAATTCCAAATCCGTATCTTTTGGTCAATGGCGATGCCCGAAAACAGGCTTGGCCTTTGGAGAAGAACTCCGCCCTTTGTTCGTCCCATTCATTTTTTGAAAAGCCATTTCGGGTAGCAAAAACGGAAAATAGTACATCGTCTGATGTGTATTTGTAGGGATTGTCGTATAACATTTCAAATTGAAGATTTGCTGCAGATTTATTGTCACCCTTTGTTGCCGGCACTTCTCCCGTGTTTGCCGGACAATCTTCAGCAATTTCAATAAATGTGTTCTGGTAGTTTGTTGTATGTGTTTTCATTTCTGTTAGTTTTAGTTTGTACTCTATAGCTGGGATTTCATTTTTATTCAATCGCAATGAATATTTCCACTTCCGAATTTTCCCCGTTTTGTGATTTTGTTCCATACACTTCAATGTCCGCGGTATATTTTCGGTTTAGTTCTTTATCTTTTGCCCAAATCTCCCGCCATGTTTCAGCTACAGCGTTGGGCATTGGTCCTTTCGCAATAAATTTTTGGTACTTTCCTCCTTTAAATTCTCGTCCGGTAAGACCGTCCGGAATTTCGTCAATAGAATCCACTTTCAGTCCGATTATTGTAAGATACTTTCCTGTATAATCTGATTCATAGTCTGTGTAAACCGAATAAATCTCATCGCTCGTTTTATTTTGGATTTGGCCTGCAACATTTTCTGTGTAAAAACGCTCCCAGAGTTTGCCCAGGTCTTCGGCTGATTTTCCGTTTTCATTTGTCGTTTCGGTTGCTATCCCTATTATTTTAAAATTGTCTCTATTTTCCATTTTATTTGTTTTGGGTAATGCGGTCTGATAAATTTTATAGAATTAGATGTTTAGATCGTGAAGGCGTAAAATCTTTCATTTTGAATTACCTGCTGTTCTGAATTTTTTCTTTTTTGCTTGAACAAAAAGAAACACAAATAGCAGGCTTTTCAATTATTTCGTGTCTTGATCGTACCTCCATAAAACGGCCTGCCAACTTGCAATATACTATAAGTCAGAGATATGACGATGATTTCAGCTCCTGAAAACTGGTGAACTTTGAACAGGCTGGCTTTGCAATTCAAGTCATCACGACCAATGCGCTTAATTCAATAATTTTTTACCTGCATCCAGTTTTTTCTTTCGCAACAAAGACTCTAAAAAATAATAATCTGCATAAATAATGGGTACGTCTATTTCACTGTTGGATGGTTTGGAACCTGTACTATGTAAAAGAATAAACCCTTTGTTTTGTCCCAACGGAGAGCGATAGTTATCCGTAAGACTTTTTATTATTTTATCTGCTGTGAGCTTATATTTCTTATTACTTTTTCCATAAGTGCTTAATTCATACAAAGCGCTTGCAGTAATAGCTGCAGCAGATGCATCTCTTGGTTCATCGGTAACATGAGGCGCATCCAAATCCCAAAAAGGTACCAGATCCGGGGGCATATTGGGATTATGTAAAATAAAAGAAGCGATGTGCTCTGCCTGTTGTAAATAGGCTTTGTTCCTGGTCTCTCGATAACACATTACATACCCGTATAACCCCCATGCCTGGCCACGTGCCCATGCGGATTGATCGCAGTATCCCTGGTGCGTGGTTTTCTTAATAACCTGGCTGGTAATAGTATCGTAATCTACCACGTGATATGAACTGAAATCAGGCCGAAAATGATTCTTCAAAGTTTGATTGGCATGGCTTACAGCAATATTATAAAAGGAAGAATCGCCTTTTAGTTTGGTAGCTTCAAATAAAATTTCCAGGTTCATCATATTGTCAATGTTAACCGGGTAGTCCCATTTGTTCTTATAAGAATCCCACGAACGGATTACGCCTGCTTTGGGATTAAACCTTGTGGCTAATGTTTTTGCAGACTGGATAATTACGTCTTTATAATGTGCATCGTTGGTAAGACGATAGCCATTGCCGAAACTGCAATAAATTTTAAAACCCATATCATTAGTACCGTCATTAAATTTTTCTTTTTCAATGTTAGCCGTAAATTTTCGCGCTTCAGATTCCCAGGTTTTTTTACCTGTGAGTTCATATAAATACCAAAGCTCACCGGGGAAGAAGCCACTGGTCCAGCCACCGGATGGCACCAACTCTAATTTGCCTTTCTTTAAAACGTGAGGCGAAACCAGGGAAGGGCTATTATTCTTTGCTTTGAGAATTTCTGTCAGCATCAACCTGGTTTGTGTTTCTGCATCAGCAATAACTCTCGGTATATTTATCTTCTGACCAATAGCCGTAGCTAAACCAACTATTAGCACCATCCATACCATACTTATTTTTTTGATCATTTTAGGTCATTTTATTTAGTACGAAAACCGTCTGCCTTCTGGCAATTTTTGTTAGTGAAACCAAATCAAAGAATAACAACCGGTAAATTATTGCACGGCGATGGTTAAACAAAATTGCCCGGACTGGTCTGGTCATTTCATCTCTTTTAACTTAAGGGCTGCACGCACTTCTTGTGTTCCACATTTCAATAGTAGAAATTAAATTCGCAATTTTATAAACATTTTTTTTAATATACCGAAGTTATTGGTAAAACTTCTTAAAACTAATTTTTGTAAAACTATTTACAGTTACCATCCTGTAAAGAATTCAGTATTAACTTAACTTCGCAGCCAAATTTTTTTTAAAGAAGATGCAGGCTGAAAATTCGAAACAGACTAGTGAAATAAAGAAACGCAGAACGTTTGCGATCATCTCTCACCCTGATGCGGGTAAGACAACGCTCACCGAAAAATTTTTACTTTTTGGAGGAGCTATACAAACGGCTGGCGCTGTAAAAAGCAACAAAATTAAAAAACATGCCACCTCCGATTTTATGGATATAGAACGGCAACGTGGTATTTCCGTAGCGACTTCTGTGATGAGTTTTGAATACAAAAACATTTTGATAAACCTGCTGGATACTCCCGGCCACAAAGACTTTGCAGAAGATACATTCCGTACTTTAACAGCCGTAGATAGTGTGGTGCTGGTAATAGACTGTGTAAAGGGAGTGGAAGAACAAACAAAAAGATTAATGGAAGTATGCCGGATGCGCGATACACCTGTGATTGTTTTTGTAAATAAACTGGATCGTGATGGTAAAAACCCTTTCGATCTTTTAGATGAAATAGAATCTGAACTAAAGATCCAGCTACATCCGTTAAGCTGGCCTATCGGAATGGGAAGAGACTTTAAAGGTGTTTATAATTTATATGATAAAAATCTTCTTTTATTCAATCCCAATCAAAAAACGACAGAGGAAGATTTGCCAATA
>JBDTJI010000116.1:0-12705 GCA_039935935.1 Ginsengibacter sp. | reverse complement strand
CAAAACTAATGATCTCCACATAATTAGTTATCCTCGCTTTAATAAAATCATGTCTTGTTTGCTCAGGCATGTTTAAGAAGCTAATCCACCCGCCTTTATCTTCTACATCTTCATACCACTCTTCATAATAGCAGTCATCGCTACTATGAAAGTTCAGCACATTTTCCGTTATTAAAATAAACTTGGTAATCCCTTCGCGCAAAAAATCATCAATTACCTCACGCTTCAGTTGCATAATGTCATTTTCGATCGCATCGTTCCACTCACCTATTAATTCCATAATGACATATTGTTCATCATAATCGGCTATCAAAACTTTAAGGTACAAAGTGCGGCTTCCAAATTCATCCCATAACGGATGGATATAATAATTATAGATTGTATTGACAAATTCAAACTGGCTGTACTCACGACCGTAAAACGGCGAGTGCTCATCATTTTCCGAAGTATATAAATGATGCCAGTTATCGTATGGTTCTATATCCTGCATAATTTTTGTAAAGAACAATTGGTTTAATTAAAACTGGTCGGTTTATCCGTAACTCAATATTACAAAATTATCGGTTAATTTTTAAGAGAAAAATCTCAAATAATTGTTATGAAAATAATTTAATATTGAAGCGCTATATTTAATTCATTTTTAAAAGAAAATCTGCCTGATTTAGCCCGTAGCTTTCGGCATAAATACTCACTATAATAAGCATGCAAAATTTATTAAATAATCTTACCACTCTTTTACAACAAGATGAGCGTATCGTTTCCAATGGCAAACTGCTTCGCAATAAGATTATTGAATTAACATTAAAACTGGATCCAAAACTTATTCATTTACTGATCTCAAATCATGAAATTAAAAAACATTTCTTTCAGCAGCTAGACGATGTGCTTGTCTTTGACAAAATAAAATTTCAAAAATTCATTAGTAATAAAGACTTTCTTCCGGATAGCTTCACAACGTTTAAAAATAAAATAGGGCTTTCTTCAAATGATCAGTATCTCTCGTCCAACAAAGAGGTAATTCTGGTGTGGCCCTATAAAGATTGTATTCTTGAAGGCGCCCAACGAAAAGAAGACACCAAAAGAAATGAAACATTCTGGAATGAAGCGCTTGCACCTGATCAAATTGACAGGTTACTTCATCCAAAAGCATTTACTAACTTTTTAAAATTCTCCCATACCGGTAAAGAGATTCCAAAAACATTGGAAGCGTCAGATAATTTTATCATAAGAGGCAATAATTTATTGGCACTACATTCTCTCAAGAGAATATATGCCAATAAAATAAAATTGATTTACATCGATCCTCCTTACAATACGGGCTCTGACAGCTTTTTATACAACGACAGTTTTAGTCATTCCACCTGGCTCACTTTTATGAAGAATCGTCTGGAAATAGCCTGGGAATTATTATCCCGCGAAGGCTCTATTTTTATACAGGTTGACGACACAGAGTATGCTTATTTAAAAGTTCTTTGTGATGAAATATTTGGCCGGGATAATTTTAAAGAAAATATCGTTATCAAGTCTAGTACCGAAAGTGGAGTAAATGCCATCAATGTAAAAAGGGGGGAAAGGTTATTTAAAGTAAAGGAAAATATTCTTTTTTACTCTAAATCTCGTTCATTCAGGTTCAGGCCTTTTTATACGAAGACAGAATATAATAAAAACTACAAGTATGAAGTAATAAATAAAGGTGATGAATATATTATTAAAGATGTAAGCAAGGAACTTTTCGAAAAACATCTTAGTGGTAGAAAGAAAAAAGGCATTTCCTCTTTTGAGATAAATAGTATAGAGCAAGAATTTATTTCTTATGCGTTAAAAAATCCGGAACATATTTATTCGCTTGAAAAAAATATAAAAAAAGCAGGGGTGAAATTCAAAACGTTTGCAGAAAAGAATAAGAGCAAAGGCAAAGTGGAAGAATACCTGAACTCTTCAAAAGAAATATCATTGGTTTATGAAGGGGGAGCCTTGGTACCTTTAAGGGAAAGGATTCTGAATGAAAATGGGAAAAACTATTTCGGTGTTTTAGCTTCTGATCTGTGGCTTGACATAGGCACCACTCCATCCAGTGAAGGAGGTATTTCATTCAACAACGGCAAGAAACCAGAAAAACTCTTAAGAAGAATCATCGAGATGGCAAGTGATGAAAACGATATTGTTTTGGATTATCACTTGGGCAGCGGAACCACCGCTGCTGTAGCCCATAAATTAAAAAGAAGATATATTGGAATTGAACAAATGGACTATGGCGAAAATGATAGTTTAGTGCGACTGCAAAATGTAATTAAGGGAGATCAAACCGGTATCAGTAAAAGCATTCGGTGGAAGGGCGGAGGTTCTTTTGTTTACTTTGAATTAAAGAAATACAATCAATTTTATATTGATAGGATATTCAAAGCAAAGGAGAAAAATGAGCTAACTATCATATTAAATGAAATCTTAGAAAATGGTTTTATTAACTATTCAGTGGACTTGGCTGCGTTAGAAAATGATGATAGAGAATTTGCCAGTCTCGATTTAGAAAATCAAAAACGTTGCCTGGTATCTTTGCTGGACCTCAATTTTTTGTATGTGCCTTATTCTGAAGCAGAAGATAAAAGTTATCAATTATCACCTGATGAGATCAGGTTGAATAAAGAATTTTATTCGCTAAAAATAAAATAAGTATTGTGTCTAAAACAGATCGCGACTGGGCATTCTCAACATTTGTTCACCATAGCCTTGCTATCCCTTATATTTACGAGACTTTGGGTTGGGAGGTGATTTCCATCAGGAAAAAGGAAGCAATGGAACTTGATCTCAACCATGGAATAGATTATATTTTTGCAGATAATGAACGTCCAAGGATAACTGTGCAGGAAAGATTTCGAGATAATTTTTATGCAAATAAATACAATGATGCAACATTACGTTTTCGAAGAGAATCGAACCCTGATCCTAATAGAGTAAAATCAGAATTTTATAAAATAAAAGCGGATTATTTAGTGTATGGAATATGTAATGGAAGTAAAGCAGGCGATAAAAGGCACACCCTTACCAATTTTATTAAATGGATCATTTTAGATTTAAAATTTATACGAGAAAAATTTAATAATGACTTCATTAAGATCATAACAGGCTCTGGCAAGCGAACTTGCTGGATTGAAAATAAAATTCTTTATTGCCCCGAAAATTTTAATCCCGACGGGTCGTCAAGCTTTCTTCCATTAGATGTCAGGCTGATTCATAAATTGTGGGGGTCGGAACCGATTCTTGCACAAAAAGGCTTTTTATAAACCATGCTAACACTCAGCCAGATACTAGATTTAAATTTAAAAACAGGATATTTTGATCGATCAAAATCTCTCGTGCCGGGATTTATTTATACAAATTTGAAAGGAAGCTTTAGCCCGAGACCTTATCAAAAGGAAGCCTTCGGAAGATTCGATTTTTATTGGAATAAATACCGGTATACTAAAAATATTCCTGTCCATTTGCTTTACCACATGGCTACCGGCAGCGGTAAAACACTCATAATGGCTGGCCTTATAATTTATTTGTACGAAAAAGGCTATCGCAATTTTTTGTTTTTTGTAAACAGTACCAATATTATTGAAAAAACAAAGGATAATTTCTTCAATACTTCTTCGTCTAAATATCTTTTTGCCAATAACATTTCTATCAAAGATAAATCCATACAAATCAAGGAAGTGGAAAATTTTCAGTCAGCAAATGAAGATGATATTAATATTGTTTTTTCAACCATACAGGGGCTTCACTCAAGATTGAATACCCCTAAAGAAAATAATCTTACTTACGATGATTTCGAAGATAATAAAACCGTTCTCATCTCTGATGAAGCCCATCATCTTAATGCTGAAACCAAGAAGATAAATGAATTGGATGCAAAAGAAAAAGACGAAATGATCAGTTGGGAAGGGACAGTCAACAGGATACTTAATGCAAATGCGGAAAATGTCTTATTAGAGTTCACAGCAACCGCTGATTTGTCATTAACGGGCATCTCAAAAAAATACAGTGATAAATTAATTTACGATTATCCGTTAAAGCAGTTCCGTGCTGACGGTTATTCCAAAGAAGTAAAAGTGTTACAGGCTGATCTTCCTCCTTTCGATAGAGCGTTGCAAAGCGTGCTGCTAAGCCAGTACAGGCGAAAAGTTTTTGAGAAATTTGGAATGGTAGTAAAGCCAGTCATACTTTTTAAATCAAAAACTATTAAGGAAAGCCAGTCATTTTTTGAAGAGTTTGTAGAGGGAGTAAAAAAAATGAAGGCCGTTGATCTGGAAAAAATAAAGAAAAGACATAACGATAATTCAATAAAAAAGATATTCCAGTTTTTGGACAAAGGGCATATCACTTTAGAAAATTTCTTATCAGAATTAAAAGAAGATTTTTCAGAGGATAAATTATTATCAGTCAATAGCAAAGATGAAAGTGAACAAAAGCAATTGGCTGTTAATTCTCTCGAAGATGAGACTAATGATTACAGGGCGATTTTTGCGGTTGACAAATTAAATGAAGGCTGGGATGTGCTCAACCTCTTCGATATAGTAAAGCTTTACGACACCAGGGATGTGAGAGCCGTTAAACCCGGAAAAACAACGATGGCCGAAGCTCAGCTTATTGGAAGAGGTGCCAGA
The DNA here is from genome assembly GCA_039935935.1 of Ginsengibacter sp. Taxonomy (GTDB): domain Bacteria; phylum Bacteroidota; class Bacteroidia; order Chitinophagales; family Chitinophagaceae; genus Ginsengibacter. The sequence continues at coordinate 8,059 of JBDTJI010000116.1, read as the reverse complement.
TACTACCCGTTCAGAATAAAAGGTATTCAGCCTCTTTTTGAAAGAAAGTTTGATGGAAATACCTCACATGAACTAAGAATATGCGAAGAACTTTATTATCACAGTGCTTACAACCCAAGGTATATTCAGGAATTAAATGCTGCCTTGCAACATATCGGTATTAAAGAAAAGAATAAAGAGATGAGGTCATCAAACAAAACCCGGAAAACTAACAAAGAATCCCATCAATTTAATAAAAAGAATACTTCTGCTCTACTTTTAAAATTGACAAAGCAACCTCATAGAGTGAATTTAAGAACAGGATATTCAACATCTGCCAACGCTTTTGATCACAAGCCTTTATTTGATCAGATCAAAAATGACCAACCATATACTTTGTCAGAGATACCGGAGTATATTATAAGGAAGGCCATTAATAAATTGGAATATTACCAATTTTCTAATCTTAAAAAATTAATCCCGGAATTAAATTCTATTTCAGAATTCATAACATCTTACAAATACCTGGGTAACTTTCAATTAGTTATTTCTGGACTGCAGGACGATCAGGCCAAACTCTCTCCCGGGCAGCAGTTGGAAGTTTCCCTCGAGGTACTGAATAATATTTCACTAATTTTAAACCCAACCAAAAATTAAAAAAAATGAAAAGAAGAACATTTGTAAAAAATACTGCTATTGTTTCGTCAGCAGCTATTTTAAGCCCCAGGATTGTTTTTGGATCGCAAGCCAACTCTACCATCCGAATGGGAATTATTGGTTGTGGAAACAGGGGCACATCGGTTATCTCCACCATGTCAAAAAACACGAATATCAACATTATCGCGATGGCGGATCTTTTTGACTCTCAATTGCAAATAGCAGAAGGGAAATTCAATAAATTGAACGCTGATAAAGGCTTTCCTGCGATAGCAAAATCTAACATATACCAGGGATCTAAGGCTTACATGAGATTGCTGGAGAACAAATCTATTGATGCAGTTCTGATATCTGCACCCGCTTATACGCATCCGGAATTTCTTTCAGCCGCTGTTGCCGCAGGAAAGCATGCTTACTGCGAAAAGCCGGCAGCTATTGACGTGGAAGGATGCAGGCAAATTGAATTGTTAGGGAAAACTCTTGAAGGGAAATTGAGTGTAGCCATAGGATTTGAAATCCGGTACGCTACTCCTTATATTGAACTAATCAAAAGAATTCATAACGGAGACATAGGAGATATTGTAAGCGCTGATCTGTATTATTTTTCTTCCGCGGTACCTCTAAATCCTTATAAGGATATGCCTTATGACCGGGCACGCATCAGGAACCATTTTCACTTTCTGGAATTATCAGGCGGCATATTAATAGATCAGGGTATTCACATGCTGGATGTTTGTAACTGGGCTATCGGCCAACATCCAGTATTGGCAATGGGTAACGGAGGTATTAATCATGGGCTTGAGTTTGGCAATGCCTGGAACAATTACCAGGTTGTATATGAATATCCCGGCAACCTGAACATGAGTATTCATTCTACCCAGATAGGAGCTCAATTCGGCGATGTTTGCGCCAGGTTCATAGGTACGAAAGGAATTGCTGAGGCACATTATAACAGGGGTGTATTTATCAATGGGGAGAAGAAATGGGATTCCGGTGTTGTAAAAGGAGAAGCAACCCCTGAACAGGTAGCTTCAGGCGCTTTTCTGTCATCCCTTTATGACGCAGATAAAAATAAAGTGACCTCTTTTATTAATAGTATTGAGACTAAAAACTATCTGAATGAAACACAGCAGGGCACTGAATCCACTCTTACTGCCATTTTAGGCAGGAACGCAGCCAAGGCGAAGGAGACAATGACCTGGGATGAGATGTACGTGGCAAATGAAAGAATAGACCCGATGCTAAATCTCACCCAGTTTGATAAAAGATAATGTGATTTATCTTTAGTAGTTAGAGTTTCTTTTTACTCGGGTCTTTTAAATTAAAATATTGTAGGGCTGGCTTGGAAATGATAATCTTCAAATAATTTCTTTCCCGGACGTCAAAATAGTAATTAGGATGTTTTTTTGTTTTTTTTGAGATAATTTACTTTTTCTTTTTGCCTTATCTTTGCGAACTAAATTTTAAAATCTTGGCTACAAAGTTTTCTAAAGAAACTTATTTATACTGGTACGAGCTCATGCTCTTAATCCGCCGCTTTGAAGAAAAAGCAGGTCAGATGTACGGAATGCAGAAAATAAGAGGCTTTTGTCATTTATACATCGGGCAGGAGGCTATTGCCGCCGGTTGTATGACAGCTACTATGCCTGATGATATTTTTATCACTGCCTATCGAGATCATGGCCTGGCAATTGCAAAAGGCATTACCCCCAAAGAATGTATGGCTGAACTGTACGGCAAAGCCACAGGGTGTAGTAAAGGAAAGGGCGGGAGCATGCATTTTTTTGGAGTAGAACATAAATTTTTCGGAGGCCATGGAATCGTGGGCGCACAGATAGGCACAGGCGCAGGTCTTGCTTTCGCAGAAAAATATAAAGACACTGACAACGTAGTACTTTGTTTCTTTGGAGACGGTGCTGCACGTCAAGGTATTTTACATGAAACCTTCAATCTGGCTATGCTTTGGAAGCTTCCTGTCGTGTTTATTTGTGAGAATAACAACTATGCCATGGGCACTTCCGTTGAACGCACTTCTAATGTACTTGATATCTATAAACTTGCTGATGCTTACGAAATGCCGGGAGATCAGGTAGATGGAATGATTCCTGAAACTGTGCATGAGGCAGTAGAGAGAGCAGTGAGAAGAGCCAGGGAGAAAGGCGGTCCTACTTTACTTGAAATTAAAACCTATCGCTACAAGGGACATAGCATGAGTGATCCTGCAAAATATCGTACCAAAGAAGAAACGGAAGAGTATAAACTGAAAGATCCTCTGGAAACTACCGTCGTTAAACTAAAAGACAATTTTGGCATTACCGATGAAGAGATCGAAAAGATAAATGACAGGGTAAAAAATGAAGTAGCGGACGCAGTCCATTTTGCTGAAGAAAGCCCTTATCCGGATGACGATGAAATCTATAAAGATGTTTACGTTCAGAAGGATTATCCTTTTATTTTAGATTAAAAATATTGAATCCTTAACAAAATAATCCCGGAAGGGCTTCGTAAATACTAATCGCAATAGCGATATTTGGCAAAAAAGTAAATATGGCGGACATTAAAGTACACCCGAAAGAAGTAGATGTTTTAGAAAAAGCACGTGGTTTTTGGGAAGATTACAGTAAACCTATTACCTACATTGGATCTGCAATAATTGTCCTCGTTGCTGCATGGCTGATCTACAAGTATATGTTTAAAATGCCTAATAACGAAAAGGCTGATAAAATTGTTTTCGTAACACAAAAGTATTTTACAGAATTTACCACTGCTACTGATTCTGCAAAGCTTTTACTTGCTACCAGGGTTCTTAATGGAGATGGAACTAATCCCGGAGCTTTAAAAATTATTAATCAATATAGTGGCTCTCCGGCTGCTAATTTATGCGATTATTATGCCGGTGCCTGTTATCTCCACCTGGGACAATTTGAAAAATCAATAAAGTATCTGAAAGATTTTGATGCCAATGGAGCCACACAGATAAAAAGCCGTGCTCTTGGAATGTTAGGCGATGCGAGCGCTGAATTAAATAAAAGTGATGATGCGCTGAATTATTATAAAAAAGCAGCCAGTGTAAACGAAAAAGATGAATTCACCTCATCTGAATTTTTATTCCGAGCAGCACTCTTTGCTCAATCTGCCGGTAAAACAAAAGACGCGATTGATCTTTTTAAGAAAATAAAAACGGACTATCCTCTTTCTCAAAAAGCTTCTGACGTTGACAGGTATCTTGCAAAACTTGGCGATTTTTCAGATTAAAAATTTGATAAATTATTATGGCGATAGTCAATGAAAACCTCTATAACATTGATGCAGGCATTCTTCCAAAGGATGCCTGTATCGTTATTGTGCATACCGAGTGGAACTCACAGATAGTAGATAAGTTGTTAGATGGATGCACCCGGATACTCCAACAGTATGAGATGACCAATTACAAAGTAATAAGTGTTCCCGGTGCCTTTGAGATTCCATTTATGATTAAAAATTCCTGGGAAGGTTATCACGATAGATTTGAAAAGCCACAGGTGTTTATAGCGTTAGGTTGTGTACTACGCGGAGGAACTCCACATTTCGATTATGTATGCAGAGCCATCACAGATGGAGTGTTGCAGTTGAACCTTACCTTACCCGTTCCAACCATTTTTGGTGTGCTCACTGTAGATACACAAGAGCAGGCCAATGAACGTACAGGAGGAATACATGGCAACAAAGGCGAAGAAGCAGCAGTAACAGCACTAAAAATGCTGGCGCTTAAATACACCCGATAGCATATATATTTTGTGCATTTAGTTTTATACTTTTTCTAATGAGAGTTCAATTATTCATACCCTGTTTTGTTGACCAGCTATATCCTCAAACGGCTTTCAATATGGTAAAAATATTGGAGAAGGCTTGCTGCGATGTTGAATATAATACCAACCAGACTTGTTGCGGGCAACCAGCATTTAATGCCGGCTTTTGGGATGAAGCTAAAATCGTAGCATCCAAGTTTATCAAGGATTTTGACACTACAGATTATATTGTTGCTCCGTCGGCGTCCTGTGTTGGATTTGTGAGAAACTATTATTTGCAACTATTTGAAAATTCTTCACAGCATAATTTAATAAAAGCACTTTCGGCAAAAATTTTTGAATTCAGTGAATTCCTTACAACAATTTTAAAAATAGAAAATTTTGGTGCGATATTAAATGCCAAGGCAACCTATCATGATAGCTGCGCTGCTTTGCGTGAATGTAAGATCAAGGAAGGCCCGCGCAGCCTTCTTGCTAAAGTAAAGGGACTGGATTTAATTGAGATGGCTGATACAGAAACCTGCTGCGGCTTTGGTGGAACGTTCGCAGTTAAATTCGATTCTATTTCTTACGCTATGGCCGATCAAAAAATAAATCATGCTTTAAATACCGGCGCATCACATATTATATCTACAGACCTAAGCTGCCTGATGCACCTACAGGGCATCATTACCAAAAAAGCAATTCCATTATCTACCATGCACATTGCAGATGTATTAGCGAGCGGTTGGGAATAAAACCTTTGATAGGAGCAGTTCCCAATGAATCCTTCTTCCAGAATCGACATTACTATTTCGTTTCAAAATCACAGAAGAAAAATCCGTTTAAAAAAGTAAATTTGTTTAAAATAAAAAACATGACGATATTAACCATCAGGCAAAGATTATCTGATTACATGAAAGTCGCTGACGAAACCAAAGTGAAGGCAGTTTATGCGCTTTTAAAAGATGAAATTGAACAGGAACAAGTGCCCTATTCAGAAGATTTTAAAAAAGAATTAGACAAACGTTATGCTTATTACAAAAGTGGGGGCAAAATGGTAAGTGCTGAAGAAGTGGATAGGCAAATCAACACTATTTTACATGCAGGCAAAAATAAATAATGTATCAATTTATTTTTTCGCCTACTGCGTTGAGTGCGTATAAGGATTCCGTTGTTTGGTATAAGGAACGAAGCTTAAAAGGCGCAGAAAATTTTGTACAACAAGTAAAAGATAAGATAGATAAAATTTGCCACTCGCCTTTCCGCTATCCGAAAATCTATAAAGACTTCAGAGAAACACCAATGAGAAAATATCCTTATTCTCTTATCTATTTTTTAAATGAAGATAAAAAATTGGTTGTTGTGACTTCTGTATTTCATCATAAAAGAAACCCTCGAAAAAAATATCTGAAGTAAGACGTCGATGTAAATCTTACTTCTTTCAATTTTCAGTTGATTAAGTAAATCCCAACTTATTCCTACTTTTCCATTTGTTCTATTACATCATGCGTCACACCGGTCGATGAAAATCCCCCGTCATGAAAAAGATTCTGCATGGTAACATATTTGGTATAGTCACTAAAAAGAGTCACTACATAATTGGCGCAGTCTTCGGCAGTAGCATTTCCTAATGGGCTCATTTTTTCGGCGTAATTGATAAAGCCATCAAAACCCTTTACACCACTGCCTGCAGTGGTTCTTGTGGGGGATTGAGATACTGTATTTATCCTTACTTTCTTTTTAAGAGCATAGTGATATCCAAAACTACGGGCGATACTTTCTAACAATGCTTTCGCATCGGCCATTTCGCTATAGTCAGGAAATACACGTTGAGCTGCGATATAGGTGAGCGCAACCACGCTTCCCCACTCATTGAGTGCATCTGATTTATAAGCTGTAGCCAATAAACGATGTAAACTGGTTGCAGAAATATCAAGTGTTTTTTGATTAAAGCCATAGTCTATTTCTGTATAAGGTTTCCCTTTCCTCATATTAAGGCTCATACCTACCGAATGAAAAATGAAATCAAAACTTCCCCCAAAGTGTTCTTTGGCTTTGGTAATCAGATTCAACATATCATCGTTGCTGGTTACATCACACGGCACTATGGGAGCATTTATTTTTTCAGCCAGCTTATTAATCTCCCCCATGCGCATTGCAATGGGCGCATTGGTAAGCAAAATTTCAGCACCTTCTTCATGGCAACGAATTGCAGTTTTCCATGCTAATGATCTTTCATCCAGTGCTCCGAAAATAATTCCTTTTTTTTCTTTCAATAAATTGTGTGACATGAGTCTTCTTTTTAAAATTATAAATTAACCAATAACCAATTACCTAATAAACCAACAAATTATTAAGCCTAATTCTTCATCATCTCTCTCGCATTTTCAAAAGCAGCGTCCGTAGGCGTTTTACCACTCAGCATCGTTGCAATAGCACTAATTCGTTCATCCGGGTTTAATTCTCTCACTAATGTACTTATCTGATCATTTTTTTTCTCCTTATACACAAAAAAATGGGTATCAGCTTTTGCAGCTATCTGCGGCTGATGCGTGATGAGGATAACCTGGTGCTCTGCGGAGAGCTCCTTTACGATAATACCAACCTGCCTCGCAGCCTCACCGCTAATACCGGAATCTATTTCATCAAAAATTAATGTGGGCAGTTGAATACTTTTAGCCACTAATGATTTAATACTCAGCATCAGCCGGCTTAATTCGCCTCCGCTTGCCACCTTTCGCAAAAGTTCATACTGCTTATGAGACGATGATAAATTAGCATTAAACAAAAATTCAATTGTATTAATTCCAAATAGATTTAAGGCAGATACTTCTTTTACTTCTACCTTAATTTTAGCATTAGGCATGCCTACCTGTGATAAAAGACGGTTGATCTTTTCTTCAAAAGGTTTTATTTCCTTTTGTCTTTTGTCAGAAATGGCATGAGCTATCTTCAACGAATCATCATAAAATTGACGCGACTCCTTTTCTTTTTTTTCTATTTCGTCAGTAAGGTCGGTCACTTTTTGCAATTCGTCCTGCAATTTGGTTTTAATCGCTATTAACTGAGCGGTATCCTGTGCATTATGCTTTTTTAAAAGGCTGTAACCTACTGCCATACGATCATTTAGCAAACTGATCTTTTCTTCATCATATTTTACTTTCTGGCTGATGGCATCTATTTCAGAAGAAATGTCTTTCAATTCAATCTGAACTGATAACATTCTTTCACTTAAAGATTTTATTTCGGGATATACAGTTTGAAGTGTTTGTAATCTTTGGCTGATTGATTTTAATTGCTGAACTATAGGTTGCTCACTTTCTTCCATTTGAAAATAAATTTCTGAAAGTGTTGATTTTATATTTTCAGCATTGCTCATCAGTTTTAATTCTGCTTCTGTATTTTCAATTTCATTTTCACTGAAATTGGCTTCTTCCAACTCGTTAAATAAAAATTGATTGTAGTCCGATTCTTTATTAGCCGCTGCCTGCTCCTGTTTTAATTTTTCTAATTCGTGTAATAGAACTCTATGCTTTTTGAAAATCGACTGGTACTGTTCCAACAGTTTCTTATTGCCTGCAAGCGCGTCTATTACCTCACGTTGAAAATCGTTGCTGTTTAATTCAAGTGTATCGAATTGCTGATGCAGATCC
>JBDTJI010000115.1:0-5557 GCA_039935935.1 Ginsengibacter sp. | reverse complement strand
ATAACGGGATTTATGAAGAATGATCTTGAATTAATTGGCCGTTCGTTAGAAGACGTAATTATCGAGCCCGTTCGTAGTATTTTGATTCCCGGATTCCGTGATGTAAAATTAAAATGTAAAGAGGCTGGCGCTCTCGGGGGCGGAATAGCAGGCTCAGGTCCTTCCGTATTTATGATGAGCAAAGAAGAATCAACTGCCAACACGGTTGAAAAAATTATGGAAGAAATTTACGAAGAAATAGGAGTTGATTATAAAACATACGTTACTAAAATAAATTCCGGAGGCGTTAGAATTGCTGAATCGTAATCTTGTAGCGCAAATATCCATTACCCTGATAAAAGAATAGGATTAAATGAAGTATTATAGTTTAAATAAAAATTCTCCGGTTGTTGATTTTAAGCAAGCTACCATTCGGGGACTAGCGCCAGACAAGGGATTGTATTTTCCGGAATCACTGCCGTATATCGATAAAGAATTTTTCATACAAATCAATAGCTTTTCTGATGAAGAGATCGCTTTTAAAGTGATACAGCCTTACGTGGGCGATGTGATTCCGGAAGCTGAATTAAGAAGGATTGTAGCTGAGACAATTAATTTTGACATACCTCTAAAAAAAATAAGTGAGTCTATTTATTCTTTAGAATTATTTCATGGGCCTACATTGGCTTTCAAAGATGTGGGCGCACGGTTTATGAGCCGGTGCCTGGGGTATTTTGTAAAAAACAGTAAGAAAAAAGTCACCGTGATGGTTGCGACTTCAGGGGATACCGGTGGTGCGGTCGCAAATGGATTTTATAATGTGGATGGGGTGGAGGTAGTTATATTATATCCTTCAGGAAAGGTGAGTAATGTTCAGGAGAAACAGCTTGTTACTTTGGGAAATAATATTCATGCTGTGGAGATAAATGGCACTTTTGATGATTGCCAGAAGTTGGTAAAGCAGGTTTTTTCTGACAAAGATCTAAATAAAGAATTATTTCTTACTTCGGCTAATTCCATTAATGTCGCGCGCTGGCTCCCACAGCAATTCTATTATTTTTTTGCATGGAAACAATGGCCTGATAAAAATAATCCTCCTGTCATTAGTGTGCCCAGCGGCAACTTTGGCAATATATGTGCCGGTTTGCTCGCGCATTTATCCGGTTTGCCGGTTGAGCACTTCATAGCGGCATGTAACGCCAATAAAGTAATCCCTGAATTTTTACAAACACAAAATTACATACCTCAAAAAGCAATAGCGACCATATCTAATGCAATGGATGTGGGCGATCCAAGTAATTTTGTAAGAATACTCCGGTTATTCAACTATCAGTTTATTGATTTAAAAAATGCGCTTAGTAGTTACAGTGTCTCAGATGCAGAGACCAGGCAAACGCTCAAAGAAGTATTTGAAAATGAAAATTATTTGACTGATCCTCATGGAGCTGTGGCTTATTTTGCATTAAAGACCTATTTGCAAATTCATCCGGAGCAAAAGGGTATTTTTTTAGAAACAGCACATCCTGTGAAATTCTACGATGTGGTAGAGGCAGTTATTGATCAGCAAATTCCGATACCGGAAAGTGTACAGGACATTTTAACTAAGGAAAAACAAAGCGTAGAGATGCAAGCTGATTTTGAAGGTCTTAAAGAGTATTTGTTGAATAAATAACACTGCCAACTTTTGCATTTTAGGGAATACTACACTAATTAGTTCAAAAAAAAACGAAAACAATCTTATTATAGGTCATTACGATTATTATTGTTATTATTAATTCCAGATATTCCTTTTTTAAATTTTAAAAACCGGTGATTTATGGAACAACTAACTTTAGGCGTGGGGACCAGGCTACAGCACACCCGACATGGGCCAGGTGTAATAGTAGGGGTAAGACTGGCCACCTATATGATTTCTTTCATCAGCGATGGTATAAAAGAAGTAGACAAAACAGACTCCCAACTTGAAGAAATAATTCCTGAGAACGTAACAGTCGAACTTGAAACAATCAGTGAGGTGGAAAGATCTTTATTGAAAATTTTGAGGTTATGGAGCGATGCGTCGGAGATAGTACCACTTGGCGACAGGTGGCGTGGTGGCATGATGTTGTTACAACCTGCCGATAAAACGCAAAAGCCAAAAGAAATTCCGATAGATATTTTCTTCCATAAAATAGTAATGCTGCGTGATAGGATCAGGGTGATGGAGCAACAGATTAATGCGCACAAAATTTTGAGTGATGAAGATAAAGTAAATCTTCAGCAATATATTACGCGTATTTATGGAACACTTACCACTTTCAATGTTTTGTTTAAAAACAAAGAACATTGGTTTATCGGAGAAAAAGGTGGAGGAGAATGACCTCATCTATGAAACGGGAAGGTCGGTTAAGGTTAATGATTTGAATCAGGTTAAAACTGTTCCAACTGGCTAAAGAAAAAATCTCCCTCTATCTGAGCATTGTCATCGCTATCGCTTCCGTGAACTGCATTTTCGCCAATAGATGCTGCATATAGTTTTCTGATGGTACCATCTTCTGCCTGAGCAGGATTGGTTGCACCAATCAATTTTCTAAAATCTTCCACTGCATTTTCTTTTTCAAGAATGGCTACAGTTATTGGACCGCTGCTCATAAATTTAACCAGCTCTCCGTAAAATGGGCGCTCTTTATGTACGGCATAAAATTCGCCTGCCTTTGCTGCTGAAAGATAAGTCATTTTCATAGCCACAATTCTAAAGCCCGCTTCATTGATCATTTTTAAAATAGCGCCCGTATTCCCTTTGACAGTAGCGTCAGGCTTAATCATGGTAAAAGTCCTATTGATCATTACTCTTAATTTTTAATTTTGATTGCGAAGCTAATAATTTAATTGGTTCATTGCGAAGATGCCTGTTGCTAAATTTCTGTTATTGATTTGAATAATAATTATCATATTAGGTTGCATCATGTAGATCATAAGTATCACTTTACATTATATCTTTACAATTCACTCGAAAAAAAACTTTAATATTGCGGCAATTCAATAATGAGAACTGTTTTTGAAATATTGCCCGATTCTTTTGATGAAAAAGACTGTACACTTCTTTGTGAGTTGAACAATGAAGGGTTTTCCTGTTGTATTAAGGATGAAGTTGAAAATAAATTTTTAGGGCTTGCAATTTATCTTTATGATAAGACCAAACCACCGGTAGGATTTCCGATTGCTTTGCAGATCATTTTTCATCAAAAAAAATATTTGTCTCTAAATTTTAAGAGAATAAAAGTTATTTATTCTTTGCCCCAAAGTGTCTTGGTTCCTTTCGAAATGTATAATCGGGAAAACAATAGCCTATTGATGAATCTCATGCACGGTGATCTTCATCAGAACGAAACTTTATTATCAGATGTGATAAGTGAGCAATCTATGTACAATTGTTATCGGGTGCCTACTTCTATCTATGAAATTTTGCAACAGCAATTTCCCCAGGCTGAGATCTTTCATCAATATTCCCTTTTAGTAAAGGAACCGATTATGTCCGGAGACAATCTATCGATCATTTTTTATAATCGAAAGATAATTGTTTGTCTGACAGCACAAGGAAAATATCAACTTGTCAATAGTTTTAGTTACAGTGCACCGGAAGACGTGGGATATATTTTATTGAATCTCTGTAACCAGTTTAATATCCAAAATGTAAATCTTGAGATCAGTGGGTTGGTCGAAGAAAATTCTCCTTTGTATAGAGAGCTTTATAAATTCTTCACAGATATCCGACTTAAGAATTATCCGGAAACAACCAGGGTTTCTGACGAAATAGCAAAATATCCCTCACATTATTTCAGCTATCTTTTTGCAATAGAGTCATGCGAATAATAACAGGACAATATGGTGGCAGAAAAATTAATCCGCCTTCTAAAATGCCGCATACCAGGCCCACTACAGACATAGCCAAGGAAGGACTATTTAATATCATTGAAAATAATATTTCCATTCCGGGACTTAAAACACTCGATATTTTTGGAGGCACCGGAAGTATCAGTTATGAACTTGCTTCAAGAGGTGCAACAGATCTTACTATTGTCGAGAAAGATCCAAAAATGGCAGAGTTTATTAAAAATAAAGTTGTTGAACTTAATATTGAAAACTGTAGGATCGTCAAAAATGATGTGTTCAGGTTCTTAGAAAATTGTATAGAAAAGTATCATTTTATTTTTGCAGGGCCGCCTTATGCGCTTAAGAATATTGATGATCTTCCGCGATTGATACGTGAAAAAGAATTGCTTTTAAAAGATGGCTGGTTTGTAATGGAACATACCCCTGCCAACAATTACGAAAATGAATTGTTATTTAAATCTATGCGTAAGTACGGCACCACGGTTTTCTCGATATTTATTAATAGTATAAATTAAAGTTATTGACTCCACTTTTTATAACAGGTACCGGAACCGATGTTGGAAAGACATTCATATCAGCTATTGTCACAGAAGCTCTTCAGGCTGATTACTGGAAGCCGGTCCAGGCGGGCTATGCAGAAGGCACAGACTCTTTGTGGGTAGAGAAAATGCTCACCAATAAGAAATCTGTTATTCATCCTGAGTTATACCGGCTAAAGATGCCAGCATCGCCGCACCTGGCAGCTCCGGCAGAAAATATAAAAATTCGTATAAAAGAAATTATCGCCTATGTTCCCCAAACAAAAAATCAATTAATTATTGAAGGCGCAGGAGGGCTTATGGTACCATTAAATGAAAATGAATTGATTTTAACTTTGATAAAAAAACTAAAAGCAAAGGTGATCATCGTAAGCAAAAACGAACTGGGAAGCATTAATCACTCGCTGCTTACAGCGGCTGTTTTAAAAAAAGAAAAAATAAATGTAGCAGGTTGGGTTTTTACAGAGGAATATAAAAATTATGAAAATGAAATAGCAAAATGGAGTGGTTTTCCCAAGATAGCCAGTATAAAGCATTTGCCCTTAATCTCAAAAGAAATTATCCAGGCTGAGGCCATTAAAATGCGCCCCTTGTTAAACGCCATTTTATGACCAAAAAGCAATTCAGGATTCTTTATAAAGAAAAACGAAAAGAACTTTCAATATCATCTATTGAAAAATTCAATGATCTTATTTTAATTCATTTTCAAAAGATAGAACTTCCTGCTATCACTTGTTTGCATACTTATGTTGCTTCTCCCAGATTGAGAGAAGTGGATACAGGTAAGGTGATCCGTTATTTAAAATTTAAAAATCCTGGTTTAAAAGTAGCAGTTCCAAAAATCAATGTACATACCGGGAATATGCAACACTTTCATTTAAGTGAAGAGGTCAAGTTGATAAATAATGGGTATGGCATAGAGGAGCCCATAAATGCAAAAGAAATATTGATCAACGAAATTGACCTGGTATTAATTCCGTTGTTGGCTTTTGATAAAAATGGCTACAGGGTAGGCTATGGAAAAGGCTATTACGATAGATTTCTTTCTGCGGTAATGCCTGATGTGGTAAAAATAGGACTAAGCTTTTTTGATGCCGTTGACAGAATCGAAGATGTTGATGGATACGACATACCTTTAAACTTCTGCGTTACTCCGCACAGATTGT
>JBDTJI010000114.1:0-3882 GCA_039935935.1 Ginsengibacter sp. | reverse complement strand
AGTGGCTGCTGTGAAGGCTCCAGGCTTTGGCGACCGCAGAAAAGAAATGCTACAGGATTTAGCGGTACTTACATCTGGAACTGTTATCAGTGAAGAACAAGGTTATAAATTAGAAGGTGTTGAACTTGCTTCTTTAGGTGAAGCAACCGCTATAACTATTGATAAAGACAATACTACAATTGTAGGCGGCAAAGGAGACAAAAAAGATATTACTGCAAGAGTAAATCAAATAAAAGCTCAAATAGAAACCACTACATCAGATTACGATAAAGAAAAATTACAGGAGCGTCTTGCTAAATTAAGCGGCGGTGTTGCTGTACTGTATGTAGGCGCTGCCACTGAAGTGGAAATGAAAGAGAAGAAAGATCGTGTAGATGATGCACTTCACGCTACCAGAGCTGCCGTAGAAGAAGGTATTGTTCCAGGCGGCGGTGTTGCTTATATCCGTGCTATCGAAAGCCTCGAAAAATTGACAGGGGAAAATGATGATGAAACTACCGGTATCCAGATCGTCAAACGTGCGGTAGAAGAGCCTCTTCGCCAGATAGTAATAAACAGTGGAATCGAAGGAAGCATTGTAGTACAGAAAATAAAAGAAGGTAAAAAAGATTTCGGATTTAATGCCCGCACAGAAGTTTATGAAAATTTACTTGCTACCGGTGTAATTGATCCTACAAAAGTAACCCGCATTGCTTTGGAAAATGCTGGCTCAATTGCAGGAATGTTATTAACTACCGAATGTGTAATTTCTGATAAGCCAGAAAAAGACAAAGCTATGCCTCCAATGGGTGGTGGCGGTATGGGCGGCGGAATGGGTGATATGGGCTATTAATAAAATCTTCTCTCCCTACCTGAAGTCAGGTCACGGGATCGTTCTTATCCAAATTGAATTCAACATAAAATCCCTTCACACTAGTTGTGAAGGGATTTTTTTTTGTTGAAATTAAAAAGTCATTTATTAAAAATCATATTTTTATAAATAAGAAAAAATACAATGATTTAGAGGATCCTGATAAGCCGCTTAATTTTAAAATAATACCACTTACTAAAGTTATCCCTCCGGTTACTCAATCAAAAAAATTCTAATACCCAAACTACTTATTTTTATCCCCTTGTTTTAAAGATGGAGAATTTATTCTGCATAGACTTCTGAAGACAGTTTTGAACAATATCAATATTTGATTATTGCCAGGTGGAATAATTGGAGAGTATAAGAATTGCAAAGCACCTATCATTGATTTTTTAATAAATAGAAATCTTCTTTCAATTTCAACGTCAACGTTATTTATTATTTAACCCTCAAAGAATTCAACATGACTCAGCCACAGTTAACTGCACTCCTGGAAAACATAACCGGTAATCTTCAAATAACCGAGCCCGGACAAGAGCACAGTTTGCAACTCGCTCAGCAAAGAATCGCTAATTCTTTATTACATTCCGATGATACAGGTAGCGATCAACTTTTTGAAAATTCTAATTTTTATGGAAAAGATAGTCTCAATAGCATAACGATATCCAAAATTGCAGACATTGCCAAAAATACCATCGCCACTCCAAAAGATGAAGATCTTCGTGCATTTGTACGTACAGTCCCGGTAGTAAGTTCTCAAATAGCAGCCAGCATACCGGACTGGGCTATTGGATCAAAAGCTGTTGAAAGCGCAGGGCCTTTTGTAAATGCAGAGGGAAGATATGTATGGGTAGACATTTACAAAACAGTAAAACTTACTACATTATACTTGGGTACGCAGCCCATACTTCTATTTAATGCTTCTACTATATCGGTTAGAGTTCCTATTAATGATAGCTACACAATTGCCGCAGGCACCGTCTGGATTAATACAACCCTTCTTTCACCCGGCGCTCCTGCCAACCGCTTTGTGGGAGTGAAAGTGAAATCAGGTAGCTTAAAATTGAGCTTGCCAACTACCCAACAGAATGGAAAGACTACTCTAAATCAGACTACCATTATAGACATGTCACTGATAATGGTTCAGGATATTGACGAAGGCGCTTCATCCAATTCGAGTTATGGCAAAGATGCGCGTGACAGCAAATACCACCTCCCTGAGTCTTTACAATTTACCTGGGACGGTACTTCAAAAAAAATAACAGCATTATCAATTGGCAATGCGACCGCAGAAATATATGGGCAGGCTTTTAATTTTTCATACAATGCTAATGCAGCCCCCGCTATAGCTTATAATGCTGTTTTGAATGCTGTTACCTTTACATTGCAGAACGATAAGCCTGAATTCAAAGTCATCAAAAACAGCAGTCCGTTCATCACCTTGTCTGAGGTCGCACCTATTTTGAACAGCTACTGGTTTTTGCAGGCTGGAGTATTAAATGTCGATAACCCTGTGAAAGCAGAAGGAAATGGTGGCGTTCTTTTACAGTGTGGAAAAGGTTTACGCGCTTTATGGTCAAACCTCGATAACGAAGAGGCCCGATTGATACAACCTCTCATCATGGGTTTGCCAGGCACTATTTTTATAACAGATCTTGCTTCTGATATCTCAGCGGCTACGCAAAATTTTGAACTCTGGAAAGATGCACAAAATCCTTACAGTTCATCAGTTGCCCTCAGTTTTTTTAAAGGAGTTCCTCTATTGATCAATATTTCAAGCGATAAAGGCCAGGAATTTATTACTACTCAATGCAACACTAATTTTAAAACAGACAGGCCGGTAAAAGTGAACGGTGAGCCATTCGGTATCCTTTCAAAATCATCAGTGATGATGCTCGGTGCGTCTGATGCTTCTAAACTTATATATCTATACGACGATAATATTATTGCAGACAATACCACGAAAGAAGGAATAACTCTCAGACCCGCAGCAATAGCACTCGAAAATGCTCTGTTTACGGTATCGCAGGTTAATTCCTGTTTGCTTTTTGGAGAATGCAGCGATGACTGGAAAAAAATAAGCAGAGCCAATCTGTTTTTATTATTTCGTCTTTTGCGATACCTGCCTACCCTGCCCGATCCCTACGTAGGTAAGTTGAGTATCTGGGAACGAATATTCGGGCAGGATGCCAACAAACTAATGGCTTCCAACACAAATATAGCGATGCTCATTTGCGCAGTTAAATACAGCCGGGAAAATGAAAATGGCGATAAAATATCTACTAATTTTTATTTTGGCACAGTTCCGCATGGCGTAACTCAACTTCCTGATAATGCCACTAACACTGAAAATGCTATAATATCTGACGGACTTACTAAAAAAGCAAGCCTAAAAACGAATTTAACTGGTAAAAAAAGTGAACGGATCTTAGCAAGTGCAATCAAGTCGAAAGTTGCAGTCGCTGAACCAACACCTGTAATCAATCTGCGAAGCTCTTTGATAAAACCATTAAGCTCTATTGGGACATTTGCCGGCTCTGTAAAAATAAATGCCGCAAATCTTGAAAAATCAGCGACAGCCAACAACCAATTGTTAGAAAGTCTGCAGTTAGCGCCAGGTATAGGTAATGCAACTCAAACCGATACTCCGGTTATTAGTACTGCCACCAGCGGCAAGGACCTTCCAAAAAAGATCAGGGAACTGAAAAATGATTATGAGCAGATATGGGACGATGCCGTATTAGGAGGTAGATTGTCCGCCGAGCCATTTGCCTTGTTGGACATCAGCAGCAATGCAAACCAATTGGGCATTAGCATAAGCAATGACTTGATTATCGTAAAAACTGGTAATGTGGTAAGAGGGACCGATAATAATGCAACGGTCACGGCATCCAACTCATGGCCTTTTGTTGTAGAAGGAATGCAGGTAAAGACAAAAGGCCAAATGGTGAGGTCATTTACATTGCCTCAAATTGCATGGGAACCGATGATAAATCTCACTGCCCCTGACAGGTCCGATCCTCCGGCTTCCA
>JBDTJI010000113.1:0-5740 GCA_039935935.1 Ginsengibacter sp. | reverse complement strand
CAGCCTCAATTGCTCCCTTAGCCTTTTCACTTATGGCATTCACTTTAAAAGCGATGTTAGCTTTCAATACACCATTTCCCAATATCTTCACTCTATCGTTTTGGCTGATAAGATTGTTAATATATAAATTTTCAAGACTAAATTCTTTAATCTCATGCTTTTCTATTAGCTGGTCTATCTGGCCAAGATTAAAAACCTTATATTCTATACGATTCAAATTTTTAAATCCCCGCTTTGGAACTCTTCTTTGAATGGGCATCTGGCCACCTTCATGTGCCATTTTAATCTTGTATCCAGCACGGCTTTGTCCGCCTTTATTACCCTTTGTTGAAGTTCCTCCTTTACCTGAAGCCTCTCCACGACCTAATCTTTTTACTTTGTGCGTTGCGCCCTTAGCGGGTCTTAAATTTTGTAATTGCATTGTACTTTTTTTGACTTAACGCCCCAGTTACCGGAGCTCGCATATTATTGATATTAAAAAAGAAGAAAAGCTGATCATGCTAACTCTTCCACTTTCACCAAATGATTAACCTTATTAACCATTCCCAGGATTTGCGGCGTAGCTGCTACTTCCTTTGATGCATTGAGCTTATTAAGACCCAAAGCCTTTAATGTCAATTTCTGCCGCTCAGAACGATCAATACCGCTCTTTACCTGTGTAATTTTTATCTTTTTCATGATATTTTAATTTGGTAGTGAGATACTGGTATCAAGTTTAAGGAGAATACATAGGTTCTACTTTCTACTTTCTACATTCTTCTTGCTACTCTCTTCTTTCTACCTTCTACTTTTCTTACCCATTAAATACTTTCTTTAAAGAAAGGTTTCTTGTTTTGGCAACAGCAGATGCTTCTCTTAACATAGATAAAGCTTTCACAGTTGCTTTTACCACATTATGTGGGTTGGCAGAGCCAAGTGATTTTGCCAACACATCAGTTATTCCAGCACTTTCCAATACAGCTCTCATGCTACCTCCGGCAATTACTCCGGTACCTGCTGATGCTGGTTTGATCAAAACTTTAGCTGCACCATCTTTACACCACTGCTCATGTGGTATAGTACCATGCAATAATGGAATTTTAATCAGGTTCTTTTTAGCGTCATCTATTCCTTTCAATATAGCTTCCTGAACCTCTTTTGCTTTGCCTAATCCGTGTCCCACTACTCCATTTTCATTTCCTACTACCACTATTGCAGAAAAGCTAAATGCCCGTCCACCTTTGGTTGTTTTTACCACACGGTTGATAGATACCACCTTTTCTTTTAATTCAAGATCAGCGCCTTTTATTCTTTGTGTATTCGATTTCGACATTATAATTGTTTATAATTTTTTATTTTACAAGCCGGGATTTAGATATAAATTAAAATTCCAGTCCACCTTCTCTTGCCCCTTCTGCAATTGCTTTGACGCGCCCATGATATAAATAACCACCCCGGTCAAATACCACATTTTTAATACCCAGGTCCTGAGATTTTTTAGCAATAGCTTCTCCTACCAGTTTACCGACTTCTGTTTTATTCGCATTTTGTGCAACAATGTCTTTTTCCCGAGAGGACGCAGATGCTATTGTTGTTCCGTTAGCATCATCAATCAACTGAACATAAATATCCCGGTTACTTCTGAATACGCTTAAACGGGGCTTTGCAGACGACCCGCTTATTTTTTTCCGAATGCGATATCTTATTTTTTGACGTGCACTAACTCTTGAATTCATTTTATTATTTTTTAATCTCAAATCTCCAACAGAGGATTATATATTTTGAATTACTATTTTCGCTCTTTTAAAATTATTTACCTGCTGATTTACCCGCCTTTCTGCGCAACACCTCCCCTTCAAATTTCACACCTTTTCCTTTGTAAGGCTCAGGCTTGCGCAAGCTCCTGATCTTTGCAGCCACTTGTCCCAATAACTGCTTATCTATGCTTGTGAGGATAATTTTTGGATTTTTTCCTTTTTCCTGTGTTGTGGCAACAGTGAGTTCTTTTGGAATTTCAACTACTATGTTATGAGAGTACCCAAGTGAAAGATCAAGAAGATTTCCTTGATGAGCGGCTTTGTAACCAACTCCTACCAGTTCTAAAGTTTTAGCATAGCCTTCAGTAACGCCCAGCACCATATTGTGAACCAGTGAACGATATAAGCCGTGCATCGCTTTATGCCTTATCTGGTCAGTAGGACGAACAAACTCTATTTTATCATCTTTTACTTCTACTTTAATATCACGATCGATCGCCTGTTTTAATTCGCCTTTAGGACCTTTTACAGTAATTACATTGCTTGCATCTACGTTAACACTTACTCCTTTAGTAATGATTACGGGATTTTTTCCAATTCTTGACATAGCCAGTTTCTATTTTAGGTTTTCAATCTGGCAGGATTGAGCCACGACTAAGGCTTAATTTTCTTACCAGTTTTTTATTTTCTACTACTACTTTTCAGAACGTATCTTATTGCAAAGAATAATATCAGAAAAGTTATAATTCCTCCAACAAGGGAATTCATTTCAAATTAATATATGTTACACAATACCTCTCCGCCCACATTTTGTGCTTTTGCTTCTTTATCTGTCATCACGCCCTTAGATGTGGATATTATAGCGATCCCAAGACCATTTTTAACTCTCTTAAAATCCTCTGGCTTTGAATAGGAGCGTAATCCGGGCCGACTCACTCGCTCAAGACTCTGCATAGCAGGTAATTTGGATTGGGGGTCATATTTTAATGCAACCTTTATAATACCCTGCTTTCCGTCCTCTTCAAATTTGTACTTCAGAATATAGCCTTGAGTATATAATATTTCTGTAAGTCGCTTTTTTAAATTACTGGCCGGAATTTCCACGATTCGGTGGTTGGCCATTTGCGCGTTGCGAATTCTTGTTAAGTAGTCTGCTATAGGATCAGTAACCATTGTTTATTTTATCTTAATTATTCAATTTTAATTTACAATGCGATATCCAGCATCAAGCCTTCAGCCTCCGGTTATCTGAACAGCTTTAAGCCTTCCGCTTTCTTACCAGCTTGCTTTTCTAACGCCTGGTATTTTACCTTCGAGCGCCATGTCACGAAACATATTTCTTGAAAGGCCGAAATGTCTCATATAGCCTCTTGGACGTCCGGTGAGCTGGCATCTGTTTTTCAGGCGAACAGGAGATGCGTTTTTAGGAAGTAGATCAAGCCCTCTGTAATCGCCGGCTTCTTTCAACGCCTTCCTTTTCTCAGCATATTTTTCTACTGTTTTTTCCCTTTTTCTTTGTCTTGCCTTTATTGACTCTTTGGCCATTTTTCAGTATTTAAATTTTAGTATGGGTATCAAGAGAGAGGCATTTGCAACCTTGCTTCTCACTACCTGCCACCTATTTTTTTATATTTTTAAAGGGCATTCCCAATTCCTTCAGCAATTCAAACGCTTCTTCATTGGTATTTGCCGTGGTCACAAAAGTAATATCCAACCCTGTAATCTTATTCACCTTATCAATATCTATCTCCGGAAAAATAATCTGCTCTGTTATACCCAAAGTGTAATTTCCTCTACCATCAAAGGATTTATCATTAATCCCTTTAAAATCACGAACCCGTGGTAAAGAAACAGAAACCAGCCTGTCCAAAAACTCAAACATAGTTACTCCACGTAAAG
The DNA here is from genome assembly GCA_039935935.1 of Ginsengibacter sp. Taxonomy (GTDB): domain Bacteria; phylum Bacteroidota; class Bacteroidia; order Chitinophagales; family Chitinophagaceae; genus Ginsengibacter. The sequence goes on along the minus strand of JBDTJI010000113.1, from coordinate 2,105 downwards.
TCACTTTAGCACCAATCGGCATATTCTTACGAAGCTTAAAATTAGATATGTCCTTTTTAGACATCGTTGCCACAGCCTTTTGGCCCGTAATAGTGGTTAATTCCTCTATAGAAATGTCTATTAACTTTTTGTCTGCAACTGCGCCATTTACGCCACGGTTAATACAAACTTTAGTAAGCTTAGGAGCCTGCATTACAGTTTTGTAACCAAACTTTTTCATGAGTGCAGGTATTACTTCTTTCTTGTATTTTTCTGCAAGTCTCGGAGTATATTTTTCAGTAGCCATTATTTAATTACCTCCCCTGATTTTTTTGCTTTTCTGATTAATTTTCCTTCTTCTCTGGTTCTGCTGATTTTAGAATGAGAATGGGATTTAGCGTCCCATAGCATCACATTTGAAACAGCGATTGGCGCTTCTATTTTCATTATTCCGCCTTTTGTGTTTTGAGCTGAGGGCTTAGTATGTTTTGTAACAAAATTAACTCCTTCAACAAGGACTCTGTTTTTTTCCGTAATCACCTCCAGCACTTTATGAGGCTTTTTAAAGTCTTTATCATCACCGGTAATCACTACCACTGAATCGCCTTTTTTTATATTAAACTTCGGTTTGAATCTGGTCTTCATTTTTGACAAATATTGTCTTAATTAATTACTTATTAAATACCCTTTTTTTAAGGGGTGCAAAGATACAATTATAATCACAAAACTTCGGGCGCAAGTGAAATGATTTTCATATATCCCTTGTCTCGTAACTCACGAGCAACTGGACCGAAAATTCTGGTTCCTCTTGGTTCATCCGCAGCATTTAAAAGTACTACAGCGTTATCATCAAAACGGATATAAGAGCCGTCTTTACGACGTAGCTTATTTTTAGTTCTAACTATCACTGCCTTACTTACTGTGCCTTTTTTAATTCCCCCTGCCGGGATTGCATCCTTCACAGTGACTACTATTTTATCACCTACGTGAGCATAATCCTGTCCCGAATTACCTAATACCCTTATACATAATACTTCTTTCGCTCCGCTGTTATCTGCTACATTTAGCCTGCTTTCCTGTTGTATCATTTTATTTTACTTTGAAGCTCTCAGCTAACTTTGAGCGTTAAAAACAATTTTGTGCCGTACATCACCAATATCTCCCCGAATCTTATTTCACCTTTTCTAAAACCTCCATCAGTCTCCAGCGCTTGGTTTTACTGAGTGGCCTGGTCTCCATAATCTTAACAAGGTCCCCGATACTGCATTCATTCTTTTCATCATGAGCATGAAAACCGGTAGTTTTCTTTACAAACTTACCATATAAAGGATGTTTTACTTTTCGTTGTACTTTTACGGTAATAGATTTATCCATTTTATTACTGGAAACAACGCCAATCCTGACTTTTCTTAAATTTCTTTCAGACATTTTTATTTATTTATTAATCAGCTAATTGCCTAATCAGCTATTTGATTGCTTTTTTCCTAGTTCAGTTTTGGTGCGTGCCAGGTCCTTTCTGATGTCCCTGATAGACATCGGATTTTCCAAAGGAGATACAGCATGAGCAAATTTTAATTTTTTCAATCGTAACTGATCTTCTTCTATTCTTGACTTCAAATCCACCTCGCTCATACTTTTCAAGCTGTTTACAAAATCGTTTCTGTTTGACATTTTTTTTATTTGATAATTAGCTAATTTAATCGTGTACTAATCCATCTTACACATTGACCACTTATTTTTACTATCAGCTAATAGGATGATTCAGTATTATGAAACATAATCTCTTCTTACCACAAATTTTGTTTGAATGGGAAGCTTTTGAGCAGCCAGTTCAAATGCCTCCTTGGCCACTTCGATTGGCACTCCGTCAGCTTCAAATAAAATTCGTCCCGGTTCTACTACGGCAGCCCAATATTCCGGATTACCTTTACCCTTACCCATCCTCACTTCAGCAGGTTTTTTAGTGATTGGCTTATCAGGAAAAATTCTGATCCATACATTCCCCTCACGTTTCATGTGCCTGGTAAGTGCCTGCCTGGCAGACTCTATCTGCCTGTTTGTTAACCATACTGAATCCAGTGATTTTAATCCGAAGGTCCCAAAAGAAATCGTGTCTCCTCTTTTTG
>JBDTJI010000112.1:0-11115 GCA_039935935.1 Ginsengibacter sp. | reverse complement strand
CTTGTTACACTATATCCTATGCCGGCATAAGCAGTATTTTTTTCTTGATTATTAAGTACCCAAGGAGTTCTTAATGATTTTACATAAAACGAAAGTGAAAGCCACCAATAAATTTGACATTTCAATTTATCAATTAACGTTTCTTCTCTGATTAACTGTGTAGGAATGCCTCTTGAAGCTGAAAAAGCTTTTATGTAATCGTGCAAATCAAAACTTTCTCCTTCGTTTTCATAGCTTTCAAATAATTGCCATTCATTGGGTATAAAAATTACAATTGTACTTTGCCCTTGAGTGTTAGCTATTTGCTCGATTTTTGAGGTAATAAGTCTTACAAGATTAAGTGCATTTTCGTGATTAGCTAAATTGTTATTTCCTCTAAATACAAGATCAACCCATTTCCCATTTGATTCATAATGAGGGATATTAATGGGAATATTGAAAGCTGAAGAAAAGCCGGGATAATCAATTAAATAGTCAGGATTGATATTCTCAGTAGGATGCTTTATTTGCAATTTTGATAGAAAATCGTAAAACTTATTAGCATATTGCTTACCACAGATAACAGAAAGATTAACTTCATTTGAGTGTATTATTCCATTTAGGTTTACATCGTAAGGTCTATTGAAAACTAAACCTCTCATTGGATGATAGTCTTTAAAGTCAATGTCAGTGGCTATGTTTCTAAAAACAAGCTGTGGTTCAAGAAACTGAACACCTTTAAATTGGATCCGTCTTTTGTCAAAATTATTTGGAGAATAGGCTCTAAAATTAGGATCTATTACGCTAATTTGACCGAAAGCAGTATTTGAAGAAATTTGAAATTCAAATCCCGTTCCAGAGGATGAGGGGAATTCAAATTTTATTCTTTGATTATTAAACAGAGTTAGGTTCCAAAAATCTAAAATTTCATCATACTTATTATTGTATAGTTTTTCAAGTTGGCTTTTACTTAGTGATTGCTTTTGAAGTTTTGAAATTTCATCAGGCGAAGTAAGGTGTATTGTTGGAGAGAAAGATAAATAAGAGAAATTTATATTTTTATCAAAGTAAAACGATAAATAAATTGCTTTGTGAACACTGATACTTCCTATATGCTTTTCTCCGGATTTTAGCCAAACCTTATCTTTAAGATTTGTTTCAATATCTGACAGCTTAGAAAATTGCTTTAAAATAGCTTTCAGCATTAGTGATTTAAAAGCTGATACCTTTTCTATGTCATATTTTGAAATAGGTTCTCGTTTTATTTCGGTCTTTAAACGGTTCTTAAATACACTACTAATTTCACTTAAAGTCCCTAGTGCGAATACTTTTTTATTAAATGGTACAGCACAAATATTTGTCTCTTTTGTGATTGTTTTTAAAAAGTGCCAGGGCCTCTCATCTTTAAAGTCAATTTCAAATTGAAATACTTCTTTCGGAAATAAAACTGGATGCAAATTGCTCTTAATATATTTATCGGCTTTTTGAAAACTTAAGCTAAACTCCGTTTTAAAATATTCTTCATCTTCAGAAAGCTCTAACGCTTCTTGTATTTTTCTATCAACAATAGGGTTATCTTCAAAAGCAGATTTTGTTAAATGAATCATAGTCTTATCAAATCCATCAGTAGCGATATAATAAGCTTCCCGACCAGCCTTCCTAACTTGATTAAGCAATTCACTAACCCCATCATTAATTAAATTGCCATATCCACACCAATATAACCTCCCTGAGCCCCTTTTTGTAAATGCATCCTTTATAGATTGCATCAATGATTTATCCCTACCGCTGTAACCAATTACTATTAAATTTTTATCAATGTGATAATTAGCTAAATGTTCTGTAAATATCTCGTTTTGATTGTCTAACTCTTTCTCTGTATTTTTTAATGTTGTGAACTTGTAATCGCCATGCAAAGCAATTGTCAATAATTCCCTAGTACTTTGATTTCGATTTATTCTTTCGAGATTATCCAAAGTGATTTCGATAGGTGTCAAATTGTTTTGATGTGCTGAACGTACAATTAGTCCATCAAAATTTGTTGTCCACACAGACTTTACAATTCCATGTTCTGCCAGGAGACAAAGCAGCTTATAGCCAACATAAGGCTCCTTGTTTTCAATTAAACTAAAAAAGTATTTCCTTCTGTCATCACTAATAGGATATGCTTTTTCGGCGTAATAAGAATATTCTTCCAGCGAATCTAATTTGGGATATTCCCCCTCATTGTTTAACCACTTTTGAATACTATTTCTGACTGCTTCTTCTTTAAAGTTTTTGTAATATTCGGGAGAGTTGATATTTTTTGAGAGATAAATATCTTTCTTCCATTCCCAGATACAATCGTATGCAGTCTGAATTCCTGAACTAATTGAGGCGCCTGCGCCTAATAGAAAAGAATGCGGTACATCTACATTTCGTTTGAATGACCTTAAAAAAGCATCATATTCAAGGTTTAAGTTTTTTGTCATTAATCTCTATTGATTTTCTACGGTTTTTAGGTTGGCATTTGGCACTATTAAATATATCGAATTGTATATTTTTGCTAAGCCAGAATATCTAAAACGGTACATTCCTCGCGTAGCATAAAATGCTTCATCTTTCCATTTGTTAGCAAAGGTAATAGCGCGGCTTTTTATTTCATTCCAACTTAAAGGCATGTACAATTAGTTATAGCACAAAGTAAGAAATTGTAAGTTATTTAATGCAGCAAATAATCCCAGGCCGAATGATAGTATCTCTCATAAGCTGTCGTGTGTTACACTATTATTTTTTTATTCTTGAAAGGAGTCTGCTGCCCGGTACCGGCCTTCCGGAAAACAACAGGGCGAACACTTTCACAATGATCCTGTCGCGCAGCGGGAAATCCCGGTATGGCTTATTTTTACTTTCACCAAAGATCTTTTTGGCTCTTGACTGGATATTGTGCAGTAGCCGGTAATCATAAATCACAGGATGAGTTCGTAAACTTTCTCTATATGTTTCAGGTGTGCCCTCTGCTATAGCCATTGCACAAAGTTTACCTGAAAGTACCGACGGTAATATCCCTTCACCCGTCATGGGTTGTGCCAGGCCAAGCGCATCTCCGATCAGGAAAGCATTGCCAACCTGGCAGAAAGTAAGGTGGCCCGTTTCGAAAGGACTATAGCCATGCCCTTTCATTTTATCCAGCATAGGGCGGGATGATACAGGGATGGTTCCTGCTATTCCATTGCCTACAAAGAAGGCCTTTGCTTTGACCCATGCCGGCAATACTTCCCTGGCTACTTTTGTGCCGGTACCCACATTGAGCCAATGGCCCTTAGGAACATTCCAGGAGTAACCTTTCATGTCATCATGCAGCAATATCTCCGGTTCTCCATCCTCGCCTACCCGGGTAGCTGCAATTTCACCGGCGTCTCCTTCAAATTCTCTTTCCTGCGTTCCGCATTGCAGGTAATCTTTTTCAGGGAACAGCATTCTGGCCACAGGGCAGTGGGTACCCCCGGCTCCAATAAGATACTTCGCCCGGTATTGATCATTAATCACCCAATAGCCTTCATTGTCCTTTTCGATCTGTTTCACCTGGTATCCTTCCACCGTATTTACCTTGCTTCGCTTTAAAAGAAAATGATCGAATTCATAACGCCGGACAAAATAACCTTTGGAGGGTATTATGTATTTTCTACCGCGAAAGTGAATGTGTATCCGCTTCCAGTACCAGATCCCATGGGGATATTCTCCCGGATCGATTTCTAGCACATCCCAAATGGGTGGTGATAACCAACCGGCACAAAGCTTTACACGGGGAAATTCAGCCCTGTCCAGTAACAGGGTGTTGACACCGGATCTTACAAGAAAAGAAGCACAGGTGCTTCCTGCCGGGCCGCCTCCCACAATAATGGCGTCAAATGTTGGAGTGGGGTTCATGATGTTCTTTTATAATTTTTTAATTATTACAAGTGCAGTTCAGTCGGTGAGATAAATTCACTCTCCCAAATCTACCGAATTCTTTTTTTCGGAATAGGATTGGATTTGAAAACGGGTAGTATAATAAAAATTCTTTTATATTTTTGGGAAAATCATTTTCTTGAACCCGAATGTAATAGAACTTTTCTCTCTTGAGCCTGCACAGTTAGACGGCTTCCTGTCGATTGGTTGGTTCAGGATACAACAAACCATATTTACAACTAACATCCTGTATTTTAATGATCAGCAATATGATGCGATTTGGTTACGGGTAAGGCTACACGAATTTAAACCGGATAGAAAATATAATAAATTATCCAGCAAAAATAACAGGTTCAGAACTGAAATAAAAAGTTTAAGAATTACACCTGCGCATGAAGCACTATACAATTTGTATAAAGAAAGCATTTCGTTTGAGGGCGCTCCATCACTGCATTCGCTTTTGTATGGCCAAAATGATTTCAATGTTTATAATACTCATACAATAGACGTTTATGACGGCGATGTATTGATAGCCACTGGCTGCTTCGATCTTGGCACTAACAGCGCAGCCGGTATTTTTTCAGTTTATGATCCGGCGTATAAAAAATTCAGTTTGGGTAAATACATGATTTATAAAAAGATGCAATATTGCAAAGAGGAAAATTTTACTTACTTCTATCCGGGTTATGTTGTACCAGGTTACCCATCGTTTGATTATAAACTGGAAATAGGCAAACCTGCGATTGACTATTTTGATCCGGTGCAAAAAAAGTGGTACGCGATTTACAATGATGCAGAGGAATTTCGTTGAAGATGTAATCGTTAATCTCAAAATAAGGATCTGCCGAATTCCTGCCTGAATGAATTCGTTTAGGCGGATATTTGTAAACCGCATTTTAAGATATCGTAAATATACCCACCTCTTCTGAAGACCTGGCAAAGAATCGTTCATTTTTCATATAGATTACTGATCTATTGCAAAGGTATAGGCCTCTATGTCTAAAGTACTTGCTAAACATCCATTTGATGCCGCCCTATTCACCATAAATTAAAAAGTGAATTTTGTAAATAGAAGAGCGATAGTTTAACTATTCAGGGACTATATTATTTTGCATTAAATTGAAGGCCACACATAAAAATCCTTTTCCTTTTCAGGAGTATTTAGATTTTTCGGAATTTTACATTCCTGGTATATGGCCGCATCGACAGTATCGAGATTCTTTAATTGCTCCACAAGGCTTTCAGCCTGTTTAGCTTTTATAAAATACTCAAGTATGTAGGCAAATTTGCAATTCTGGTAATAGGGTTCATAAATGTTCAATTTGCCGTCTTGCGATAAATCTTTGTAAACCATAAGGTCAGTTGTTGGGTCACTAATGAATGCAAAAACTTTTCTTTCATTGGGCCCGGCATCAGTAAGCTGCTCCGCCTGTAGAATCGAATATCCGCCAGCTTTATTTGACTTAATAACCTCCTGGGCAAGACGGGAGGAACGTTTTTCTTTGGCGAAAACAAATTGAACTTCCTCTTTGGCAAACCGGTGCTGGGCAATATATCTGAAGGTGCCATTGTAATCAGATTGTTGAAGGATGACATCTGCATCGCTTTTTGAGGACCTCGTGTATTCTTTCCACCGTTTCATAAATGGTTCAGCCGAAAGGATTGTTTCAAATAAAACGAATTGTACTTTTGTATTAGGAGACATTGTTACAAGATAAGCTTTATAATCGGCATTAGTGTTCATTTGCTGTCATCTACTCCTGAAGCACATCATGCCTGATTGTCGCAGATCTCAACATCCGGACTGTCCGTTACTAATGTTTGCTGAATAAGGAATTCTTTAATTTTAGAAAAAGTGATCATTAGAGTTAAAACCGTGGTCTGATTTTTGGTGCCGATCACTAACATTTACTTAAAGCGGGTTGGGTAGCCGTCGGTACGCCTGGCGTCAGACCGCAGTGAATCATGGGTATTGGGTTTACAAGACGACTTTTTGAAACTCGCGGCTGATGACGAGCTTGGAAGAAAATTGCAGGATTTAAAATTAATAGGAAAAAATAGCTGATGGCCGATAAAACAGATATATGGCTGTATTCACTTTCGCAGGCTATTGGGATATTTAGAAGCAAAATCACCTTGAAAAGATCAGTATCATTCAATATCTTTCACACATCGAAATCCTACAAAATAACGGCTTGTGATATTGGGTAATAGGTAATAACGCTCTGTCGTTCGGAGAAATGAATAATTGTTGAAATTGGATCCGCCACGCATCACTTTGTAAGTTTCTCCATATTGCTTCATTGGGACATCATTACCCGGATACGGTTTATACCAATCTGCTGTCCATTCCCACACACTACCAGCCATATCATAGCATCCATACGGGCTCGTCGGTTTGGCAATGGCGCTTCCCCTGGGGCTGTGGTGGTTCCATACTACATAAGTGTTGTCAAAAGTATTGCCCCATGGAAAAATTCTTCCATCAGTACCTCGTGCGGCCTTTTCCCATTCTTTTTCGCTTGGCAAACGTTTCCCAGCCCATTGGGCATAAGCATTGGCTCGTTCCCAAGTTAGGATTACGGGATAATCTCGACTACTGTCAGGGTAGGAATATTTCGGGTCAAATTGTGCGTATTCGGCATTACTCACTTCATATTGATCAATAAAGTAGGCATTGGTAGTGTCAATGTGTTGAGGCCGTTCATCAGGATCGCCGTATTTGCTGCCCATAATAAAAGAACCCGCCGGAACATACACCATTCCTTTTGGATGTTTTGGGTCATTGGTTTGTGCATGGGCTGTCATCACAAACCCAATTGAAATAAAGCAGAATATCAATATCGTTTTCATGCTTGTGTCATTTATTTACCAGGCCGGATCAATTAATCCATAATACCTGCCGAACCAATAATTTCTCACCATAGCTGCAGCAATCCCTTCTGCCTCCGACTTCACAGAGGTATAACCACCATTTTTATCGGGAATTTTAAATGTTCTTGTCTCACGTTCAAACCCTCTCATTGATTGGATGGCATTCCGGTATTTTTCCGAAATAACTTTTTCCCCTGTAAGCACCTGGTAAACCATGATAAACCATATAGAACTTTCAAACTTAAAGTCAAGATTTTGCCAGGCATACCAGTGACGGTTTAAATTCATATTATATTTGATTAATAATGAAGGATCCTTTTCATAACGCATTATCATAAAGAGAGACCGTGCAGCATGATAATCATCCCCCACATTTTGCCACTCTTTGGGCCATAGAATTTTCGAGTGGATCTGATCGTCGTCATAATGATAGCGGTCAATCAACATGTGATAAGCGGCATTGTACCGTTCCTTCCCGGTAACTCTACAGGCCACTTTAAGCCCCATTAAAATTTCAAGTGAGTTAAGGGATTGGTGCGGTAAATCGGGACAAAAGTTTCCCCACAAGGTCATCTTTCCGTCCAGGTCAGTAAGCTTAAAATTATCATCGATAATCCGCGCTAAAAACCGATCTAAAAGACCCGCGGCCTTCTGCCGGTATGTTTCATCTGCGCATAATTCCCAATAGGTACCCACCCCATAACAAATTGACGTGAACTTATCAGCGCTCAGATCTCCCAGCCACCGGTAGCCCGGCATAGAGTCTGACCAATTCCATTCAGGATACCAAAAAACCTGTTCATGCCATAAAGGTTTATCAGTTTTATAAAAGCCACGGGCCACCAAACCCGGAACTCCGGTTACTTTTTCCAGTTCTAATATCCCCTCAAAAATCTGGTTGGCCCTGTGCCGGTCATTGGGATCTTTGGTAATGGCGTATTTGTAAGAATAGGCCGCCAACATCTCCGATGTTGGATCCAGACAGTCCGCATATTCCCCAACCACCGGACGGTCTAACCCTGCCGGAGGAAAAATCACGTATTGCATGATGGTGCCTTCATTCCAATGATTACCGAAAATCAATTTATCGTACAGATCCACCCTTACATGCAGCGAGTCCGTTTTCTTAGGAAATTTATTGACCTTTTGGCCAAGGATACATTTGTAACTGACCAACTGTGCAAGCAGTAAAAGGCAGATTAAAAAACATTTTCGCATTAATTCTATTGGTGATGGGTTTAAAGTAATTTTTTCTATTAAAAACACTGAAGAGAACCTTTTATCCCTGATCCTTTATTGATAAGATACCTGGATTAACAAAATCAAATCTATCCAATAATTTTCATTTTTTTGAAAAACGGGAACAGATGGCGATTCGTCAAAAACAGATTTTCATGAAAGGGGCTTTCCCATGAAAATTATAGGGATTATCCATGACAGAAATAATGGATATTGAAAGTAGATTTGAAATATAAAACAACTTTAAAATCTTTTTACAGATTTAAAAGTGGTCTTGATCTTGTAGATGACCGGAAGATAATAACGTGATAATTTCATCGAAACCTAAAACAATTTTTTAAAATCTTAAACACAACCAACCATGCCAAAAGTAACTGTAAGGCCTTTTTTATCTCCCACCCTCGTTCTTCTTGCCATGAATTGGGAAGAAGGAAAAAACCAGAATGATTTCCTGGGCTTCGCAATAAAAAGAACACCTGGATTCAGGCCCAAACAAGGAGCGGCACCTCACACATCTGACTGGCTGCCTAACAGGCTTGGCTTTAAGGGGCCCAACCCCGGTGGAACAGATGCTCCAAGTAATAAAAATCCTATTCAGCATTTTCAATGGTGGGATGCCAGAATCAATACCGAAGACAGGGGCAAAGTTTTCAGTTATGAAGTATATCCCGTCAAAGGGAAGCCTGGCAGCTTTCAATTATTGGATGATAAAAAATCAACTATTAAATGTACGATTCCATTAATAGAAGAAGAGGGCATAGGCACTTATTTTAACAGGGCTGTTGTAAGTTCTCAGTCTTTTGCAAAAGAGTTTGGGCATATCACTACCCCTGCTCAATATAGTAGAGCTTTAATATGGCTTTCAAATGGAATGAACGAAGGGCTGCAAAATTTCATTTCGCAATCAAAGGGCTTTGAAATAGCAGGAGCCGCTTATCATTTGACAGACACACAATGGGTAATTCCGGAATTAAAGAAATTTTCAGATCCTGCATCATTTGTGTATTTCTATAAAGCTCCTTCCGCATCCGGAAAAGATAAAGGAGACAACGCAAATCAGCCAACAATTGATGGTTTAAAAAATAAAAAGAATATAAAATTCTATAGACGTACCAAATCGAATATCATGCATGATAAATTTATTGTGCGTACCAAAGGTGATCAAAAAAACCAGGCGGCGGCAGTGTTGTCAGGCACAGCCAATTTCACTACCGAAGGGCTGACACAACAGGCAAATGTGATTCATACATTTGCTTCTCCGGAATTAGCTGGTTATTATCTTGAAAGGCAGATCTTTTTGAGAGATGATCCCCCGGTAAGTAAAACAGCTTTACATGCTGAATGGTCTCCTAAAGTTAAGGTGGGAGATGCAACTATCAGGGTGTTCTTCGCACCGGAAGCTCCAGCCGGCAATCCCAAAAAAGGCACACCCGGCTCCCGGGTTTCCATTGACGATGTAGTCCATGCAGTTAAGACAGCTAAAAGTTCAGTTCTGTTCAGCCTTTTTTCGGCAACAGATAAACCCTTGTTGGATGCCTGTACATCTGTTGCAGATAGCGGAAAATTAATGAGAGGCCTTGTTAACAGCATAAGCGCTAATGACCCTGCGGAAAAAGAAGATGGAACCGAAAACGCATCTACTGTAGCTGCTACATGGCTATACGAAAAATCAAAACAGGATAATATGGTAGTTGGTCATGATCGTTTTGGCGCAAATAAAACACCTAATGGTTTTTGGCAGGAGAGCAATGTGCTGAATGACCCTGGCAAACCAAAATCACCGGGAGGAAAAGGAGGTAACAAAATTCCTAATGTATTTGTGCATCAAAAAATAGTTATTGTAGATGGAGATACAAATTCACCGACAATTTTTGTAGGTTCAGCCAATCTTAGTGGAAACTCAACCTGGCATAATGATGAAAATTTGCTTGAGATCACTAAATGTCCACGTTTAGGCAAAACCTATGTTGCCGAATTTATGCGTTTGTACGAACAGTATAGAGCCCGGTTTTCATGGAATCGCAGTCAACAACGTGACACAAAAAAACCAAACACTTTTACTTTGACCTCTGATGCCTCATGGGCAAAAAAAGATTTTACAATAGGCACAATGGAATTTATAGCCAGAAAAGCTTTTGCCGGCAAATAGCATGTTTCAAAAAGGCTTCTTGTCGTAGCAATATTATCAGGAGAAAATTTATTAGTTGCAATAGATGCGCGTGCTTATGTTTCAAAACTTTTTATAGGGCGGTCGCTATGGCTGGCATCACAACGCAGTTATTCAGTAGGGTATTCAAAAAATTTAAGACAGGCAGGATTGGTGTAATTTATCCGACCTGTGACTATTGGTTATTAATGCCTGATGAAAAGCGAATTTTCTTATTTTAGAAAAAGTAATCAGGTTAACGGCGGTGAATATTAAGAATCAAGACAAGTTTTTAAAAGATTTCGGATAAAATAACAATCCTGTCCCGATAACTTCCCGATAATTATCCGGAGGTATTCTTGTTTTATTGTATTCACTTGCTCAACCCGCCGGAAAAAATTTATATTGCGTTATATCGCATGGATACCTTTTCGAATATTAGAGAACTCATTGCAGCTTTATATCGCGAGCAGAGGCTGCTGACTGAACTGTTTAAAAAACGTAAATCCTTATCTTATAAATATGAGTATGCACAGGAATTGGTAGCTCATGATGATAACAGGATCCAGTTTTTAATAAGTCGTGGTGTGATCCGCCAGAGTGGAAATTTTCTTGAACTGGATGACCAGTTCCGGGATTTTTTTGAGCAGGTACTAGAGGTGAATGAAGAAATAAATACTTCCTACATCAATCATAACATTGAAACGATAAGGCAAAATATCGGCTATTGGTTTGACGAGCCAAACGAGCAACGCAAATACAATTACCTGAAGACGGTAAAAAATACCTTACGAAAACTGGGAACGATTACTTTGAGAAATGTGGTTGACCTGAAACGAAACACAGAAAACACCTTCAAAAATGAGCCTAATTATAAAATCAAGAAAACAAAACTTCAGCATCTTGATCAAAAAAGATTAGACATTACCGAATTGATAGAGCATACT
>JBDTJI010000111.1:0-13137 GCA_039935935.1 Ginsengibacter sp. | reverse complement strand
TTGGGAAAGTCCGCTTTGCTGCCATGCCTCTATCATTAAAAACTTTTCTTTGTGGATTTCTTCTTTGGATTGCATTAGTATATTTTTCGGCAAAGCTATTGGTCAGAAAAGATCAAAACAAGATGGAATTGCTCGATGGCTTACATTAAAAAGACTCTACCTATAGAAAAAGCTAAGCTATGCATTTTGGTGCATAGCTTAGTTGTCGTTTTTAAAATCAATAAATGCTTTATCTTTTTACCATCCGGGATTTTGTTTAAGTTTAGGATTCAGCTGTATAACCGATGTTGGTATAGGATTGAAATAATTTCGATCATTCCAAACCCGTGGATTTTGACTAAGTACAAGAAGAGTGTGCCCATCTGCAGCTAACTGGGTATTATTTACCGCTCCATTACTTAATAATTCTCCTACATAAAAATAATAAACTCCCGGAATCTTATTGGCTGGATTGAGATTTTTGGTAAATACAACATCTAATATTCCGTCTTCATTCACATCGTAAGGAACATCAAATGCAGGAATATAAATTCCATCATAAGGCTTGGTTAATAATTCGCCTACTTTCCAGCGCTTCACATCATCAAAACCAAATCCTTCAAGACTAAGTTCTACACCCCTTTCTCTGCGAATTTCTAAAATAGAAGCATCGTTAATATTGGGAAAAAATCTGTCTCGCAAATAGGTGTCAATTTTTGTGGGCTTTTGATTTAATCCTGCTGTAATTCCTCCTCTCGCTCTCAACACACCAATTGTCTTACTCCATTCTTCATCCGTTAGAGTACCGAGTTCGGCTTTTGCCTCTGCATAATTAAGTAAAACTTCAGCGTATCTAAAAAGTATTGAATTATTTTCATTGTTATCAATCTTATCCAAAGAGATATCATCCACTAAAAATTTAATGATCTGATACCCGTTATTGGCGAATGCAAAATTCGGAGGGGTATTGATTTTTTGCCCGTTATTGACTCTGGTAAAACCAGGAGTTATTATAGTCTGGGAGAGCCTGGTATCCCGATTTTTTGTCTCTTCAGTATAAGACATAGTTTCAGCGCCGGTTTGGTCCATGAAATATTCCCCATTGCGCATAAGGTATGTTTTAATAAATGAACGGGTAGGCCAGGCTGCGCCTCCATAGGTTACAGAAGTCCATCTGTGATTCAAAGCACTAACTATGCCGAGAGACCGGTCAAAGGTTACTGCGTAAAGGACCTCAGAACTGATAGGATTTTTAGATGTAAATAGTGCCCTATAAGAATTATCAATACCTCCTCCCATATATATCGAGTAACCGGCGTCTGTTACATACTGAGCAGCAGAAACGGCTTCATTAAACCATTCGTCGGCAGAGGATGCAAGTCCTGCCTCATCATGATACTTTCTGAATGTTCCTTCCCATAGACAAACCCGGGATTTAAACGCTGCTGCAACAGTAGAAGTAATGGTAGAAGCAGATGCGTCTTTTTTATTGCTAATATTCCCTATAGCAAAATCTAAATCTTCCTTTATTTTTTCCACAATCAACGTCCGCTTATCCTGAGTTGCGTATATTAATGAATCTTTCACATCCAATGCGTGATCGATCCAGGGTAGATCTCCAAAACTTTTCATCATATTATAATAGAAATAAGCTCTAAAGAACCTGGCTATACCTATATAGTTATTCCTGACAGCTACAGGCACCTCATTGCTGTTACAGTTATCGATGAAAAAATTAATATTCCTTAATTGCCCCCACGACCAACCCCCGGCATTATCGGGATCAAGGCCATTCGGTGTCACGATATTGGGAATTCCATTGGTGAAGAGATAATATGAAGCTCCCCCATTGTGTAAAATACCGGATGATGGAAATGCATTATAAAATGAGTTGGAATAAATTTTCAGCCCTTGTTCAGAACTGAAAATTGTGCCTTTATCTACATCTGCTTTCGGTACCTCTTTCAAGCTGCATGAATATAAAACCGAACTCAGGATGAAAACTAATATAATAGATATTTTATTCATTATTTTAAATTTTAGAAAGTCAACGATAAACCGAAACTAATAGTTTTCAAAATGGGGTAATTGTACACATTAGCGCCGCCTCTGATATGATCATCTTTTCCCCCTTCTATGTCTGAAGAAGCTGTTGCATCCTGATCCGGGCCATAAATACCAGCTACATCAATATCTTTAGTATGCGTGTACATCGGAGACCAACTCCACAAATTTTCACCAGAAACATACACTCTTGCAGATTTTAAATTTATAGCCTTAATCCAATTGGATGTAAAATTATAACCAGCCTGTAAATTTTTCAGCCGGATATAGGCTACATTTTGCAAGTAACGGGTTTGTATTACAGAAAGCTCTCTGTCACTGCCTTGTAATGCAACATATCCTCTATATCTGGGAAAATAAGTATTAGGGTTGTCTTCACTCCAGATGTTACCCACCATGGATTTTGGAATCGAGTTGTATGGCCGGTTATACTGTCCCCAAAAGTATAAATTATCATTACCCGGCCAGTAATTCTGCTTTCCTATGCCCTGAAGGAACACCGATACAAAGAAACCATTCCATTCACCACCTACATTCAAGCTAAATGCATATCGGGGTGCAATATTCCCGATGATTTTTCTGTCTCCGTGGTTACCAACGCGGTTTTCTCCGGTATTAATTTCACCACTGTTATCTAAATCTTTAAATTTAATATCTCCCGGGAGCCATAATTTTGTAGCCGAAGGTGTAAATCTGTTTTGAGAAGCATGTTTTTTAATATCCTCTGCTGAAGTAAAAAAGCCTTCCGTCTCGAATCCCCATATTTCACCCAAGGTCATCCCCGTATAAAAAGGAGTATTAACACTACTTACGCCACCTAAATTTTTATCTACGTTAGTGTATTTATCAACAATAGATTTATAATCAGATAAAGTAGCTTTTACGTTATACCTAAATGGCTTTTGCCCTAAAACAAATTGATCTCTCCAGCTTAAACTCATTTCCCATCCCCTTGTAGTCAGGTCGGCGTAATTACCTCTTGGAGCAGATGCCCCAAAAACACCAGGAAGATCAACACCTGTGGCAAACATATTTTTGGTCTTGCGGACGTAAGCATCACCGGTAAACTCCAATCTGTTATTTAATAATCCCAAATCTAATCCAATGTTTCCTGTAGTCGCGGTCTCCCAGGTCAATCCATCCGGAATAACCGGTGGTACAGAAGTAGCCTGTTGCAGTTGCCCGCTTATCAACCTGGCCATCGTTTGAATATTGAATAACTCCATAAAAGAATAAGGCGATACATTACCATTACCTAAAGAGCCATAGGAACCTCTTATTTTCAAATTAGAAATCGCGTTTTGATTTACCTTCCAAAAAGATTCTTTGGTGAGTCGCCACGCACCGGATACCGATGGGAAAAATCCAACTTGTTCATTTACCGGAAATTTTGAAGAGCCATCTAATCTGCCATTAACTTCCAGTAAGTATCGCTCTTTATAATTATAATTAAATCGGAAAAAACTGCCCGCGATGCGCCATTTATTATAGCTATTATCAATTTTCACGCTTCCTCCACTCGCAAGACTCAGGCTTTCTGCATCTGGAAAAATTAATCCGTTACGGAAGGAAGCCAGGGAATTAAAAACGGATTGTTCGTAGTTATAACCCAGTAGTCCTTTAAAATAATGACTTCCCCCAAATGTTTTTTCATACTCCATGTACAAGTTAGCAGCAAGATAATCTGTCCCTCTGTTCGTTTCGGTCAAATCATTTGTAGCTGCTCCCAAATAAGAAATTACTCCTTCTTTGGAACTGAAAGGTACCGGGACTCTTTTAGTCAACTCATTAAAATCCGTATTACGAAAAGTATAATCCCCTCTTACCCTAAATTGATTTCCGAAAAAAGAAGCCTTGAATGAAGTGGTATTTGTAAGTGTTCTTTTTTTTGTATGTATTCCGTTCTTACCATACCAAAGATCTCCAACACCATAGGCGGCGCCCTGTGTCAAAGTTCCGTCGGGATTGAACATTGTGCTCATTGGCTGGCTGTCACTTCCCATACTATACCAGACCGTACCATTACTTATCGTAGTTGGGAAAAAATAGTGGTCATTTGAAAAACTAAAATTATTATCAACATTTAACCAGCTAAAAATTTGTGCTGATCCCTTTGCACGCAAGTTTACGCCCGTATAATCATCACTATTATATCTAAATAAGCCTTCCTGATTATAATAACGCCCTGAAACCATAAATGCTGCCTTTTCATTACCCCCTTGAACTGTTACGTTATGGTCATGTTGTAATAATTGATCCTTGTATAATAAATGCATCCAATCAGTACTACCGAAATACTGATAATTACCTTTATCATCTGTCATCACGTCAGGTAATCCAGATCCAGGTGTATGCTTTAATAACTCATTATACCAATCTTGCGAATAGGGCAATGCTGTGTGGAAAGCAACTGGTGTTCTGGTATAATCATAATAGGAAGAATAAGCTTCAACAAACATATTTGTATATAGTACAGGATCAGTAACCAGGTCGGGTACTACTGTAGGTGATTTAAAAGAAACATTTCCATTGTAAGTCACCGATGCCCTTCCTTTTCCAGGATTTTTGGTAGTAATTAAAACAACACCAAAAGCTCCACGAGCGCCATATACAGCCGCTGAGGACGCATCCTTTAGGATAGATACACTTGCTATATCATTTGGATTAAGCGTAGAAGGATCTCCTTCCACACCATCGATCAGGATCAAAGCACTTCCGCCCTGGCCAATTGAGCCAGTTCCCCGAATATTATAATCAGCATCCCGGTATGGTTTACCATCCGCTAAGGTAATATTAAGGTTAGGCATAACTCCTTGCAACGCTTGCGTAATATTAGGCACAGGACGGTTATCAAAAACCTCACCTCCGACTTGATCTACAGCTCCGGTCAGGTTAGCTTTTTTCTGCGTTCCATATCCCACTACTACCACTTCTTCGGCTACGGAGGCTTCAATTTCCATTACCACTGTAAGATTATTACTCTGCCCAATTGATATATCTTTTTGCTGGTACCCCACCATTGTAAATTCCACCACATCTCCAGGATTGGCATTTATTGAAAAATTGCCATCGGCATCAGTACTAATACCTTGCTGTGTTCCTTTCACAATTACCGATACACCTGCCAGCGGATGGCCCTGCCCATCTATTACCTTACCGGTTATAACTACTACAGGCGCAGAAGGACTATTTTCGGAATATCGGTATGACAATTTAATAGGCCTTTCCATCTTGTCAGCCGTAAACGGTGCATTTCGCGTAAATACTCCAGCATTTGCAGTAAAGCATGCGACGAAAAGCAGGACCATAGTCATCTTCATCGCAAGAAAAATTTTTTTCATGTTGGTGCTATGGCGTCCTATCCGGCATACTGGATGTAACCTCATAATTAAAGGCGGTTTATTGATAAACGTCCGCCTGTAGTGATTGGTAGAAAAATACATAAACTTTGTTTTTTGGTGAATGAAAGTCAGTTAAGATGTCTAATTGGCTATTTTAAGCGGTAAATTTACAAACTATTTGGGATTCAATGCCTTTAAAAATATATGTCCGGGTTGAATGGTCCTATAAAAAAATTAAAGAAAAAAATTTTTCAAAATAGAAACAGGAAAACAAAGAGAATATGAACAGTTACTAACATACAACTTATTTCATTATGGCGGCATGCAGGAAGTTTCACAGTTAAAATATTTCTTATCCACGCAACTCAATTATTTAAAGTTAATTCCCCGTTAAACAACTAAAAATATTAATTAGGCATTGAACTTGCCATAGTTTTTACAAGTCTATGTATTAAACAAGAATCATGAAATATTTATATCAATTTTTAATTCTGACCGCTCTTACAGTCTTTGGCTCCTGCACAGGTTCCAGGTATTACACCAGTGATGATGGGTATCAAAATTATTCGAGCCGCCAGGACGAGATTTCTTATCAACAATTTTATGACGATCTAAGTCCTTATGGTAGTTGGATGAGTTACCAGGGCTATGGCTATGTGTGGCGACCAGGTGTACCTGGTTTTAGACCGTATTATAGCAATGGCCATTGGGTTTATACCAGTTATGGATGGACCTGGCTGTCTAATTACAGTTGGGGATGGGCTCCATTTCACTATGGGCGGTGGATGAATGATAGAATGTATGGATGGATGTGGGTACCTGGCTATGAATGGGCACCTGCGTGGGTTTCATGGAGAGGTGGTGGGGATTATTATGGATGGGCTCCACTTGGACCACACATGGGTAACAGTATGTCTTTAGGCTCTATTCCTTATAATGATTGGGCGTTTGTACCACGTCGCCATATCAGTAGTCCCCGCATTAATAATTATTATGTAGACAACTCGAGGAATGTAACTATCATTAATAATACCACTATTATCAATAATAATACAACTGTAATCAACAACAATAATAACAACAATAATAACAACAACAATAATAGATACCGCCCTGCTTATAACCCCGGGCCGTCCGTGACAGAAGTAGAAAGCGTATCCCGCAGCAAAATAAGGGAATTTAATGTAGTAGAAACTAATAAACCTGGCGCTACGCAAATCAATAATAATTCGATCAGGGTATACAGGCCAGCCGTAAGGCAGGAAGCTTCCAATTCTGTAAATACAAAACCAGCAATAGTAACCAACGGTAGTTCGTTTGAGGGCAATCGCCAAAATGAAAGTAATCCCAATAATGGATCTTCCGCACCTACGAGGGTTTTTCCAGGTGATCAAAAACCTCAAATAAACAGAGATGAAAATCCTGTAAACAATAATCCGGCGACAAGGCCACAAAGGAACAGTAACGATATCATCAACAATAGAAACTCTAGAACATTCCCTAATTCATCGCAGCCTCAGATAAATGAACAGCCTAAAACTAGTAATCCGGCTACGATTCAACAACGGAACAGTAATGATATTATCAACAATAGAAACTCCAGAACATTCCCTAATTCATCGCAGCCGCAAATAAATAATGAGCAGCCTAAAGTTAATAATCCGGCTATAAGTCCACAAAGGAATAGTAACGATATCATCAACAACAGAAATTCGAGAACATTCCCTAATTCGTCACAACCACAAATAAATAATGAACAGCCTGCAAGCCGGCCACCGGCTGTATTAAACCCGCTTAACAACCAGCGGCGAAGCACGACACCTGATAGACCGGTAAGAGAATATAAAAATCCTCCTTCGGCTACTATTAATAATTATTCGAACACCCCGACAAACGAGAGGGGTTACAGCACTCGTAGAGAAACATTGCCGCCTGCGGCAAATAATCAAAAAAGAGAACCTTCTAATGTACAGCAACAAAGTCCGAACAGATCAGGCAGCAGCAGTATCAGATATTTTAATCCTGCACAACATGTGGAGACACAACCTCCTGCAAAACAGGATTTCAAACAATAGATATAAATTATTATTAAGGTGCCTTAAAAAGCACCTTTTTTTATTCCTATCCCGATAACTTACCGGTTTAGATTCAGACTATTATAAAATATAAAACGATAAATAACCTATTTTTTTTCAAATAATTCACTCTTAGGTACCACCTTTACCTTGTCCTTATCCATCAGAGTTTTTGAAACTACATCATACGGACCTGTAATTACTTCTTGTCCCTCTTTGAGACCGGAAGTAATTTCGATGTAATTAATATCCTGGATATCCGTTTTTACTTTTTGCTTTTTTACAGTGCCGTCGGGTTGAACAAGGAATACAACAACATCCAGGTCATTATCTGAAAAACTATTATTACTCATGTCACCAGACTGAACTGGCGCCTGGGTTTCTCTTGTTGAGTCTGATTTTTCACGCGTTGTAACAGAGTTTATAGGAACAGATAATACATTTGTATGTGTCTTTGTCTGTATGTCAGCACTGGCGCTCATTCCAGGTCGGAAAGGAAATCTTTTTTTACCTGCCATCAGGTCTTTATAAGAATCAGGGTTAAGCCGGATGTAAACTTTATAATTGGTGACATCAGTACTTGTATTAGAAAAATCATTTTGAGTGGAAGCGCCATTATTGCTGCTCGCAATTTGTGTAACCTCTCCAGTAAATTTTCTATCGTTAAAAGCATCTATTTCTATAATAGCGCTGTCTCCGAGACGAACCTTTGGAATGTCATTCTCGCCCACATCTACCCGCACTTCCATTTTCCTCATGTCTGCGATTCTCATCATTTCAGTTCCGGCCATCATGGAACTACCTACTACTCTTTCACCTTTTTTGACGCTTAGTAAAGATATAATCCCATCCATTGGCGATTCCAAAGTGGCAAGCCTAAGGTCTTTATTTGCTTTTTGCAAGCCGGCTCTTGCGCTTTGTACTGAAGCCATACTTGCTTTAATTCCTTGTTTGGCAGCGTTCAGATTTGCAAGGGCTGTCTTATAAGACGCATCAGCCGTATTGAATTCATTCCGTGATATTACTTTCTCATCATACAATTGCTTCTGCATATCATAGGTTTTCTTTGCCTGGTCAAGCTGGGCTTCCAGCGCACCTAACGATGCCTGTGCGTTCGCCATCTGAGCCTCCTGTTGGTTCACGATAGCCGTCGCCTGGTCTCTTTGGGTAACATAGATATCTCCATAAATCCGGGCGAGAACCTGTCCCTTTTTTACGCTGTCACCTTCTGCTACATCAAGTTCTACGATCTCTCCCGATATATCAGGGCTTAGTTTTACTTCTACTTCCGGATATATTTTACCACTGGCATTTACGGTTTCCACTATGGTCCTACGTGTTGCTTTTTCCGCGGTAACTTTAATTCCGGTATCTTTCCCAATCACGCCGGTTTTCTTTAGTACAAGCAAGGCGACTATTAAAATAGCCAGGATTATTAGTATCCATTTTAAAGTTTTGTTCATAACTGGTTTTAAACCCTATCGGCAGAAAGGTATTTTATGTTATTTAAAAAATTTCGCCGTAGCATGCATTCGCAAGGGTACGGTTAGAAGTAAGCTCTTTAAGTTTAAATTCTGTTCTATTTTTTATATTTATTTTAAAAAAGTACTCTCAAAGTTAATTGTATTCACACGTGTATTCTTTATCATTCCAATTGTACCCCTTGTCCTTTGTAAAATTCCAGTACTTTCATTTTAAATACATAGTCAAATTGATTTAATACATATTGAAGTTTGGCTGTAAATAAATTATTTTGATTGGTAATTAATTCTAGAGTACCCAACATTCCAACATTATATCTTTTCAAAGTAAAATCATAACTCTTTTGCGCTGATTCAACTGCTTTTCCTGCTGAAGTAAATTTTTGAATCGCTACAACAGCAGAGTTGTACGCCTGGTAAATATTTTGTTTTAAGGTCTGGTTATCCGATGCCTTTTGATATTCCAGGTTTTTGATATTGATTTTAGATCTTTGATAATTGGCTTTTGCCTGCCACCCGTTAAATAGGGGCACAGAAATGCTAACGCCAATAGTTTGTCCAAAATTATCCCTGAATTGATTTCCAAATCCGGGTGAAATAATATATTTCTTGGCGCCATTGGTAAAAACTGGTTGCTGAACATTATAGTTCGGAAGTATATTTCCCATATTATCTGTTACGATCAGCCCGCTAGGTTTGAGCCCATTAGGAACCTGCGTAAAATACGGCGTTTGTGAATATCCATAGCTATTACTTAAGCCTCCAAAAGCAGAAATAGAGGGATACAAAGCACCTTTTGCGGCAAGAGAATTCTTTTCTGCAGCTTTGATATTAAATTCGTTCATTTTCTGTTCTGGTAGGTTAGCCAGTGCAGATGCATATACATCCTCGGGTTGTAGTTCTCCTATGGATTTTAAAGGTATCTTTTCAATGGGTGGCTCTTCCACATCAAATGCTTCACTTGCGTCTACATTCAGGTAAGCCATCAAAGTATATTTTGCCTGTGTCACATTTCCTGATGCAGTTATTAAATTAGAGGTATCATTGGCAAGTTGCGATTCCAACTCTACTGCATTCAACTCCGGAAGCGCACCTGCAGCAACTTGTTTATTTACAATATCCAGTTGGGTTCTTGATTGTTGCACCTGGATTCGGGCTATATTCTCCTGCTCACGCATCAATAAAATTTGAAGATAAGAATTAGCAACAGCTAATGCAATATCATTTTTCAATTTATCCACCGCAGCTTTTGAAGCTTCTTCCGACCAGTGATTGGCAAGTATGGTATTCTTTTTTGAAAACCAATTAAAAATTTCTGCGCTACTTTGGAGATTTAAGCCAATAGTGAAATAGTTCTGATTTTCAAGAATGCCGGTTGAAGGATTTTGAGATTTACCAAATCTCCAGCCATCGTTGTTGCTAAAGTTGGCGTTAGGTAATTGTGAGAGTTTACTTTGTTTATAAGTGATAGCAGCCAATTCAACTTGTAGACTGCTTTGTTTTACAGAAATATTGTGTTCCGTTGCGTACTGCACGCATTCCAAAAGACTCCATTTTTTTTGAGAATATCCAGACAAACTGCACAAAACACAAAACAGGAGAAAATTGACCTTAATATACATGCGACAAAAATAATACATAGAATATTACTGTAAATTATTTGTTGGATAAGTGGTAAGAGCCAAAGAATCGCCTTAAATGATGAATCGTTCAAGGTTAGCGCTAATGTTCGTCAATAACTATCTCAACGCTTTAAAACCTCTTTCCAAATCTTCAATTAGGTAACCTGCGTCTTCCAGACCCACATACATTCTTAATCTTCTATGATCTTTATTGTCCGCATCAAAATCCTTTACTTTCATAGAAGCACAGGCAGGCATTATTAATGATTCATGACCACCCCAACTTACTGCCATAAGAATGTGTTTTAAGCTGTCACAAAAACTCTCTATTTCGGTGATGGTTGTTGCTTTCAGAATAAAAGAAAATAAACCACAAGCTCCCTTCATTTGTTTTTGTGCCAACTGATATTGAGGAAAATCTTTATCAAAAGGAAAACTTATTTCTTCTACTTCTTCCTGATTCTTTAAATAGTCCAACACCGCTTGAGTAGTAGCAGTAATTCTTTCGAGTCGGGCAGGAAGGGTTCTTAAGCCGCGAAGTATCAACCATGCATTAAACGGAGTAGCCCCTATTCCCATATTCATGTATTCACTATTGAATATTTTTTTGATCATCTCTTTTTTACCACAAAGTACCCCTGCTACTACGTCGCTATGCCCGTTGATATATTTGGTAGCGCTTTGTAATACGAGGTCTATGCCGAGATTTATTGGCCGTTGATACAATGGGGTACAATAGCTATTATCACATATTGTAACGATATTTTTCGATTTTGCCAATTGGGCTACCGCTTCCAGGTCCTGCAAATAAAAATTCCAACTGTTTGGCGATTCAAGATAAATGATCGAAGTCTCGGGTAGAATCGCTTTTTCAAAGTTTTTAAAATCCCTGCCATCTACATACGAAGTCTTGATATTAAACCTGGGTAACACATTATCAAACATTTTCTTTGCCCAGCTATAAGGATCTTTTACAGAAATGATGTGATCGCCACTTTTTACATTGGCAAGTACTGCGGCAAAAATAGTTCCTGAACCACTGTTTAGGATTAGACAATCTTCAGCCCCGTCCAGTGCGGCCATTTTCTTTGATAATATTTCTAAAGTAGGGTTAGTAGCGCGACTATATATAAACGAAGGTGAATCATCTTCAAATCCTTTTCTGAAATCCTCCACTGTTTTGAAGGAAAAGTTGCTGGTCTGAAAAATGGGTGGTGAAACGGCGTTAAAATACATTTCACGGTCTTCCCCTAATTCATTTAAGATATAGGAAACTGATTTCTGGTCCATATTATTTTTTATTAATTTTCTTTATAAACTTTTTTTGTAAGCCAATTGCTATGAAATACACTATGATAAATGTTGCAAGTACTGCCAGGCCAATCAATGAAATTATAGTATCTGTTATAAATATGCTGATACCCACGAATGTACAAGTTACAATGAAAATCAAAGGTAATAAAGGAAAGCACTTCATTCTATAAATGCCCGGTTTGTGGAGATGCGAGGCCTTTTGCGGCTGATACAATTGCTTTCGGCTTAAAAGTAAATTCCAAAACAATCAGAAAGATGGTAAAGCTCAGGATAGTGTCAAATTCTTTTGCCCAAAAGACAATGAAGAGACAGAGAATTAAAACTTAATGAAGTAGTGAGCGATTCAGTTTTAAGTTTTCTTTTTTTAAAGTATTAAAGTAATATTTTTTTATCACAAAAACATTGAATGCGATGGGCGTGCGCATTCAATTAGCCAGCCTGCATTTTGCCAAATATAAGTATGATACAGTCAATTGCAAAAGCGATGGACGGAAAGTATGCGTAGTCCAATATTTCATAGTAACCGCATGTTACCGGCATACGGCTACTTCTTCAGGTGTAGGCAAGACCGCCCCATTGGGTTGTAAGTCCACCGTATAGCCATGCGGCATAAAATATAGTGAGGCTTGAGATCTTCAAGAGAGGAAAGGTAAAAATTTTTGTGATTATCTTTGCGTTCAAAAGTCGCAACTCCATTATGAATAAAATATTTATTTTCTGTCTATTTCTTTCTTACTCGGCCTCTGCCCAAACTACACATGATCCTGATTCTATTAAAACATTGGAAAATATCATTGTAAAAGCTTATGAACAAAATCGCAACCTGATTGACGTGGCAGCCCCGGTAAGTGTCACGGGTCAGACACAACTTAACCGCTTTGGCAATATGAGCATATTACCCGCTTTAAATATTACTCCAGGTGTAAGCATGGAAGAACGTTCACCAGGCAGTTACCGGCTTAACATCCGGGGCAGTTCATTACGATCCCCATTTGGCGTACGGAATGTAAAGATCTACCTGAATGGCATACCTCTTACAGATCCAAACGGCAATACTTATTTAAGCCAACTGAGTTTTTATAATTTCAATTCAATTGAAATTATAAAAGGGCCAGCCAGCAGTTTGTACGGAGCTGGAACTGGTGGGGCCATGCTTATACATACTTTGCCGACTGACTGGCATGAAGGTGTTTCGCTTGCTTACACAACGGGTAGCTTTAATACCAATAATATTAATGTCAATGTGAAAACAGGAGATGCT
>JBDTJI010000110.1:0-5075 GCA_039935935.1 Ginsengibacter sp. | reverse complement strand
GCAACACTTCGCCATGAAGCAAGTATTAAATAAAACTAAATTCTATTTAACAATGGACAGTTTTAAAAATCCCAATCCTTACTGCGGCAGGTGCACGGATGGAATTGTGTTTACGCCTTATAGAACCGTAAAGGGGAAAATGCTATACAGAAAAAATGGGAAAATGTGGGCATTCCCATGCTCCTGCACTAAATAAAGTTTAGTTACTTTTCTGCCGGACTTACACTCCGGCAGTTTTTATTTAAAGCAAACATAGTTCCAAATTGTTTAAAAATGTTTTTTAATAAATATTGATGTGTCTTTTTAGATTTTTTTAAAAATTCATTATCCCTCTGATTCGCGCAAGGTTTCCGTTGTGCGCTTTTTCGCAAACGCCAAAAACTTCAGCAATTTGATTTTAGCTCGTTTGATTCCGACCAGGAAGTGATCAATTACATCCAAAGAGCCATCCAAATTTTAAGAGAAGATTTGCCTCAACAGATTTTGTTGTTTGATGAAGTTTGATAGCAAGACTGTACTAACAAGAATCCAGAACCTATGTTTAAAGTAATTTATGCGTAAACACAATATCTTTAGATCAATGTCGTTTTATAAATACCTCTAGATCAATAGCGTTTTATAACAATAATTAGGACATTTTACAACTCTGGCAGTTAGTGCGTTTAAGGCAAAATAAATGCTCCACTTTATCGTAGGCCCCATGAAAAAAATAAAAAATTTATTAGATGATTTAAATACTACTCACGATGAGTTTTCAGTAATGTTAACTTCTGCAAATAAATCACATGCCCAGTACCAGCAGTTATGTTGATGTTAACCGCATGGAATCTGTAGCAGGAAAAGCAACAGACAATTTACAGCCCTTACCCGGACTGGAAACAAAATCCGCAGTTCCATTAAATGCTTCGGCCCGGCTTTTAATATTACCCATGCCAATACCAGCGCTTTTTTGTGAAGTATCGAAGCCAATTCCGTTATCATAGATAGACATTACAACAGAAGATTTATTTTTCCTCAGCCGAATACTTACTTTGGATGCATGTGCATGTTTTAAAATATTGTTAAGATGCTCCTGAACTATCCTGAAAATATTCAACTTGAATTTATCGTTTATGCCCTCCTCTGAAAATTTTATCAGTTCACAGTATATTTTCATTGGTTCTATTTCCATTGTGGTGTGGACTAAATTTTCAATAGCCTCGCGAAGCCCCATCTTAATGGTATCAGTAGTCAATGACCGGGTCAATTTTCTAATTTCTTCAATAGCGGTAATGGTATATTCTGAAGATCGGCTCAAATACGTTATCGTCTTCTTTTTATCGCGTTTTGCCAGATCAAGGTACAGTTGAGAGGCACCCAATAGCTGGTTCACATTATCGTGCAATTCCCTTCCTATTACTGATCTTTCCAGATCTCTTGCATCTTCGGTGGCTTCTGCTATCTGCATCGCTTTCAATTCACTTTCTTCGTTTAACCGATCCTCAAGAAAAGCGTTACACTTTGCCAATGCAATAACAATATTATCAGCCACAATTTTATCTTTCTGCGTGTCAATAGCCTTTTGTTTCAGCAAGTCCTGGCTTATATCAGTAATGGTGGTTATCGCTTTTTCTATTTCGGTATTATCTGCGAAAACCGCCGAAGTGACTTCACATGGTATAAAATTTCCGTTTTTATGTATCATGGTTACATGACCAATAGAATGATCAACTAATTTTCTCTCGCTCAACATTTCTTTAAAACTCTTTTCATTAGTTCTAAAAATAACTTTGCTTGTCATAGTGAGCATCTCCAATTTAGTGTATCCCAATAGCTTGCAGGCTGCATGATTAGCCAGTACTATTTTTCCGCTAACTACTTCTGCTACTATATTTGGATGGAAAGAGAAGTTAAAAGCATACTGATAAAGATTACTATAGATTAAAGATCTGGGAAGATAGGTGCTGGCTTTTTTTGGGGTGGGGATATCCGGAAACATTTTCATTTTGGGAAAGTAACAATCTCATAGTGAGAATCAATCAATTAAACACGAAGTTATATAAATTTCAATCCCTTTAGGGCGCACTAATACTCTATTTCAAAATATTGTATTTACGAACTTGATAGTAATGTTACGAAAAATAGTATCGTAAAATTTTTTTTTAGGATAGTAGAAAAACGAAGAGTGCGAAAATGTCAATTCTAATTTGAAATAGATAGTCTATGGAAATATTATTATCATTAAGACTACTGACAGCATTAATTTAAATGAACGCTGGCCATCTGGTTGAAAGATTAATGAGCCTTGCGCCAAACTCGATACGGGTAAAAAGTTTATTACAGAATTTTTTGAAATAATGCAACTTCCATCTGTGATTCTTGTGCATCGTTTATCATTTTTTTTACAAAAAATTTATTCGATAACTATAATCCATCGGTACACAGCAGCCTATTTTTGCAATAGAGTTACAACTCAAGAACTACCTTTTTTCAGTGAAGCCTAAACGAAAACCGGAATGAACCAGGAGATTCTTAGCTAATCTCTAAACGCACTATTTAAAAAAAGTGACAGCAATTAAAGACCGTCACTTTTTTTCACCCAGCTTTGAGTATTCAGCATTTAGCCTAACCGCTAAGGCTACTTTTTCTCTTTCTGATCAGCCAATTTTTTCTTCACTACATCAGCCGGATATTTTAACGCCAACCTGCGTATTTCATAACTAAATTCTTCGAAGGTTTCTTTCCACAACTTTGCTTCTTCGGGCGTGTACTCATAAAAACCGTGTGCGTTGGACACGCCCTTTCCTCCTGCTTTTACAATATCATCTATTAGTTGAGGTACTTCAGTTTTATTGCTAAGAGTAGGTAACAGATCTTTCATCACATTATGATAGGCAGCGATGCCAGTAAGGTCCATCCATCTAAAAACGCCTGCCAGTGTCATCCAATAACCTGCATTATTCCTACAAGCCCGATCCACATCCTCTACGCTTGCATATCCATTTTCTACTAAATTAAACGCCTCTCTATACATCGCATACATCAACCTGTTGGTGATAAATCCGCGAATGTCTTTTCGCACCAGAGTAGGCTCCTTGCCCCAAAAAGAGGAAAGTTCATAAAGCCATTCGGCATGTTTTGCATCACTCTCATCGCCACAGATAATTTCGAGAAAGCGGGTGGTATGAGATGGTTCTGCCCAGTGCAATCCTAAAAATCGCGCAGGAATTTTTGTATCCTTTTGCAAGATACTGATAGGTATGGCTGAAGTGTTGCTGGTAATAACCGTATCATCATCTACATTACTTTCTATCTTAGCGTACACATTTTTTTTGATATCTAATTCTTCCAATGTGCACTCAATTACCAACTTACAGTTTTTCAACATTCCATAATCTTCAGTAACAGTGAGCCTGGAAAGTAAGTCTTCAGGTTTCTTAACAGTAATTCCTTCCTGCAATGACTTTTCAAGATGTTCCCGGATACGCGGCTCTGCCGTAATCATATCACCGGGAATTGGTGCAATTGCTACTACCGGATGGCCTGCCATTAGCAAACAAGCGGTGATACTGCATCCCATAAGTCCCAACCCTACTACAGAGGCAGTAATTTTTTCAGGATTGATATTGAGTTGATCCATTAAAAAATTTTAATTTTTTATTAAATGTGTCATGATCATAATTGCACCACTTTTCCTGTACGTACTGATTCGTCACAGGCAAAAGCAATCCTTAAACTATTCACTGCATCTTCCACATGATCTGTAAGGTCATTATCATTCCTGATAGCATCAAGGAAATAACGTTGCTCCCTGTTACAAAGCTCCTGGTGATCGGGTTCATCCTCCAGGTTGATCCAGGTGTCCTCTTTTGCAAATTTTTCATTTTCGTCTAAATCTGCATGGTGGTACCTGAGTGATTCAGTTTTGGTATGAGATTCTATAGAATCAGATTTACCCGATCCGCCTGCATTCTTTGCTACGATTGATACAGACCCTTTGGGCCCGATCACGTCTTTCACAAAGAAGGCGGTCTCGCTCATCATTGGCCCCCATCCTGCTTCATACCAGCCTACTGAACCATCTTCAAAACGTATCTGTAATTGGCCATAGTTATAATTACCCGCAGGAATTTCTTCTGTAAGGCGGGCGCCTATGGCATAAACCTGCGTTGGCCTGGAACGTGCCATCTGGCACATTACGTCAATATAATGAACCCCACAATCAACGATAGGACTTAAGCTATTCATTAGGTTTCTGTGAAGTGTCCACATATCGCCATCACTTTGCTGGTTCAGGTTCATTCTCATTACCAAAGGCTTTCCCAACTCATGACTAATCGCTATAAAACGTTGCCAGGAAGGATGATGACGAAGGATGTATCCAATTACCAGTTTCTTATTAGCCTTGATTGCTGCTTTCTGAACTCTTTCAGCTCCTTCGACCGAATCGGCCAATGGCTTTTCAATAAATACATGGCAACCTTTCTCCAGCGCTTTAATAGCATATGTTTCATGAGTATCAGGATAGGTGGAAATACAGACCGCATCAGGCTTTGTTATTTCCAGGGCTTCATCATAATTATCAAATAACTGATAATCGCCACCTAATTTTTTATTTAAAACTTCTTTACTTGCGCCACGGGAAACAAGCCCGCAAATTTCAAACCCATCCAGCGTATGATAAGCCATCGCATGTGATGATCCCATGTTACCACATCCCAATACAAGGACACGCAAGTTTTTTGTGATTTGTTCCATGTTGAATAATTTTAAGTGTTATTAAATTTATTTTTTGCCATTCCTGCAATGTTACAAAAATGATATTGAATAATGGTATGTAGCAATATCTTCGAACTAACTTTTGGTACCCAACCTTATTGATAGCAGGGCCAATTATCATTCATCTTTCCATTTTACTTTTACCACTTTCTGCATCTTATCTGCTGTAAATCTATTGGAGCAGTTTCGGTTTTTAGCTCGAAATAGAAGTATTAATTTTCTCTTTCGGTTCATGGAAAAAGATCATGAAAATGATCAGCACAATAACGGCTCCCCAGGCCGGATAAATCCAGATGCCCTGCCAGTCATGAGCTATA
>JBDTJI010000109.1:0-6755 GCA_039935935.1 Ginsengibacter sp. | reverse complement strand
TACGATCAACCAGTGCTGGCTGAACGGAAAAATATTGGCGAACGAAGATGGTAAAATAGGTTCCATAAAAAAAGATAAAAGCAGCAACGCTCTCAACTGGGTATGGCATGATAGCATTGGCTATTTTTTCCCGGAAAAAGAAAACGTAAGTATTAGCGCTACATCGCAAAGTGGAAACTGGAACAAAATAAATAGGAGCTATTCAAAAGATGAAATATCTGGTAATGTATTTAAGATGTGGGTCAACCAGAGTATACAACCGGCCGATGGGCATTATTCTTATATTACCGTACCGGGAATATCATCGGATGAAATGAAAACTTACGATAAAAATGAAATCGTCTTTTTATCCAATTCCCATTCCATTCAGGCGGTAGCACATACCGGATTAAATATCATCCAGGCAGTTTTCTATCAGCCGGGAATTATTGATGCGATGGATATTGATATATCTGTAGATAAACCCTGCATTGTTCTTTTAAAGAGAGAAGCCGACAGTATTTCCATTTCGATAGCAGACCCTACTCATAAAATGAAAGAGGTGGTAATTCTGATAGAATCAACAGTAAAAAATAGTGAAAAGAAATTGGTGTGTAAGTTGCCGGAAGTCCATATGGCGGGAGCTTCGGCACATTTCAAGATAAAGTGGTGAGGATCGTTTAATTATGAAAATATCGTTGAACGATTAAGTTATATTATAGGTTGAAGCAATTGGAATAATTTTTTTAGACATTTAAAAGATGTTTATGAAACACTTAACCCGGATGAAATTTTTTATAGGGATAGCCATCTTATTTATTGCGGTGGTTGGGTGTTCTTCTGTAAAACAAACTGCGAAAACACAGAATACAACCCCTCCTAATTTACTGATCATCCTCGTGGATCAATGGACAGGCCACGCATTGGGTTTTGAGAACCAGGAACCTGTATTGACGCCACATCTTGATGCATTGGCAAAACAAAGCCTGGTGTTGAAACAAATGGTCAGCAGTTATCCTGTTTGCTCACCTGCCCGTGCCATGTTATTGACCGGAAAATATCCGTTGAAAAATCATGTATATACGAATGTGAATTCCTCGTCAGCTCCTTATGGCATTGAATTATCGAAGGATGCTGTTTGCTGGTCTGATGTGCTTAAATCAAATGGATATTCAAATGGTTATATCGGCAAATGGCATTTGGATTCACCGCATAAACCGTACATTCCCACTTCCAACAATATCGGTAAGGTTGCCTGGAATGAATGGACCCCACCGGACAGGAGGCATGGATTTGATTACTGGTATGCTTACGGCACTTATGACGTTCACAATCATCCTATGTATTGGGATACAAAAGCTCCAAGAGATAGTTTTCACTATGTGAATGAGTGGGGACCGGTACATGAAGCAAAAAAAGCCTTGTCGTTTTTGCGTAATGATAATGGAGAATACAGGACAAAAGGAAAACCATTTTCATTAGTAGTTTCTATGAACCCACCACATTCGGATTATAAAACAGTTCCTGAAAAATATTACGACTTCTATAAAAATATTCCAATGGATAGGTTTTTGAAAGATCCGGATATCCCGGCATCAGGTACCGAAATGGGTGATTTTTACAGAGATAATATCAGGTACTATTATGCAAATATGACCGGAGTGGATGAGCAGGTTGGCGTTATTCTGCAGGGTTTGAAGGATAATCAATTAGATGACAATACCATCGTTGTCTTTATGGCGGATCATGGAAACAATTTGGGTAAGCATGAGGAAATTTCAAAGAATAATATTTATGAAGAATCATTGAGTATCCCTTTCATCATTTATTGGAAAGGACATATCATGCCTCGTCTTGATAATGAATTTCTGGGAAGCATTCCTGATCTGTATCCCACATTCCTAGATTTAATGGGCTTAAAAAAATCTATTCCTAACGATTTAGATGGAGTGAGTTACGCAGAGTACTTTAAAAACGGTAAAGGCAAGACGCCATTATATCAATACATCATGGGAGCCATTATCAGTAACAAAGTAAATCTAAATACGGGATTCAGAGGGATAAGAACAAAAGAATACACCTTTGCTTATGTAAAAATCAAAGGTGAAACCGAATCTTATCTTTTTAATCTGATTAAAGACCCTTTTGAAATGAATAATATTTATGATCCCAATTCCGAAATCGTAAAACAATACAGGAAAGAATTGATAAAATGGTTAAAGAAAACAAAAGATATTTTTGTGATACCAGATAAATAAAAACTGGTCAATACTGCTCTAATAAAATGTTTGGGCAATGATTTGGCCTGATCATCTTTTTAAATATTTAATCTACCAATAAACAAGTTTAACTATGCTTCACAAAAGAATATTTACCATCGTCGCTTTTCTTTTCATGTCTTCCTTTGGATATAGCCATGCACCAATAGCTCCTCACACCATTTTTGCAGAAATGAAAAAAGTGGCCGACTGGCAGGTCGCAGATATTGAAAAAAATGGCTGGCGACTGCCCGCAACCGATTGGGTGAACGCCGCTTATTACACCGGGCAAATGGCATGGGCCAAAATGGCCAATGACCAGAAACAACTGGATTTTCTAAAAGGAGTGGGAGAAAAAAATAATTGGGAAGGTGGCCCTGATCAGCGATTTTTTGCGGATGATTATTGTGTAGGTCAAACTTATGCCCAGTTGTTTATGCTTTATAAAGATTCTGCAATGATAAAACCGATGATCCAACTATGTGATGATATTCTTGCGAAACCACATACAGAATCCTTGCTATGGAATTTTAATGGCGGTCTTCATAATCGCGAATGGGCATGGTGTGATGCATTATTTATGGGGCCGCCTACTTTGGCATACATCTATAAAGTAACCGGCAATAAAAAATACCTGGATGGAATGAATGAACTGTGGTGGAGAAGCAGCGACTATTTATATGATACCCAGGAGCATTTATACTTTCGCGACAGTCGTTTTTTTGATAAGAGAGAAAAGAATGGCAAGAAGGTTTTTTGGAGCAGGGGTAATGGATGGGTGATAGCCGGAATTACACGTATCCTTGACAACATGCCTGCGGATTATGCCGCACGGCCACAGTACATAAAAATATTTAAAGATATGGCAGATCGTATATCTTCCCTACAACAATCTGATGGCACCTGGCATGCAAGTTTATTGGATCCTAAAAGTTTTCCCGTAAAGGAAACCAGCGGTACAGGCTTCTTTGCTTATTCATTAGCATGGGGAGTTAATCGTGGATATTTGCCTTATGAAAAATATTTTCCTGTAATAA
Source organism: Ginsengibacter sp. (assembly GCA_039935935.1). Lineage (GTDB taxonomy): Bacteria > Bacteroidota > Bacteroidia > Chitinophagales > Chitinophagaceae > Ginsengibacter. The sequence goes on along the minus strand of JBDTJI010000109.1, from coordinate 3,481 downwards.
AAAAAGCCTGGGATGCGCTGAATAAATGTGTGCATCCGGATGGTAAATTAGGTTTTGTTCAGGTGCCTGGTGCAGCGCCTGAGAAAGTAGGATACGATGATTCGGAACCGTATGGCACCGGCGCTTATCTGCTGGCCGGTACCGAACTATTTAAGATGATGTTTGCAAAAGATGCCGTGCCGAAAAAGACAGTAGTTGTCAATTCGCTTCCTTTAGACAGGAGTGAAGAAATGGTGGAATTAAAATGGACACAATTTGCAGAGTCAAAATTTGATCCTTCAAAAACGATTGTAGTGAATGCACAGACTAACGAAGAAATTCCCTCACAGGTTATATATAATGGATCTAAAACGCCGTATTCAATTATCTTTCAATCAGGCATCACCGCAGGCAGTTCAGGTTATTATTATTTTAAAAAACAAACGCCAAAAGAATACGTAGCTAAAACATATGGAAGGCAAGTTCCCGAGCGCTATGATGATTTTGCCTGGGAAAATGATAAGATCGCTTTCAGAATGTACGGCGCAGCATTGGATAGTCGTCCTGATAATGGCAAAGGCATAGATTTATGGTTAAAGAAAACACCTAATCTCGTCATCAATAAATGGTACAAACTAAATAATTATCATATTGATCTTGGTGATGGATTGGATGCTTATAATGTTGGTATGACACTCGGTTCGGGAAATTCTGAACCGCTGACTAATAAAGGACTCGCATTCTCAGGTAATTATTCAGATTATAAAATACTGGATCAGGGACCATTGCGTATCGCTTTCGAATTGATTTATAAACCCTGGCAGGTAAACGGACAAGAGGTACAACAGATAAAAACGATTTCGCTCGATGCAGGTTCCAACCTTAATAAAATAACCGATGACTATAAGTTTGAAAGCACAACATTAACTATCGCAGCAGGCGTTACCAAGCACAAAGACGATGGTCACCCTGTGATAGACCCGGTAAATCGTTTTGTTAGTTACTGGGACCAGGCCGATGGAAAAGTGGACAATGGAAAAATAGGAGTTGCCATCATGGTTCCTGGTTATGAGAAAGTATCTCTTAAAAATGAATTGGGACATTTATTGGCCGTTGCTAACCTAAATCAAGGCCAACATTTTATATACTACCAGGGTGGTGCGTGGAACCGAAGTGGTTATTTCGCTGACGAGCAAGCCTGGATTGATTACCTGGTAGACTACCATAAGAAATTGAAAAACCCTTTGGAGATTAGTTATTAAATTATTAGATCAGATAGAACGAGAATAGAGGCTGGATGTAACTATTATATGCTTTACTATAGAACAGATAGAACAAATTTCAAGACATGAAGAATTGTAAGACCTTAGTACAAATCAAATAATTCTATAAACTTTAGAAAAACTTGTATAGATCTTAGTAGTTTGCGAATTTTGGGTGAGTTATACTTCTTACCCTTATTGTTTTTTACTTAAAATCCTTGCAAATTAGGTAATCGACTACCTAATTTGCAAAGACTGTTTTAATTTTGGTCAATGATTAAAAGAATACTCGGCGACCAGATAAAGCGGATGGCAACGAAGATGCCTATAATTTCAATCACAGGGCCGCGACAATCAGGAAAAACAACCTTGGCCAGGCAATGCTTTCCGGAATATGATTATATGAACCTCGAAAGTCCGGATACATTTGCAAATGCCAAATCAGAACCCAGGCTGTTTCTTTCCCAACATAAAAAAGGATTGATAATTGATGAAGCGCAATTATTGCCTGAGATGTTTTCCTACCTTCAAACCATTAGTGATGAAAATAATAAACCCGGCGAATTCATATTAACCGGTTTACAAAATTTTTTGTTGTCTGAAAGAATATCTCAGAGCCTGGCAGGTAGAGTTTTCGTAACTCACCGGTTACCTTTTAGTATTGAAGAATTAAAAAAATCGAAAACTTCTAACAGACAATTATTTCCAAATTATCTTTAATGGATTTTATCCGATAATTTATGTATTGCTAATGAATTGGGGCACGAACTGAAAACTATAAAATCGTGGTTTAATATTTTGGAGACGAGCTTTGTTATTTTTTTGCTTCAACCACACCATAAAAATTATTCGAAACGCATCGTAAAGACACCTAAACTGTATTTCTATGATACCGGCTTTGCATGTAGTTTATTAGGCATCAAAGATGAAGATGATGTAAAATTACACTGGGCAAAAGGTGCATTATTTGAAAATATGATCATTGCAGATATCAAAAAAATTATTAAAATCTTGGTCAGGTTCCATCATTGCTTTTTTTTTGGCGCGACAGTACTGGGAATGAGCTTGATTGCCTGCTTGAAGAAGCCCTGGGAATTAAATGTGTAGAAATCAAATCTTCCACAACGCTTCATCCCGATTTTTTTAAGGGTTAAATTATTATAAAGATCTGAGTAATTTGGATGACAAAAGCTTGTATCTGATGTACGGTGGCAATAAAATGTAAGGCGTAAGGAGGCTTCCGTTCTTAGCTGGCGGAATACTGTTGATTTAATTTAGGCTTTTTTTAAGTCATTGTCTTAAACCTTGCAGTTAGCAAAGCCAAAATAGAATATGCTCTCATTTATCTCCACTTTGAAAAGCGCAAACCATATCGGGAACGATTGCGTAGAAATAGTTAGGCTATATCATCAATTGTCTGAAGATTATCAGTAAACTTGTAATTATTAGTTTGTTTTAATCTAATTCAAAATTACTATGCAAATAAAAAAGCTTTTTGATCTTTCCGGGAAAACTGCTTTAGTCACGGGCTGTTCACGCGGTATTGGAGGATCTATGGCAAGAGCGCTTGCAGAAGCTGGCGCCGATATCATAGGTGTGTCAAGTACCCTTCGTCCGGGTAGTGTGGCGGAGACTGAAGTAAAAAAAACCGGCAAGCAATTTTTCCCTTACGCTGTTGACCTGGGCAATCGCGATGAATTATATAAGTCAATTAAAAAAATAAATGACGCTCACCCTGTAATTGATATTTTGATAAATAATGCCGGCATTATATTGAGAAACCCTGCTGCAGAACATTCAGACAGTGATTGGGATAAAGTATTATCCATCAATCTGGACGCTCAATTTATTCTTGCCCGTGAGTTCGGTAAAAAAATGTTGGAGAGAAGCTATGGAAAAATAATTTTTACGTGTTCAATTCTTTCTTTCCAGGGCGGCATCAATGTGCCGGGATACACCGCCAGCAAAAGCGCTATAGCTGGCCTGGTAAAAGCACTGGCCAACGAGTGGGCATCAAAAGGGATAAATGTTAATGGTATTGCACCGGGCTATGTCGCAACCAAAAATACGGAAGCTTTGAGAAAGGATGAGCAAAGAAATAAATCTATCCTTGACAGAATTCCGGCAGGCAGATGGGGGAATCCCAACGATTTCAAAGGTCCCGTTGTTTTTCTGAGTTCTGATGCTTCCGATTATGTGCACGGTGAAATCCTGACCGTAGATGGAGGCTGGATGGGTCG
>JBDTJI010000108.1:0-4411 GCA_039935935.1 Ginsengibacter sp. | reverse complement strand
CCTACGATAACTGCAATTTTGTACTTCTTCATATTTTTGATTTTTGCTTATTGTTAATATTGAAATGACCTATTTCTTCTTTTTTACTTGCCACCACAATTACAGATAGAAAAACTCAGCACCATTGAAATTATCATAAAAACCATCTTAATTTTTTTCATGATGAATATCCAAAAATGAATGCGCTCAATTACGATACCTCGTTTCACTTCGCTGGTCCATCATTTACAATATGCAAGCCACAAAAAAAATTGGTAGTAAAAAAACATTTAATGAGATTTTTTATTTTGCAGCCTATCCTTTATCTTCCTTTATTGCTTTCAATCCTTTTGTCTAAAGCACCAATTGTTTCAGCATATTTTGAGCCGTTTTCTCAGAAATTTCATTGACTACGAATTCATTTTCATCATTTATATTTTGTTGAAAAAATGAAAAATTCACCGATTCAGATAAAGGAACCATTCTAAAAGTAGAAAGGTCAGCTTTTAAAGAATTCGCTGCACTTGTACCAGCGGAAACTCCGCCATAGCTCACGATGGACGCAGGTTTATATCCCCATTCCTGAGAAAGATATTCTAATGCATTTCTTAACGGCGCAGGATAATTATCATCATATTCAGCATTCACAAAAATAAATGCATCAGCCTCATCAATTTTTGCGCTCCATTGTTTGGTGTGTTCATGTTTGTGCATTTTCATTACAGGATGATTCGGTTCATCCATCATAAGTAAATTAATCACACCGAGGTCCACTAACTCTACATTAAAATTCTCATTTTGTTTTGCCAGCGCGGTAATCCATGCGGCTACAATCGAACCTTTGCGGCCGGGGGGAATGGTTGAAGGAATTATTTTAAGATTATACATTTTCAGCCTCTGATTACAATTGCTATGGTTTTCTTATTTACCATCATCTTGTCTTTATTTATTACACGAAATTAGCCCTGGGATAAGGCACCGCCAATGATGTAGGATAATAAATAGCATTGATCTATATCAATTAAACACTTTGTGAAAAATTATAATTGTCGGCCAAGCGCGGCATCAAAACCAGGGAGCAACGAAAATGAAAAAAAGATATGAAATAGATCCGAAGAGAATATGCTATCATTCGTTACACGCAGTTTTCATTGCGCGACAATGTATTTGATGGAACATTTCCGCTTCCTATAAAGACGGAACTCTGGAGATCAAATTACCTAAATCCAAAGTGGAAATAATAGCAGCTAAAGAAATAGCAATTAGATAGTTTTGATGAAGAGTTAGATTCTACAAGTTCTTTTATGATTCATTTCTATTCATATATCTCAGCATTCACCGGATAAGGGATCGGGATATCGTTAACCCGGCAATAACATTTTCCGCAGCCATCCTCGACATAGCATTTCTTGTTTCAAAAGTAGCCTTTCCTATATGAGGTGTTACTGCCAAATTGGGCATATTCAATAATGGATTATCTGGGTTCATGGGTTCAGGATCAGTGACGTCTAAACCAGCACCCCGGATTACTTCATTTTAAAGTGCATTAATAAGGTCCGGTTCGTTGTGAATAGAACCTCTTGCCGTATTGATGAAAATCGCAGTTGATTTCATTTTTTCAAAAACACGATAGGTGAATTTTCCTCTAGTGTCATTCGTCAGGTTAGTATGAACTGAAAGTACATCACTTCTACTTAAGAGCTTTTCAAAAGAAATATATTCTGCATTCAATTTTCTTTCGGCCTCCTCATTTTGATTTCTATTGGTATATATAATATTCATGTCATAAGCTCCCTGGCACCGCTTCGCCATCTGAAAGCCGATATTCTCTAAACCGAAAATACCAAGAGATTTGCCATAGAGTTCTATACCAAGATTGACTGTCGGTTCAAAATATTGCCAATCTCTTTTAATTATCTTTTTGTGTAGAAAAAAAGCTTTTCGGTACGCAGCGAGCATAAGCGGAAAAGCCGTGTCAGCGGTTGCATTACTTACTACACCAGGAGTGTTGCCAAAAGGAATTTTTAGCCAGGTAGCTTCGGCCACATCTACATTATCGAAACCAACGGAATGCATAGCGATTACATTCAGGTGACTACTCGCATTTAAAAAATGTGCATCAAGCTGATTGTAACCGGCTGATATCAGTGCGTTACAATCCTTACAAAGTTCAATTAACTCTTGTGCAGTTAATTCTCTTTTTTCATTCCATACATACACATCTATCCCCGCATCTCTTAATAATTGCATTCCTGCTTCAGGAATTTTTCGCGTGCAAAAGACTATCTTTTCATCTTAGCTAAGATAGGTAATTTAAAAAAAGTACACTAGCGTCGAGTGCATTTCAAAATGCCGCAGTCATGTGCCGATAGGCACTGCCTGTTTGTAAAAGGCTATTTTCCAATTATTATCTGCCACGTAGTGGCTACCCTTTGAGGATCCGCAGCACGCGAGAATGATTATTCGAATTCGATGGCCGGATTAAATTGCTTCAAACAGGTAGCTCCTATAGGGCATGACATTTTGAAATGCGCTCCTGGCGTCCTACATGCAAAAACCCGCTCACTATGGAGCGGGTTGATAAGTTCTTAAAATATTCTGAAAGATTATTCTTCTACTTTAACTTTGCCCTTTTGTTTTGCTACTACTTCTTCTGCAACGTTAATAGGAGCAGGTGCATAATGACTGAACTCCATCGTAGAAGTGGCGCGTCCACTGGATAGTGAGCGCAATTGAGTTACATAACCGAACATTTCACTCAAAGGAACTTTCGCTTTAATCACTTGTACGCCATGTTTAGTATCCATACCTTCCAACATACCCCGGCGACGGTTTAGGTCACCTGTCACATCACCCATATATTGATCCGGAGTCAACACCTCAATTTTCATAATTGGTTCCAGCAATACAGGTTTTGCTTTACGTCCGGCTTCACGGTATCCTTGTTTGGCACACATTTCAAAGGATATTGCGTCGGAATCCACCTGGTGAAACGAACCGTCAAATACGCGCACCTTCATACTTTGCATTGGGTAACCAGCTAAAACACCTGTTGTCATAGCGGTATCAAAACCTTTTTGAATAGCGGGAACAAATTCTTTAGGAATGGAACCTCCAAACAAGCCATTTACAAATTGGAAATTACCTTTTCCTTCTTTCAAAAATTCTTCATCAGCAGGTCCAATTTCAAAAACAATATCAGCAAATTTACCACGGCCACCGGTTTGTTTTTTAAGTACCTCGCGATGTTGCACTGTTGTTCTGAACGCTTCTTTATAGGCTACCTGGGGCGCACCCTGGTTGATCTCTACTTTAAATTCACGCTTCAAACGGTCAATGATAATTTCAAGGTGCAACTCACCCATACCACGAAGAATTGTTTGACCTGTTTCCTCATCGGTGTTTACGCGGAGAGTCGGATCTTCTTCGACCAGTTTAGAAATCGCCAGGCCCATTTTATCAACGTCGGCCTGGGTTTTAGGCTCAATGGCAATTGCGATAACCGGTTCGGGAAATGTCATCGCTTCAAAAACTATAGGATGATCTTCATCACACAGGGTATCACCTGTCTTAATATCTTTAAAGCCCACTGCTGCACCTATATCACCTGCATGAATAGAATCTACCGGATTTTGTTTATTAGCATGCATTTGCATGATCCTCGAAATTCTTTCCTTTTTCCCTGTACGTGTATTCAAAACATACGAACCGGAATTAAGCTCACCGCTGTATGCGCGGAAGAATGCTAAACGCCCAACGAAAGGATCTGTCGCAATTTTGAAAGCCAATGCACTGAATGGTTCTTTAGTATCGCAATGACGAAACTCTTCTTTACCTGTATCGGGGTTAGTTCCTTTAACAGCTTCAATATCCATAGGCCCAGGTAAATAACGAACTATCGCATCCAATGCTGCCTGTACACCTTTATTTTTGAAAGATGAGCCACACATCATCGGGATAATAGAAATATCAATGGTTGCTTTACGAATGGCAGCATGTATCTCATCTTCTGTGATGGTATCAGGATCATCAAAGAATTTTTCTAATAATTTTTCATCATAGTCGGCTACAGCCTCCACCAGATGTTGTCTCCATTCTGCTACATCTTCTTTCATATCTTCCGGAATAGGCACTTCTTCAAAAGTCATTCCCTGTGTAGCATCGTCCCACACTTTAGCTTTCAAAGTGATAAGATCAACCACACCTTTGAAGGACTCTTCTGCCCCAATCGGTAATTGCAAAGGCACAGCTTTTGCCCCCAGCATTTCTTTTACCTGCTTTACCACATTTAAAAAATCAGCACCAGCGCGGTCCATTTTATTTACAAAACCAATACGTGGAACCTTATACTTATTGGCCTGGCGCCAAACAGTTTCACTTTGTGGCTCTACACCACTTACAGCGCAAAACAATGATAATAAACCATCCAATA
>JBDTJI010000107.1:0-3900 GCA_039935935.1 Ginsengibacter sp. | reverse complement strand
ATGGAAATTCTTCCCTCATTTGCTTACAAAGAAGGAGTAGTAGGTATTGGTGAAATTGGTTTTGACGATCAAACACCCGCTGAAGAAAAATACTATCGGCTGCAATTAGATCTTGCTAAAGAAGCAGAACTTCCGGTGCAAATTCATACTCCTCACCGCGATAAAAAGAGAGGTACTCAACGCAGTATGGATATTGCTATAGAACATGGATTGGATCCCTATTCGGTTATTATAGATCATAATAATGAGGAGACCATGAAAGAAGTGCTTGACCGAGGTTTTTGGGCAGCCTTTACTATTTACCCTTTTACCAAAATGGGTAACGAAAGAATGGTAGAAATCGTAAAGCAGTATGGCACGGAGCGTATTATGATTAATTCAGCGGCAGACTGGGGAATTAGTGATCCGCTTGCCGTCCCTAAAACAGCAGCCTTAATGAAGCTACGAGGTATTGCCACAGAAGATATCGAATTGGTATGTTATCAAAATGCAATCACTGCCTTTGGACAAAGCGGACAAATTCAGGAATCTGATTTTACAGTAGTTCAAAGCATTGATCAATCACAGAAATTCCAGGGAAATACTGTGCTCCGCGGTGGACAGGCACCACGTACTGATAAGTCATCGCTCATCATCAGTTAATATCTCCCTGATTGAAAAAAGTAACTGGTTTTCTACGATTAGTGCGTCCGGCAAATATTGTTACATCTGTATCAGATGTGCTGGCAGGTGTAGCGATCTCAGGTTTTCTTGCGTTATCAGACTCTATTATAACAAGTCTTTCCCCGGTTTTATTATTATGTATCTCCACTATTGGTTTATATGGTGGCGGTGTTGTTTTCAACGATGTATTTGATGCAGCACTGGATAAAATAGAAAGGCCTGAAAGGCCTATACCCAGCGGCCTTATACCAATAAAGCAGGCAACAGTTCTTGGTATCTTTCTTTTGTTGGTCGGGATTATTACAGCTTTTATAGTGGGTACAATACAAGGTTTGTTGGCGGTGTCAATTGTAGTGGCATCTCTTATTTATAACAAATGGTCAAAACATCATCCCGTCGCTGGGCCTTTAAATATGGGCTTGTGCCGTGGATTAAACTTACTGTTAGGTATCAGCGTCGTGACAGTTGCATTGAATCAATGGTGGTTCATAGCTTTTGTTCCTATTATTTACATTGCTGCTATAACTATGATTAGCAGAGGTGAAGTGCACGGTGGTAATAAAAATGCTTTATATTTTGCTGCGGTGCTTTACAGTATTGTAATTATGGCTATATTATTATTGTCGTACAAGAATGCACAGTTTTGGTGGACAATTATCTTTCTACTGCCATTTGCCATAATGATATTTTCCGCGTTAACCAAAGCAATACGGCTGCCCTTACCTAAAAATATTGGTAAAGCGGTAAAAGCCGGGGTTATTGCCCTTATATTAATGAATGCAGCCTGGGCGGCAGCATTTGGAGCCATTGTCCTTGCTTTCTTAATCGTACTTTTGTTGCCATTATCGTTATGGCTGTCGAAATTATTTGCAGTTACATGAGTTAACATTTAATGAAGCACTTTTTAATAAACTATCTAAATGGTTTGTGGGGACACAAACTACGGCTCAGAAAGGACTTAAGCTTCCTCTCCTCTTTGAGAGGGGTTGGGATGAGGCAAACCGCTCTGACAAAGGAATACAGGCATTTAGTCGGACAATAATAAATTTTTTATCGTTTAAGTATTTTAAAATATGGATTATCTGGAGCAATCGTTTAAGGTAAGTTTTAATTACAACGTCTATTTTACTTCTAATATCTTTTACCTTTCTAATAAAGACTTTGATTTTTTTCTGAGAGAACAGATTGAAGATCGTACTAATCAAAAGATCTTATTCGTTGTTGATGATGGTGTTTTAAACACACATCCTCAATTGCGGAGCGATATTGAAACTTATTTTAAATCACATAACGCGGTTTCTTTAGTTAATGACATAATTGTAATACCCGGGGGAGAGAATGCAAAAAACAATTCCGGTTCATTCGATCTGATAGTTGAAGCGATAGACAAATACGGAATAGACCGTCACTCCTACATTGCTGCGATTGGCGGAGGCTCTGTGCTTGATCTCGTGGGGTTTGTTTCTGCCATCTCCCACAGGGGCATCAGGCACATCCGCATACCCACTACGGTTCTATCTCAAAATGATTCAGGAATAGGAGTAAAAAACGGGATCAATTATAAAGGCAAAAAGAATTTTCTAGGCGCCTTTGCCCCACCGGTAGCCGTATTTAATGACGATGTCTTTTTATTGACATTGGATGATAGAAACTGGCGTTCCGGCATCGCAGAAGCCATCAAAGTATCACTTATAAAAGATGCAGATTTTTTTTATTGGATCGAAAAGAGTGTGCAGAAGTTGGTGGACCGTGATGCTGAGACAATGAATTATTTGATTCGCCGGTGTGCGGAATTGCATCTGGAACATATCGCTTCCGGCGATCCTTTCGAACTTGGATCCTCACGTCCGTTAGACTTTGGGCATTGGAGTGCGCATAAGCTTGAACAATTGTCTGATTTTAAAATTTTACACGGGGAAGCGGTGGCCATGGGCATTGCACTCGATACTCTTTATTCTGCATTGTCAGAACGCCTTTCTATGCAAAAAGCAGAAAGAGTGATTGATCTGCTACTAAAACTTGGTTTTAAGATCACTGACCCATTGCTCCAGGTAAAGGAAGATAACAGTGAAATACTGAAGGGTTTGCAGGAATTCAGAGAACACCTTGGCGGAAGATTAACCATCATGTTGCTTACTGATATAGGCCATGGCGAAGAAGTTCATGAGATGAATATTGCATTGCTTAAAGAGGCTTCGATGAAATTAGAGGAGTATCATGGCAGCGATAGTAAATGAAAAGTTAGTATAGTACAAAAACTTACACGATCTCATAATTTTTTAACTATGATGTATTTGGAGAAAATTACTATTTAGTCCTACTGTACCTCACTACAAAGCGCTATTTTTTGTTAACGTTATGGCTCCCATTGTAAAAAATTTGCTAACTTCATTTTTATATTTTATCAAAAAAAATAATTGCAAAATTCAACGACATATATTGAAACTGAAGTATTGCAGCAAGTAGCAGGAGGAGATGAATCTGCCTTTCGCCGGTTGTTTGATGAGCACTGGCAAAACATGTATGGTGTGGCTTTTATGCTCACTAAATCAGCCCCATTGGCGGAAGATATGGTACAGGAAATTTTTATGAAACTGTGGATAAAGAGAGAACTGTTGCCTGAAGTAGAAAATTTTCGTAATTATTTATTTATAGTTGCACGCAACCATATTTTTAATGAACTAAAGAAAAAGTCAACCGACATACTTTTTACCAACCACCTGTTTGAGTATTTCCATGATACTAAAGAAACTCCCGAAGTAAAATTATTACAGAAGGAGGCTGAACAGATCATGGCCGAGGTAATAGAACTCCTCCCCCAACAGCAAAGAATAGTGTATCGTATGAGCCGCGAAGAAGGCCTGAGCCGCAATGAAATGGCAGAAAGGCTTGGTATTGCACCTAATACAGTTCGTAACCACCTGGCCAAAGCGCTGGAAATGATTCGTCATAGATTACAGCAAAGTCTAAGTCTGGTACTTTTATCCATAAACCTTTTAGAATTTATTCTCTAAAAACCATCTCATTTTTCTTTATTGCCGGGAATAAAGTGGTTTTATACAAAAGCCCGTAGGAAACTTTACGGAGAGGAATGAAAAATATTTTTTCTCTGACTGGTACGAGGCTATGTTTTTACTGTCTTCATTTCTGTGCTGCATTTACAGTAAAAATCAAAATTAAAAATTTGTCGCATTTAGAAGAACTTCTGGACGGCTATCTTGCGGGTACTCTTTCCGA
>JBDTJI010000106.1:0-6814 GCA_039935935.1 Ginsengibacter sp. | reverse complement strand
TTTTTTTGCTTAAAGATTTAGGAAGGAAAAAACAGGACCAATTCATTTTTTTGAATATGGACTAGATACATTCTTTTTAAATGTGAATGTTAAGTTGGCAATGCCATAGCGAGCCTTAAGAAAAGTTAAAAAATGCTAAAAAATCGCACGTTTTAAGCCATTACATTTAGTTTCGCGCCGCTCTTAATAAAATTCCGGGAATAGTTGTTTTAGTTTTAATTGATAATAAATACTATCTCTCATTATTAAGACGGCGTAAGCAAACAAGAATAATTAATTAACAAAAGAAGATTTTATGAAAAAAAATATCACATTCTCATTACCTGCCGAAGCTTTAGACGGTGCGAGAGAAGCCATCCTGTTAGGAGACTTTAATGATTGGAACGGGGACAATGCACCACGATTAGTAAAACAGCATGACGGCACTTACAGTGCTGTAGTACAATTGGAAGTAGGGAAGACTTACCACTATCGTTTTTTATTAGATAATACCAGGTGGGTGAATGATTATAATGCTGAAAGATATGAAGCTGTGGCCGGTCTTCATATAGACAATTCAGTGATTACTGTGCCTGGTTCAGTAGATGAAGAAAATAAAAATGAAGATGTAGTAAAGAAAGCTCCTAAGAAAAAGGCTGCTAAGGCAGACGCTGATGAGGATACAAAGGCTACAGTGGCAAAGGCCGCCAAGAAAGTTGTTTCGAAGGCAAAGCCAGTAAAAACCGAAAGCAAAAAAAGTGTAACAGCTAAAACTGCTGAAGGAAAAGTATCAAAGGCAGAAAAGCCCACTAAAGCAGAAAAAAAAATAACTCCAAAAGCTGATTAATAAAATAGCTTGTGGAAAATAGCTGAAAACCCAACTTAAAATCCGGTACAAGGAAATTTAATTGCATAAACCTCACAGGTTTCACAATCCTGTGATGTTTATGGACAGTTGACAAATCTTCTACTTATTCATATACCATAGATTATTGACCTACATTCACTCTTACACCTTCACTATGTGCTGTAAATTCCGGCGCATACATACATTGAATGGTTATAATTCCATTACTGAAATTTCCCGCATGTGTTACAAATATTGGATATTCAAATACGTAAGTGCCTTTATTTAAATATCCAAAAAAGAAATTGGTACTGACATCTTTGGTGCTTTCATAATATCCCAATCCGTCCTGGTATTTATACTGGCTTATCACATTGGTTGGCTCCATACAACTTGCGCGCATATCCTTCATATGCACATATTCCATATCACGATCTACACGAAGCTCGATACGCACTTTTATTTTATCGCCAATGTTTAAATTATCTCCGTCATTTACCGGAATAAGAACCGGGCCGGTATCAGTATTTTTTTCAACAAATAATTTTTTTGAAAGCTTCAATGGTGTTTCTGAAAAAGTAATTTTATCTAAATTTTCAAAATATTGCCAATACACTGCTCCCCATGATGGAGAATAGTTTTCACGATAGCTATCGGGAGGTTTATTAGTTGTCCCGATAGCTATCGGGAGGTTATTTGGTGAAAAAACAGTTACCTTAATATTTCCCATCTCAGGTTTTACTTTATCACCCCCAATCCTGCGTTCAAAATATCCAGTACCTGCTTCTTGTCTTTCGTCTTTGCTATTGATAATTGTGCTACCCAGTTTTATAGTAACATTGTTTTCTTCTGCTAACAAGTTGCTGCCTTGTAACAAGAGCGCATAACAGGCATCAGCTGTGGCTTTGGTAGTTTTCCAGTTATTGGTCTGTTTATTTTTCAATAACCAGGTTTTTAAATCTCCTACTGTTTTTGAATCATTTTCGATTTCAGTAAAAGCTTCTATCATTAATGCCTGCGATTCTACAGGTGCCTCGTACCACCAATATCCGCTGCGTTCCCAATCTTTCCAGTACATGCCGAGTTCTTCATTGTTGATAGAGTTCTCTTTTAATGATTTAATTATAGCTTTTGCAATGTTTATTTCATTACTTCTGTTAAGTGATAAAGCGATCATTCCCTGCATGTATTGGCTTTGTTCCAACCAATATTTTTTTGATTGCTCCCGGTAGTAGTTATATGCAGTTTGATTTGGCTTTGCAACCGAATATTCTGCGAAGAAGCTCCGCATGTACAAATACTGAACGGCAATAGTTGAAAGGTTGTTATTTTTCATGACAGACTTATGTTTGACGAGATTGTCATAGTCATCCTTTAATCGCCCATCTAAGTAAGAAATTGCTTTATCCAATATAGCTTTCAACTCATTTTGCTGAGATACCGCAATTGCATCCAATTTTTTTAAATGTCCGATACCTGTTACAATATATTGAGTCATATAACGATTATCCGGACCCCCTTTAAACCAAACAAAACCACCATTGGTTGATTGCATGTCTTTTAATTTATTGATAGCCGACTCTAATTGCAAACTCATTTTTACCATGTCAAAAAGCAAAGCAATACTTTTCTTTTGCTGTGCTTCAGTTTGCGCCTGTAAAGCCCAGGGAGTTTCTTCTAATAAAACAGATTTTAAGTCTTCATTTTTTTGAAGATTACTCATCAGCGCAGCCGTATCTTCTGTTTTCCATTTCTCAAAAACAGCTTTTATTTTGGGAGACGAATTTGTAATTTTTTGTGCCAGCGCATTTGCATAAAAACGATTAAACGTTTGCTCTGCACATTCATAAGGATATTCCATTAAATAGGGCAAAGCTTGTATTGCATACCAAACAGGATTGGTAGTGTTTTCTACTGTGAGTCTATAATTAGTGAGAGTTTTACTCTTTCCAGAATTAATTAATTTTTCAAATTTAAAATCTTTACTACTGTTGGTACGCATTGATAATGGCATTGTCTCGGTAACCAGCATCCGATTGGTTACCACAGGAATAGCGGCTTCTTCACCATCGCTCACATTGCCGGCTTTTGCCACAATCCTATAAACAACCGCATTATTAAAATTAGTGGGAATTTCTATTGAGAAATTTATTAAAGTACTTTGTCCAGCATCGGCTGTGAAATTCTTTATCGGATTATTATTCTCAAACCATGTATCAATAGGATTCATGGTGGAAGCATTTAATAATTGTAATTCCGCTTGACCGCTTACTCCTTTAGCACCGAGGTTTACAATTTTAGCACTGAATTCCATCTTATCACCTTCGCGCACAAAGCGTGGTACATTGGGCTGCACCATTAAATCCTTTTGAGTAATTACTGTCTTTTCTGCATAGCCGCTTGCAAGATCCTTAGTATGAGCCAATGTCATTAATTTCCATTGGGTAAGTGCTTCGGGCATAGTAAAACTGAATTCAATATTGCCGTCTTTATCGGTCCTTAATTCAGGAAAAAAGAAAGCGGTTTCATTGAAGTTTTTGCGGATTTGAATTTGGGATTGATGGTTGGACGGGTTCTCTTTTGGTAATTTTCCTATAACAGCAGCCGTGTCAGATTCTTCCTCTACGACTATAGGCGGAGCAAATGGATTACTATTTTCCTTTTGCATCATTGGCGGTGCAGCCATATCCATGTTTGCCGTAATATTGGAATTCCCTCTTAAAGCAATTCCGCTTCTGTATAAACGGTATTGTGGTAAATAATTCAGACCATCATAATTCTTTTCTTTTTGTGTAATATATTTTTCGTTCCAATATTTCACAATGGAATTTACTGTGACAAAATTTTGGTAGCCCTGCCAGGTTTTGTATCCTGAATAATTGGGCCAGATGCTCCTTAAATCATTCCATGAATGTGGTTTAAACTGATCGAGCGAAGCATCATACATACTTGCCAGCATTTCCGCGGCTACTTTTTCTCCTTTGTTTCCTGAAATTTTTACTTTCCATTTTTCTTCGCTTCCGGGTAAGGTTTTATCGCGGTAGGTGTCAAAAGAGATATTGAGTTCCTTATTGCTCCACGGAACGTTTATATTATTGGAAGCGACATAAAAGCGGTTGTCTTTTACAAAAAATTGATTCACACCAAAACCACCACGGTCATCTTCTGAGATAGAAAAATCAAAATTCTTTTTATTGCTTAAATTATAATAATTCAAAACAAGGTTATTCTTTTCAAGGTTTTGTTCATAAATATCGGCGAATTTTTGCTTGTTGATTTCTTCTATTAAAAACACGTCCTCTGCTGAAGTGCCTGTAATCATATGCGCAATTTCGCCAGGTTGCAAAGAATTCTGTTCAGTATGATTCCATATATACGCTGGTGCGGGTAATGAAGAAGACCTACTATCATACACCTGGAAATATTTTACGTCCTTTACTTCCTGCCCGTATTGATCTTTGGCTGTGGCTTCCGCTACATACCAGCCTTGAGAGAATTTGCTCAGTGTCCATTGCTCGTTGCCCACTGTATTTGTGCTATCCGTTTTTGAATAAACTATTTGTCCTTTCGCCCACGATCCCTTATTGCTTTCATCTTTATATTCATCATGTGGGAAATACCGGATGTATTCATCTTTGGTATAAATAAACTGATCAGGTTCATCCCAGAATCTTTGTCGGATCAATCTGTCGGGCGTTTGAATTTTATAAATTTTTACTTCTGCTTGTACAGCAGATTGAGGTTCACCACTTAAATTTTTACTTGAGATTGATATATGGTTAAGACTATCCCTGTTAACGATATCTCCCTGCGGCAAAACGATTTGCAAATCCAGTGCCTTATAACCAATTGGAACTGTAATATTTCCACTCCTTGTTTCGCCGTTAATATCAGTAACGTCCGCTTCTACTTTATAATCAAAGACAGGAGCTGTTTTAGGATCAAGCGAGAGATCAGGAATGGCGGCAAATTTTATAATAAACTTTCCATCTGCATCTGTTATTATATCACCATGTACTATTTCCATTGGTTTCACCTGCGGAAAAGGCATACGCCAAAACATCCACGGATAAAGGAATCTTGCTACTCTGGTAACTTTGAAAGATACTTTGGCACCATCAATATTATTTCCTGCGTAGGCATTTGCAAAACCGGTGATTTCAACTGTGTCATTTACACGGTAAGTTCCTTTCACTTTTTCAAATTCTGTATAAAATTTAGGACGCTTGTATTCTTCCACTGAAAAAGGAACAGAAGAATTTTTATAATCCTCTACATTAACATTAAACCCGCCATTCAGTTTATTTTCTGGTATTTTAAACTTTCCGTTGAAAGATCCAAACTCATTAAGTAAAACTTTTTGTGAATCAATTTTTTGATTATTGGCGTCAGAAAAAATAATCTTCAATGAATCTTTGGATTGGAGAAGGATAGATTTTTCAATTTTAAAATCTTTGGTAACTCCTATCCCTTTGAAATAAACGGTTTGGCCGGGGCGATAAATACTTCTGTCTGTAAATAAAAAAACTTTTGCATTGTTTTTATTTGCTTTTTCCTGATCACCATATTGCTCTTTTGAAATATTGTTGTAGTCATTATAATAGATATATTGAATATCATCTAAAAACAAATAGTCGCTTTTGGTGGTAATTTCCAACCTGATGTTACGGCCATTATTGTCATTCTTCGCTGAGGTCAATTTAAAAAACCCATTGTTCTCTGTGCTATAATTTCCGTATTTGGTTAAAGAATAATCCCGTGTTTTATAATCATATTGTTGATTCCATACCTGAACGTCAGCTTCGCCCAAAGGTTGTCCGGTACTTCGATTCAATACATAATATTGTAGCCTACTATTAATAAAGCTAATATTTGAAATATAGAAGTATTGTGCAGCAAGAGGATTCTTTTCGAGACTAAAGTTTTTATTACCACTGGCAATCAATGCATATTTGCCTATAGGCAAGCCGTCAATTTTTACTTCGACAGAATGAGGAAGATAATCGTCAGCCGCGGGTAATTCCTGTTGCCAGTTCCTGATATTTTTTTCCGTCGTTAATTTTTGAAAGACTTTGTCATTATCACCATCCTTTTTCAAATGTTTCTCCAGCGTTGCAGTCAATGGAATAATTCTGAAATAGATTTGATTGAAATTTTTGTAACCTACCAACGTACGGAAAGGCAGTTCCGGAACATTTACTTTTTCAGTTGTCAGATTAATTTCAAGATGCAGAATTTGTATAATCAGATTTTGTGCATTGATGCCGCCTTCACTTTTCGGAAATCTTTTCACCAGTTCATCAAGAATTGCCTTTGCATTTATTACTGTATATTTTGAAAGTGAATCTTTATTTTGATTAGCAGTAATTGCTTTGTTATAAATAGTTTGAGCCATTAAAAATGAAGCCTGTGCAGACGCCGGATTATCTTGATATTTTTTAACAAGATGCTTTAAGACATTCACATAGAGTTCATCTTTATTCTCTGTTACACTATATTGATTTACGAATTGAATTCGCTCTATATCTGCGTCAATCAGGGCGTCAGGGATTTTGTCTTTTATGTGAAAGGACAATATTTTTTGAAAAATAAGCAATACTTTATGATGCAGAGAAGCAGAATCTTTAGTGACGAAATTTGCTTTTATAAATTCATTTGCCGGTGCAAAAGCCCTTTTATCATCTATCTCGAAAGCATAAGCTGGCCGGGAAATATCGCGTTCATCATTTTTAAAGTATTCCAACGCACGATGTGCCAATAGGTCGAATAACGTGGGACGAAGATTGCGAACATTTCCTTTTAGAATAATAGCATCAAAAGGATCCAACTTGGTCTGTTGCAAAAGCTTTTCATCTTTTAATGAAGCAACATATAATTCACCAATTTCATGATGCAGGTCATCACTTGTCCACGTAGCTATATCTTTTTTATCAAAATTTTCTGTGTTGGTTCTCTGATACAATTTATATCTGTTCTGCTGAAAATAAT
>JBDTJI010000105.1:0-8482 GCA_039935935.1 Ginsengibacter sp. | reverse complement strand
GTAGCCGTAAAATTTGGCTTCTGTGAATACCTGGAGAGGGCCCGCAAGATCCAATATTTCAACAAATGGAGGAATAATAAAAGCGAATTTCTTCATACTAACTGAGTTAAAGAGAACGTAAAGGTAGCCTGTAATTAAACCTGCAAATGCGAAAATAAAGTATCGGGCTGTTGTTGGCGTCCCCGCCAATAGCAGTATATTTCTATTTCGAAGAACAAAATATTTTGAGCGATAATCTCTGCCTTATGAATACTTCAAAATTATTTCACTGATTGTGACATGGCTGTTGGCGGGGACGCCAACAGTAGCAGTGGCATTCTTAGCTCTAAAGTTCATAGGAAGTACAAACGCAGAATCTTGCATAAATATTTCTATGAAGCAAGTCATCCGCCATATTGCCATACCGCTTTTGCAGAAGTTTAAATTCACCTACAGTTTAATTGCATTTCCACTTCCGTTAATACTTTTAGTAACTGATGGAGTGCCTTGGTAAAAAATGTTTCCGCTTCCAGCAATAGTTGCATTCAGTGAATTAGAAACTGCTACATGAATGTTTCCACTTCCAGAAATATTGCAATTAGCGTTTTGCGATTGAATATTTACAATGTCAATACTACCAGAACCTGATATTGATGCTGTCAAACTATTAGTTGTTGATCCTACTTCTCCTTTTATATTTCCACTTCCTGAAATATCTAGATTAGTAATGTTATTAAACTGATTTTTTAAATTGATATTTCCAGAACCTGAAATATTCAATGAATTCAGCGTTCCTACAGGAACATAAATAATTGCTTTTGCTTTGGAATCATCAATGATTATATTCTCTGGTTCAGTTTTTATAATCAATTTAGAGCCCACCACGTCTAATTTTATATGTTGAATTAAATTTGAATAATCAGAAACGGTGGCTTTAAATGTCGTTCCCGACACTACTTCAACATTGCAATTATTTCTTATTTCAATATCTTGAAATGCAGTTAAATTGATATCGTTAGACGCAATAGGCCCACTACCTCTAATTGTTAATGATGTGCTGTCCTTTTTGCAACTGGCAAATAATGTCATCACTGCAATAGTGATTAAATACGTTTTTTTCATTTTCATTTTGTTTAAGTTATTTATAAATTTCTGCTGGCAAAATTCGGCTTGAATATTTTAATAATTTAGGACAAATGTCTAAAAGTAATTTCCTTTCTGATTCTACTTAAATGTCTTTGCGAAATACCTAAATAAGAGGCTAAATATTGTAAAGGGATTTTTTGAATATAGTCTGGTTGGTTTTTCATCAAGTTGGCATATCGCTTTGCGGCATCGCTTTTTTGTAATTGAAAAATTCTTTTTTCCAATTCAATATATTGTTGCTCGGCTATTGTTTTTAAAAAATAAATCCAATTCGGATTTTGAAGCACTAATGTTTCAACCTTATCCTTCTGAATAATAAGCAATTCAGTATTTGTAATGGTTTGTATGTTTTCTTCTGTTGGTTGAGATGTCAAAAAAGAAGAATAAGCAGTAATTAAGCTATTAGGAAATGTGATACAGTATGTGATTTCTTCAAGTTTATCGGAAATAAAGTAAGAACGAAGACTACCCGATAAAATAAATGCTACTTGTTTACAAGTTTCGCCTTCCTTAATAAAGTACTCGGACTTTTTTAAGAGTTTATGACTTGACAGTTGAATAAAATCGTCAATTTCAACGTCCGTCAATATGTTGAAAGAATTTAAAAAGAGTTTAATGCTATCGTGTGTCATTATTAGATTTTGTTGATTGGTTGATTTTGTTGTGCGGTGATGCATAATGGAACCAGGTGAACCTGTACTTGTGATTTGATTAATAATTATGGGTGGGAAAGTAAAAGATCGCTGACTATAAAAATATTTAATCCATGTTGTGAATTAAGGAGAACATAAAGTTAGCAACCGGCAAATGCGAAAATAAAAAACCAAAACAGCGGATAATAAGTTCATTTATTATTGAACGTCTGACCTGTTGAATTGCTTTTTGAAAGCAAAATGATACACATCGGAATCTCCATTTCTTACAGGATAAGCATTGATGAAAAACCAACCTTCTCTTCCCATAAAATTTAATGCATCAATTACTGTGTTGAACTTTTTTAATTTCCCATCAATGCTTTTAATCCGGTTGTCTGACCAGAAACTTTTTTCTTCACCAAAGTCTATACTAATAGTTACTTTATTGCTTAACAGTCTCGGTGTAGCAATTACCTGACAATACTGCTCAATTTTGGATGTGTCTGTCTGCGCAAATGAGGCATACGTTGCTAACAGAATAATTGAAAGAATGATTACTTTTTTCATGTTTGTTTTTTTAATTGTTTAATTAATTTTTATTATTTGATGATGTAAAGATATTTAAGATATCGGGGCATTAAGAGACAGAATGAAGTCAAAAAAGGACAATTATTTTCATTCTTATTTCAATCTGATAATTACCACCTTCATGATTAGGTTAAAGTGCATTTCTGCTATTGAATATTAAATTACTAAAGCGGTAATGCAGACTTATAAAGGATTTGTTGTCAAAATTTATATACGCCTTTAAACGAGAGATAGGTTATATCTTCTCCGGTTCCCGATTGCCTAACGTACTTGCCAGCAAAAAAATAGGAGCCATCCACAAAGAAAGATAAATTTCGTGTTAAAGAATAAGTTGACTCAATGGCCAGCAATGTACCTATTGATTTCTCAGGAGAAATAACCAGGTCTGTTGAAGCGGGTCTAACCTCTACTGCTGTTGGTGAATAAGTACCATCATTTGTGCTTTGCCTCCACATAAAATAGCTGCTAACATAAATGTTGCTTTTTTATTGGGGTTAATCTTAAAATAAGGATTAATGTTTACCAGGTTAGTTGCTCCGATTGGCGCGGTTAACCCATATTGCGGCTTTGAAAAAAGAAGGTTGTAAGTATTGAGTTGATTGTCATTTTTATTCTTGTCTCCAGTAATATAATTACTTCCTATGCCAATTATAAAGTTATTTTTTTGAATCATTTTGTAGTTTACATCTGTAGAAACACTGTAAGCACGAATGTTAGATTGGTTGAATTTTCCTGACTGATAAGTGGCTTCCAATTCGTAATTTATTTTTTGATTATCGGAAAATATTCTGACTCCATAACTCTGCCTGTTTTCTTTACCACCAACAAAATTATATTTCCTTCGTTGGGTATTTAGATCCAAAAAATAGTAGTCAACTAAAAACTTTTTTGGAACAATATACTCAGTTGCATAAACACCAATAATCAAATCTTTCAGCGACTCATCATCAAATATTCCCTTCCCGGATATTACTGGTGACATGGCAAAAAGATCAATCTTTCTCTTTTGAGAATTGTATTTAATAACGGCTCCATCAAAAGCCAGCCGGTTGTTTGGGCCTTCGCGAAATGTAAGCAAACGGTGGCTCGCGTAAGCAATTTCCTGCCGTCCCAATCTTAATAACCATTTTTTTTGAAAATGGTAATCAACGAATCCCTGGTGCACACTCAATTTGTTTTCATCTATTTCAGGTGTTGCAGGATTTGGATTAAAAAACCGAAATGCGCTTCCTAATTGTACAAACACCCTCAGCATGCTTCCTAATTCTATATTGGTATGAACCATTACTCCTTGTAAAAGTTGGCTCGTATAATTCTTTGTGAAACCAGGAGGCATATCACCAAAATTCGGATTATGGTAATATTGATATTGTTCTCTTAATTCGCCACCGAACGAAATGTTGCTTACTTTGGAAAGAGAAATATATTTAAGTTTTTCAAGATTCTTTTTATGCACCGTATCATTTTTCAGATAACTGAAATCATCGTTGTACCTGACCATATTGATTTGGCTTTGTGCCAAAAAAGTACTGAGCATGCATGAGAATGCAATAATTATTTTCTTCATTATTAGTTGATTAATCTTTTGCGTTGATTGACGCTCAATAAAATAAACGGGGCATTACCGATCGGCATAACACCCCCGATTACAATAGTCGTTATTGATAGTAAACCTTTAGTAAGGTTTTATTATTTGGCCGGTGTTTGCTCCAAAAATACTTTTACGAAATCCGTATTCTAATTTCTGCATAGTAACAGGAATATCACCAGGGAAATAAGGAAAATAATGTGGCGAATTTTCGATAACGGTTGGGCTTACAGCATTGATCCGGATACCATTTTCCAATTCAATCGCTGCTGCTTTTACGAATCCTTCCACGGCACCATTTGCCGCTGACGCATTCGCAAAATTTATTTGTGGATCATGCGATAATGCTCCAGTTATTAAAGTGAAAGAGCCCTTTGGATTGATGTAATGTTGACCAATAAGAACCAGATTTATTTGCCCCATCATTTTACCTTCCACTCCTTTTCTAAAAGTTTTGTCAGTAAGATTTATCCATGGACCTACATAAGTGGGTCCGGCTGTAGAGATCAATGCATCAAAGGGACCGATCTTTTGAAACATATTTTCGATCGATTCTGTTGAGGTAATATCCGCCCGAATATCTCCATCTGATTCAGCCACTCTTACAATTTCATGTTCTTTTTCGAATGCACCGGCAAGGTACTTTCCCATGGTGCCTGTGGCGCCTACGATTACAATTTTCATTTTTTTGTTGTTTTTAAATATGATTTTTAATACAACAAAATTACTTTGAGATGAAGGCTCCCTGGTAGGACAGGAATGTACTTAGACAGGACTTATTTGAAATTATATTTAGTTGGTCATAGTGATTACTACATTACCTTTCTTGTGTCCTTTTTCAACATATTCATGAGCTACTGCAACCTGCGATAACGGATAATGATTATCAAGAACTGTCTTAATCTGTCCGGTTTCCATTAGTTCTTTAAGTTCCTTAAAATAATTCAATCGGATATTGACCGGCTGCATGCCGGTGAAGGAAAACTTTGCTTTTTTACCTCCAGATATTGCGGTGAACAGCGACTGCATAAAAAGTTGGAAATTAATAACAGGCGAAAGATAAATTCCATTTTCCGCAAGCGATTTTTTACATTCTGAAAAAGACCTTTTGCCAACTGTGTCAAAAATTATATCATACTTTTCTCCACTTTTAGTAAAATCATTTATTGTATAATCTATTACTTTATCGGCATCCAATGATTTTACCAATTCTATATTTGCTGTGCTGCAAACACCTGTAACTTCTGCACCAATATGTTTTGCATATTGAATTGCATAAGTGCCTAAGCCACCGGAAGCCCCGTTGATAAGCACTTTATCATTCTGCCTGATAGTAGCTTTTCCTTTTAAAAAGTTCAATACAGTAATAGCACTTCCACTTACAGGAGTTGCTTCTTCATAAGATATGTTCCCAGGCATAGTTGTTATAATCTCATTTTCATTTACACAAACATACTCCGCATAGCAACCCAGCTTAGTGGTTCCTCCAAAAACTTTCTCACCCACTTTAAACAGGCTAACTTCTTTTCCGACGGCGACTACTTCGCCTGCAAACTCAAATCCAAGAATCGGCATTTTAGGTTTTTTTAGTCCTAAATAAAGCCTGCCAATTAGTGGTTTTCCTTTTCTCATCATAATATCGGCGGCAGTTACAGTAGAAGCATAATTTCTTACTAACACTTCTTTGGTACCAGGGGAAGGCATATCCGTCTCTACATATTTAAACACTTCCGATGATCCATAATTATTACAAATAATTGCTTTCATTTTGTTATGATTTTCTTATTTCTTCAAGGATATAACCGAAAACGTGAATGAAATTTGCTTTTTTGCCTCGTATATCTAACCCCTTGTGTGCGTTTACTCTTACTTTAATTTCTTCTTTCACAAAAAGCATTGTACCATCGGACGCATCGTTAACATCAAGTACAGCTTTCAAGATTTTGCTTTCAGAACCACCCGATAAAATGTTTGATGAACAATCAGTAGCAAAGTGTGGCATTGTTTTATTTTTTAATTATTATATTCTATTTGATGGATAAAATTTTAATTGGGAATTAAAAATCTTGCTCAATCAATTCTTTATTCACCATCATCCCAGAGGTTGTTCCCATAGCCACTGAACTGGCCACTGTACGCAACCTTGTGGTATTGTCGCCACATGCAAAAGTGCCATAGACACTTGTCTTTTGTGTGGGATCCACTTTAATGTATCCTTCATCATTTAGCTGACATCCCAACATTTGGGGTATAAGGCTTTGCTGCGCAAAAGGAGTCCGGGTGTAAATAGCTTTTACTGCTTTTGATTTTCCGTTCTTAAAATTTATCTGGTCCACATATCCATTTTGATGCTCCAGATTTTCAATTTCTTCTTCTACAATAAGAATGTTATGTTGGTGAAGTTTTTTTGTTTGATCATCCGATAACGTAGATCTTCCATTGGTGTAGAGTGTCAAATCTTTTGTCCAGTTTGAAATAAGAACTGAAAATTCATAGCCATAATTTCCATTACCCAGGATGCCTGCTTTTTGATTCCTTATTTCGTAACCGTGGCAATAAGGACAATGCAGCACAGATATTCCCCAGCTTTCAGCGAAGCCCGGGATATTTGGTAATATATCTTTTATGCCTGTAGCAAAAATTATTTTTCTTGCAGAAAATCGTTTACCGGTATCAGTTAGTATTTCAAAACCGACATCGATTTTTAATGCATTTGTAGCAAGTCCCCTCAAGAATTGAATGGTTTTATATTGTTGAACTTGTTGCCTTGCCAAGGCTGCAATTTCTGCCGGAGTATTACCATCCTGTGTTAAAAAATTATGAGAATGCGGAGTTTGCCTGTTGCAGGGTTCGCCATTGTCAATGATCAACACTTTTCTCAATGCTCTGCCTAAAGCCATGCCTGCTGCAAGTCCTGAATAACTGCCACCTATTATTATTACGTCGTAAAGTTGAATGTCTTTCATTTTTTAATTTTTAAAGTAGAAATTCTTCTGAAAATTTTATCCACCAGCGGCATCCCAATAAATACCATCCAGGGAACCAGCGCAATAGTGAGAATAAATGTTCTCAAAAATAATGGAAGAGAAGCCAGTGGCTGCCCGAAAAGAAAAAGAAAGAATGTTATTGAAGGATAGATTGTCAACCAGATTTTTACCGCTGCAATCAATTTGAATTTTGGTTTCATACTTCAGAAATTATATTTTGATAAATATTTTATTATGCAAAACTAATTTCGGCAACGTCGTTTCTGATAGCACGATGATGAAGTTGAACAGGACTTATTGGGAGTTTTTCCGGTAGGCATCAGGGGAATAACCTGTATGTTTTTTAAAGAACCTGATAAAGTAAGAGATGTCCTCATAGCCCAGGTGATCCGCTATATCTTTTACCTGGTTGGGAGTAGCGAGCAAATATCTCCTGGCTTCCAATATAATTTGCTCATTGATAATTTCAGAAGCAGGTTTGCCAACTATTGCTTTTGTAATTGCATTAATCTGGTAGATGGATAGGTTCATCAGGTCGGCATATTGAGAGACCTGTTTATGCGTATTTATGTGTGTAGAACACAAATCCATAAATTCTTCAAAACGTTCCTGTGAATAATTGGAACCTACTCTGGATGTGTCATTAGGGTTTACACTTTGCCTGATAAATTCTATAAAAAAAATATCAAGGTTTGCTTTTATTACATCGATATAGCCAACTTGTTTTGTTAGGTACTCATTGAAAATATAAGCCAGTACATCCTGTAGTTTTTTAAACCTTTCTGTCTCAAATGCACAAAAGTTTTTATTCCCTGCTTTCACCAATCTTTGGTTTGCTAATTTATCTTTTGGATGATAAAAAGCTGTATCAAATTCAGCAAGGAAACCTGTACAATTTGCATGTAAAGAAAGCTGATGAACCTGACCCGGTCTAAGAATGAAAATGGAATTGTTCTGAACTTCATAAGGTGTAAAATCTATTTCATGACTGCCGGCTCCATTTTGCAGCGCAAGGATAAAAAAGAAATCGTGGCGGTGCAAATCCTGCAATAACTCCTTGCCATTTAAAATCTCTGCAACTTCCCGGATCTTGAACCGCCCTGAAACAACTGATTCATTTGGGGTGATGATTTGTCTAACCGGAATTTTTTTCATTATGAAATTTTCGTTTGTCGTTACATCCTGAACTTCCAAGTTAGATCATTATTGAAGTTATTGGTTAAATAATAAACTGCATTTTATAAAGAGCTATTCAAAATATACTTTGTATTGAATGATCTTATTTCAATCTGATACCCACACCAAATTCAAGAGTAACATTTGCCATATTACCATCTAAAGACCACTCACTCGAATTTGCAATAGGGTAAGGATAAAGCGGGATATACATACGAAAGCCGAAAAAATATTTCTTTCGGCCTTTTTTCAAATTGTACATCAATCCGGCATCAGGGCTAAGAGACTTTACAGACATTGATACTTTTTCAATATCAGGATTGTCTAAGGTCTCCTGGTACGAATCATATTTTATGCCCGCCAACAATGAAAAAGTGTGCATG
>JBDTJI010000104.1:0-6663 GCA_039935935.1 Ginsengibacter sp. | reverse complement strand
ATCATAGAAGTAGCTGCATCTGATAATAGTAAATTGTTTGAAATACTTTTAAAGATGAACGCTCACATCAGGGTAGTTGATGAAGTCTCTGTAATAAAAATATTTTTCCCGGCGGGTGAAGCCGACCTTGCCGCTGTCAATAGTTATTGTTTTAACAAAGGCATCATTCTTAACCATCTCATGTTGAAACGAAAAAGTCTTGAAGCGAAATTTTTTGAATTAACCAACAACAATTAAAATTCTGATGTTACGATTACTAAAGATCGAATGGCTGAAAGTAAAAAATTACAAAGCCTTTTGGATATTTGCCATTCTTTATATAGTAGCAATCCTTGGTATTAACTATACAGGTTTTTATATCAATAGCCTTACTGTACAAAATTTACCAGCCAGTCAGATCGTGTTGGGAAGTCCTTATTCATTTCCTAAAGTTTGGCAAACAGTGGGTTTTATGAGTAGCTGGCTTCTCTATTTTCCCGGCATACTTTTTATCATGCTTCTAACCAATGAATTCAATTTCAAAACCCATCGGCAAAACATTATTGATGGATGGACTCGAAAAGAATTCATTGATGTGAAATTTGTTTTTGCTGTATTGTTTTCAATAGTAGCCACTCTATTCAATTTTTTGGTTGCCCTGTTGTTCGGTCTGATTACTACCGAATCACATTTTTCTTTTATGGGTATTGAAAACGTAGGATATATATTTATCCAAACAACAGCCTACATTACGTTCGCTATGTTCCTGGCTATTCTTTTCAGAAAAAGTGGAGCAGCTATTGCCGTATTCTTTTTATACGGATTGATCTTTGAATGGCTTATTACTGTTTTAATCAATTTTAAAATGGATCTAACTCCTGTTGGTTACTTTCTACCATTACAAGTTACTGATGTAATGCTTCCTATTCCCTTTGGCAACAAAGTAATTTATAAAGATGCCCCTGATACCTGGATTCTTGCCATTGCAAGCATAGCTTATATTTCAGGTTATTACTTTTTTGCGTTGAAAAAATTTTCGAAAGATGATTTGTAACTGAAATCGTTTTATTTCTGGCGCAGGTCTCCGTATCTGTGACTTCATGTTACTTGGTTTACTCTGTGGTAATGTTTCTTCTTAATTGAAAAGCTATTGACTATTTCTGCGTAAGTGACGAACTATCATAGGTCTGGATACCTGCGCCAGCATTGGTATTGACCGCTAATGATTTATATTCTTTACCAATTACTTCATTCCTTTTCTAAAGCATCCATTCTGAATGAAGCTACATCCGGACTATGATGTTCTTTCTTCATAATTGTTTCCATTTGTTTTACTATGTCAGGATGTTGTGAAGCTATATCATTCTGCTCTTGAATATCAGCGCTTAAATCATACAACTGTGTTTTCAATGTGCCTTTCAATATATCAAGGCGGACTGCTTTCCAGTTTCCCATCCTCACCGCTTGTTGGCCTCCATATTCAGGATACTCGAAATACAAATATTCGTGTTGTTTTTGTTGGCTGTTTTTTCCCAGTATTTCAGGAAGTATGCTTAACCCATCCACATCTTTTGGAACGGGAATTTTCAAAAGATCACATAGCGTGGGCATGATGTCTATGGTGGCGGAGATAAGGTGGGATGTGGATGCTGGCTTTACCTTCCCCGGCCACAGAACAATAAAAGGTTCACGGATGCCTCCTTCATGTAAAAAGCCTTTGCCCCATCCGTATTCTCCTTTGAAAGGGCCTCCACTATTGAAAAAGACAGGATCTACGCCGGCATTGTAAGCAGGGCCGTTATCGCTGCAGAACATAATA
The DNA here is from genome assembly GCA_039935935.1 of Ginsengibacter sp. Lineage (GTDB taxonomy): Bacteria > Bacteroidota > Bacteroidia > Chitinophagales > Chitinophagaceae > Ginsengibacter. The sequence continues at coordinate 4,865 of JBDTJI010000104.1, read as the reverse complement.
ATAGTATTGTCATAAACTCCCTCATCCTTTAGTTTTGTTACAAGTTCTCCTACCTGTTCATCCAATGTGGAAATGATAGCTGCATAAGCGGCCCGCGGGTAACGAACGGGGAAATAAGAACCACCCAAAAAGGGCTTTTCCTCCCCAAATTTTTTATGATAGTAATCAATCCACTTCTGCGGAGCTTGCAACGATACATGAGGCAATGGCGAAGGGAAATACAGGAAGAAAGGACGTTCCTTGTTTTTTTCTATAAAGCTGAGCGCGGCCTTTATTAAAAAATCAGGTGAATAGTCCTCTTGCTGGTAAACTGCATAGTTTTTAGCATCAAGCGAATCAAGATCGGAAGGAAACTTTACATCAGGGGATACGATCTTATTATTCAATGGAACGCGGTAAGTATTTTCCCATAAATGGCCCGGGTAATAAGTATGGTCTTGTCTTTGGCAGATAAAGCCATAAAAATAATCGAAGCCCTGGTTATTAGGTTCTCCTACAGACATTGGCGCTCCGAGACCCCACTTGCCCACCATACCCGTAGTATAACCTGCTTTTTTTAAAACCTTCGCAATAGTAATGGTAGAATCTGGAATGGGCAGTTGTCCTTCTAAAGCAGGATTGTCCTCCATAGCCTTAAAGTCCCATACATCTCCTCTTTGCGTCCATTCATTGTTACCCCGGATATAAGCCTGCCCTGAGTTTTTGCCTGTCATCAGCAGGTACCTTGATGGCGCACAAACAGGAAAAGCATAATGCTGCGTAAACTTCATACCGTTTTTTGCAAGAGCATCTATATTAGGAGTTTCAATCTTCTCCTGGCCATAACAACCCAAATCGCCATAGCCAAGGTCATCGGCATAGATGTAAACGATGTTGGGTTTGGTTGTGCTTTGTGCAAATGAATATTTTGATATTGTTATGCATATTAAAGCCAGAAGAATAGTAAGGTTTCTCATTATCTTAAACTTATTAATATAAAAATTTGTTTTCCCCATCGGACTTATGGTTTCCGGATATTCGTTTTACACTCAATACAAACCCCTGCAGGTCTTCGTCCCGTTCCTTCCACATTAGTCAAATCATCGCCCAGGTCATTGCGATATTTATCGGCAAGCGCTTCTAATTGTTTCATTACATCAGGATGCTGTTCCTGTACATCCATAGTTTCCCCGGGGTCGGTACTCATATCATATAGAGCAAGAGGAACGTTTATTTGCGAAACAGGGCCCGGGAACCCGTCATGTCCCGGAGGATGAGATTTATAGCTTCTTGATTGATGTGGGAATACCAGCTTCCATTTTCCTTGCCGGATGCATTCAAGGCTGTTTCTATTATAATAATAAACAAACTCAGTACGTGGATTGGCATCCGGGTTTCCCAACAATAAGGGTAAAATATCTACACCGTCAATTTTTTTCTCTGGCAGTTTTGACTTGGTAATTTTTGTAATGGTAGGCAGCAAATCAATGGTGGAAGCTATTTTATTGCAAACTGTTCCCGCCGGTATATGATTGGGCCAACGCATGAGACAAGGCTCTCTTTGACCGCCTTCAAAAGAAGTTCCCTTCCCTTCTCTTAATCCTCCTGTGTTACCGGCATGATTGCCATAGTTAAGCCAGGGACCATTATCACTTGTAAAAATAACAAGTGTGTTTTTATCCAAACCTTCGTCACGTAGTGTTTTCATGATCTGGCCTACCGACCAATCCACTTCCTGCATCACATCTCCAAAAAGTCCATTTTCACTTTTACCCAAAAAAGCAGGAGACGCAGCAATAGGTACGTGTACCATGGAGTTAGCAAAATATAAGAAGAAGGGTTTGGCTTTATGCTCTTTAATAAACTTAGTGGCGAAGCGGGTATAACTCTGGGTCAATTGCCCCTGATCTTCCAATGTACGAATATGTTTAACTACCTTATCGCCTTGCAGCAATGGTAAGATGGGGTAATTGTATCTGTGATTGCTTGTATCCGTTATCGGTTTCCCATCATAATTTACAGGCCACATATCATTGGAATAAGGTAAACCCAGGTATTGATCAAAACCAAAATGGGTGGGAAGAAAAGGAGATTTACTACCAAGGTGCCACTTACCCACCATGCACGTGCTATAGCCACCATTTTTCAATACGTTCGCGATGGTTTCTTCCTTTGGATTAAGTGCAGTTTCAGACCAGGGAGATAAGGCTCCAAATAAACCGATTCTGTTTGGGTAACAACCGGTAAGGATACCTGCCCGTGAAGCGGTACAAGTGCCTTGTGCGGAATAAAAATTGGTAAACCTCATTCCTTCTGCTCCCAGCCTGTCTATATTTGGAGTGATGTATCCTATTCCCATATTAAAATCAGGATCTCCATATCCCATATCGTCCATAAAAATAATAACAACGTTGGGTTTTTGAGATTGCTTTTGAGCGTTGCCGTGCATTGTACTGCATGCTAACGTTAAAATGAAAAGGATTTTCTTCATGATAATTACCAGTTTAGATTATATTCATTTAAATACGACAACGTTTTAAACTAAAAAACTTTCATGCATGCAATTATATAAGCAGTTCAATTCCATTAATCAAACCACCTCGCTTTATAAACATGCATATCAGGAAAAGCAAATAGCCGCTCAGGGTTTGAAAATTCAACATGATAGGTCCACCAGCTTTCTTCCGGAATTGTAAAGATATATTGACCGGATATGTTTTGACCTATACTCTTAATGATTTTAGCATCTGTGAAATCTTTTATTTTACTAAAGAGATGGGAGTTCAAATTAAATTCCCAGGCTCCTGCATTTTCAATAGTAAGAAATAATTTATTATTCTTAGGTCTCATTTGCAAATCATGGCCGCCTTTGTGAGGTAATTTCCATTCATCTTTTAATAATAGTTTCGCCCTCGGCTCTACTATAAATTGGTACTCCCTTAAAACGTCAGAACCTAAAGCAAATAACCCTTTTCTGCCATTTTCCCAAACGAGGCCATGTGCAGAGTGCAGACTATCGCTGAATAGTGCTTCACTAGGTTTGCTGATTTTAAAAAGAAGAACTTTATTTCCATCCCGTGCTGTTGAGGCGGCGGCGGCTAAAAATCCATTGGGCAATAATTCTATTGAATGTGCATTAGGAACACTGGCATAGAATAAAATTTTTTTCGAACTTCTATCGATGATACCTATTGCTCCTGAAGAAGAAGATACCAAAATTCTCTTGCCATTATTTACCGCTTTACAATCATCCAAACTATTGAACTTTTTTAACCTATATTCTTCGGGCAGATCTTTAGCAAAATGGGCATCCCATTGCCATATTATTTTTGGAATCGTATCTTCTGATCCATTATAATCCGCTAACAATACTTTACTGTCACCACAAACTAAAAATGATTTGTTTATTATCTTCTGTGTGAATGCATTTGTGCATATTATTAAAAAAGTAAAACAAGCGGTATATCTTTTTAGGGTTTTTATGAACATGGTAAAGAATTTATAGAATTAAACCTTTAAGTCGTAAAAGCATTAAAAAAGAGAGTTGTTAACTAAATCATTGTTGGAATTAGTTATCAAATTTATTTTTCAAATTCCCTCAAGCTGCACGGGTAAAGTGATTCGTTTAATGAATAGTTCTTGCGTTAATGAAAAGACGCATCAAATTCAGAATCAATTTGAAAATGAGTTACCCCCTCATTTCTCATCCGGTTAATATCTTCTCTAGCATCCTTAAGCGGATCACTTGAATGATAATATCGAAATTTATTAATAGCTGCTACTATTTGTATGTCATTGGCTTTCGCCCATTTGACATCCCGTGCTGAAATATTTCCTGGAATTTCGAAGATATAATAATTGGCAGGCGAATAACCAGGTTGCTTCATATTGATTTCCAACTGTTTCCTGGTGCAGCTCAATTTAATTCTTCCGGTAAAAAAAGGGGTAGATGCCGTTGTTCCAATCATTAATGCCTGGTCTAATAAACCATAATGTCTCACGAGAGATATCACCCTTGTAAAAATTCCGGAATCCATACCCCGAATTTTATTATCAATCATAATCTGAATCCGTCCTTTGCAAATCTTTAATACATCTTCAAACCTAAGCACCCTATCCCCTCCAATAGAACTGCGCAGTTGACTGGTCTGATCCCACGTCATTGATGAGACTGGTTTATCTAATCCATAGTAGCGCTTAAAAGTTGGATCATGCTGAATAATTAAAATGCTGTCCTTTGTAAGCCTTAAATCAACTTCTACCATATTATACCCCCTTTTAATGGCGGCTTCTATTGAAGTCCGGCTGTTGTCAGTGATCGTACTATCAACAACCCCTCCCCTATGTGCTATTAAGTAGTAAGTCTTTTTCAAGTGAACGGATGGTTGTGAACTAACGATAGTGTATAAATGGCAGAACCCTATCATACAGAATAACCATTTTAAAATATATGTACTACTCTGAAACATTTCTGAATAATAATGTTTAACTATTTAAATATTGCTTACATACTCTCATCACCAACTTTATTTTGCCTAATCACGCAACCGCGTTACAATGGGCAACTCCCTTATTAAAAAATTAAGTAGATAGTATAAAAGTAGAAATAAATTACTATTTCTACTTTTATTTTGAAGCAAATTCTGCAATAGTTCTATGGATCTCTCATGGAAGAGTAGGAAGAATCATAATACGCTTTTGATAGTCTTGATAGTTTCCGCTGCATCTGCGCCGAGTCCTTCTTTTTGAAATATTAAGTTGCCAGTTTTATCTAAAACAGAAATGATATTACTGTGAGAAAAATTCCCTTCTGCATTCTTTTCAAATTGTACATTTAATAAAACAGAAAGTGTTCTTACTGCCGTCTCATCGCCGTGCAGTAAGGT
>JBDTJI010000103.1:0-7925 GCA_039935935.1 Ginsengibacter sp. | reverse complement strand
AATTATACAATACATAAAAGATTCATCTTTTAGCAGGTCAGTTGTTACTGGACCTGTTCGTAATTGTATGTTTACCTACTCCTCTGTAATATTTAAAGACTCAGAACAGGTTTCCCCGTACTATCAATAGTTAGTCACGGGGATTATTCATCCGTCAGTTTCAATTTTCTTTTTAATTTCTTTTTAAACATCCTTTTTACCTTTCTTAAACATTATTAATCAGAATCCTGTTATCAAATAAATTCCAGGTATTACTTTTTTCAAATCAAACCTTAATAATTCACTTTAAAAACTAATAATTATGCCAACAGCAACTCTAACAACCCCAGCATCTTCTCCCGTTATTCTATTAAAGAATGATTATGATATCTTAAATGGCTATGTGAAAAATCTGCAGGGTATGCAGGTAAACGAAAAAGAAAACTTTGGAAAGCTATACCAGGAATTAAAAAAAGCTCAAATTGTGTCTCCGGAAAATTTTCCGGGTGATGTGGTCCGCCTCGATTCCACTGTCGTTATTCGTGACATTAAAACCAGCCGGGACATGACGATTACTATTGTATTACCCCAAAAAGCGGATATCAAACAAAAAAAAGTTTCTGTACTCGCGCCGATTGGCACTGCGCTGATTGGGTTTAGGAAAGGCCAGACGGTAAGTTGGCAAGTGCCTTCCGGTAAAAAAGATTTTAAAATTATGGAAGTAGATAACTCACTTGCTTCTGATAAAACGTAACTAACATGGATTCTACTGTATATATCGCTATTTTTATCATTCTCATACTCGTAGTGTTTGGGATGGTACTTTCGTGGAGCAATCATCATAAAAAAGGTAAGGAAGGCAAAAAGCTATTGGACGAGTTTGACAATTTCGTGATGAGCCATAATCTTGCTATTGATAAAAAACAGACTCTTAATAAAAATATGATAGGTATTGACAGGTTGAATCTAAAACTAGTTTTCCTTGACAAGAGTAAGAAAAGCCTATTTCATCTGATCGATCTGGAAGAAATCAAGACGTGTCGGCTTATAAGAAGTAAAAATAATTCAAACGGGCACATCAAAGAGATTTCTTTGCACTGTATTTTTAAACAAAAAGATAAACCAGTATTGGTACTGCCGTTTTATAATGCGATGAAGGATGACTTGTTTAAGATGATGCGGCTGTCTAAAAAGGCTGCCTACTGGGAAAAAAGCATTAATATTTTCAAGGAAACTGCTGAATTATCATTGAAATAAAACTACAGCAATTACTCGTTGAAATTCACCCTGGATGAGCCTCTGATTTATGAGGCTCATTTTTTTTTATTCTTTGGATGCTTGTCTCAACTCATCTAAGACAGGCGTTTTTATTCCGCGAATTTCTTTTTGTTCCCGCTTATTTATTTGCTCAAAAACAGAAATAGTATTGGTTCCATTTTTTAACCAACAGCCAGGCAAGTACAAAGTTTGCTGCGGACCAACACTCCAATACCGGCCAAGGTTGTGCCCATTGACAAATACAATGCCTTTTCCCCATTTGCTCATATCCAAAAAAGTATCCCCTGTCTTTGAAAGGTTAAAAAACCCGGTGTAAATGACGGGATGGCCGTGCTGATATTTGTTTGCAGACTGTTTCACATCCGGAGCCTGATCCATGGGGAATTGATACATATTCCAATCGCCGGTAATCTCATTGCCCGCAATAATTACGGGGCTTATGATTCCTTTTAGATTATGGACAATTTCTGCCCCGTAGTTGATCCTCCCCATATTTTCTACCAATATGTCGATTGTCGCATTGAATGGAATGTTTATATCACAAGAATAACTATTATAGTACCTGTTTAGCTCACCTATCATTTCTCCATTTACATACACCAGCGCATAATCTCTCAGGCCCCTAATTTCTAATTTCCCACTGATCGGTTGATTAAAATGTTTGCTATATAAAACGTATCCATAACCCTGGTTAAGATCCTCAAAAGTCTTCGGCGTATCGCTCGTTACCGGTTTCATTTTCTCTTTTATTGCAAATAAATCGACACTTTTATTTAAATGAATGTTTGGAATTTCGATAATCGGAATTGGCGCGGGAATTGGTGGAATTTTATAAGCAACATTTTTTTGAAACAGCGCTCTGAGGGCTTTATATTTAGGAGTAGCCCAGCCTGCCTCACTGATCGGTGCATCATAGTCATAGCTGGTAATATCAGGTTGAATGTCGTGATTTTTATCGTAATTGGCACCGCTGGTAAATGCAAAATTAGTACCGCCATGCACCATGTAAAAATTGAAGGAAACTCCCGCTTTTAAATATCTTTCAGCCTGGGTTACTACTTTTTCGGTAGCTACTTTCTGAAAAGGTTCTGCCCAGTGATCCAACCAGCCGGGATAAAATTCTGCCACCATGTACGGCCCTTCACCATTGTGATATTCATTCACCGCTTTTTTTAAATTAACAATATTGTCTTCTCCGTTAGCGGTAGGCAAGGCTCCGGCAATTGTGCCTCCTTCGAATAACCAACTTCCATCAGAGGTGAAAAGCGGAACATCAAAGCCAGCATCTATCAATTGCTTTTTTATGACCGCGCTGTACTTTTTATGATCTTCCAGAGAAATATCTTTACGCTGAGCCACATACGAGCCAAATTCATTTTCAGCCTGTACCATGATTATTGGCCCTCCGTGTGTGATCTGTAGATTTTTTACTTGTGCTGCAAGGTGATTAATATAAGTTTTGCACGAATCTAAAAACGGTTGGTTATAGGAACGAATCACTAACGATTTTTCTTTTTGAAGCCACCATGGATATCCTCCAAATTCCCATTCTGCACAGGCATAAGGGCCAGGCCTAATAATTACCATTAATCCTTCTTCGCCCGCAAGTTTTATAAATGATGCTATGTCCCTGTTTTCACTTTTAAAATCCCAGGTTCCGGGAGATGTTTCATGATAGTTCCAGAAAACGTATGTCGCAACGGTATTCAATCCCATGGCTTTCAGCATTTGTAAGCGCTGACGCCAATAGGCTTTAGGTACTCTTGCAAAGTGCATTTCACCCGAATGAATTTGAACAGGCTTACCATCAAATAAAAAATGACCGCCTTTTATTTCAAACCTATGTTTGGGTTGGCAGAAAGTAGCTGCTGCAACCATCATAAACATCAAGAATAAAACAAATGATTTTTTCATTATTACAATCGTTTTTTAAATACTATAAATTTTAAGTAAATGATGTCAACTTTGTCTCCCTAACCCCTATCAATTTCTTAAAGTATAAAAGTATGCAAACGATTGTATATTTTGCTCGTGCAATTAATTAAGCAAATAGTAAGAGGTGAAATTTTAAAATTTATGACCGCAGAGTTGCTATTTATTCCTTTTGCCCAGTTGAAATACTCTTGAAATATTAAAGCCAAACATGATGTTGTTTTTATCCCACCGGCCGGTAGTTTCTGAAATGAAGGATTTCTCTGTGAGCCCTGCAGAATTGGTAAAATGGAGCTGGAATACATGGCCGCCTGTGCCTATATCTACACCCAGAGAAAAAACATTATAAGAGTCCGGCGCTTTCATACCCGGCAATTGATAATAATATTCAGCATTGATGTTGACTCTTTTTGAAATTTTTTGCCGTCCGCCAATACCAATCGCAAAAACGTTTTGCTTGATATGGTCAAAAGAGATTTTATCTTCCTGAATAAATACCGGCATCAACTGTAGAGCAAATTTTTCAGAAAATTTTCGGGCAACAAGTAATTGATACGCCAACGAAACTCTGTCAGCAAAATTGGTTTTTATCGGATCAAATTGTTTTAAAGTATTGGCAGCAGTTACAACAACCAGCGAAGCGGTCACCGGCATATTCACAGCTCCGGTAGATTGTCTTAATAATTTTATTTTCAAAAATGCATCGTACGTTTTCTGATAAGTGCTATGCCCAATTCCGATCATGAAATTATTCGTAATTCCGTAATCAAAACCCAATCGCATTGTGGCATTGTCCAATCCAAAAAGGTTATAAATGCCGCTGCTCACGGGGCCAAAACGATGGGATATTCTTACATCAAGCACATGTTGAGGCAAATTTTCTGATGATTGCCCATCAACAATTCTTGTAGTCTTAAAAGTAGCAGTAGCATACACTATCCTGTTTTTTACAATTTCGGTTTCCAATTGATTCATCAGGCTGGCAGTATCCTGTGCAACAATTCTCATTGAAGAAAACACAGCAAGAAGAATAATAAGCAGCAACGGTAACTTACGCATAAAATGAAAAATTTATTTTTTTTGATACAAACAGTCAACAGTTACATCAATACTTTCTGAAATTTTATTGGAGACAATGGAGGGCACTTTGATGTTATAGTCTTTCAGCAATATTCTAAATGAAGCAACGGTGGCAATTTTTTCATCTTTTATAGTTATCTGCCCTCGCGCTGTAATATTTTTTGTAACACCATGGATCATTAAGTTGCCTGTAACACTTACTTCCCACACGCCATCTTTTCCAAAATTTATATTCGTGATATTGAGAACCTTTCCTTTAAATGTTGACTTTTGATATTTACTGCTTTCCATATAGTCTTCATTAAAATCGTCTTCCATCTTTGCTTTAGGAAAATGAAAAGCATTATTAAGCAAAGAAAACTGTATCTCCCCCGTCTGAATATCCAACACACTTATCACTTGCTCATTATTGGCACTGATATTTTCGAGAATCGTTTTTGAAAAAAAAGAAATGTGGCCGTTTTTAGTAAAATACTTTTGTGCATAGGCAGGCGACATAGCGACCAAAATAACACATGCAAGAAAAATCTTTTTCAAAATCATAGTCAGCTTTTAAGAACGATAACATCTTACAAGGAAAACATCTCCGGGCAGTTGCATATCATTATCCTCACCTGAATAACCAATACAAATTCCTTTTAGCGCAAGGATATCGCCTGCTTTGATACCTTTTTTATTTTCTTCCATAGTACAATTTACAGAGCCTCCCTCCACATTGGTTTGCAAAAGGATCACTTGCTGCTTTTGTCGGTTCTCATACACTTGTTTTACTTTACCGATTACAGCCACCACTTTATTAATAAAAATTTCTGCATGAGCACTATCATGGGCGAGGCTATGATAAAGCGCCACAGCATTAATTTCTACAGCAACGGCATTTTTAATACTTTCATGAGGCTTATTCCATACACCATAACCAATCAATACAGCTATTACAATAAGTATAGACAAAGACAAAAAAATATATTTTGAAAATCTTCTTCTCATGATTCAAATATCATTTGCATAAGAACATTTCATTATTATTCGGTAACAATTAAAATCCCTTTCATGCCTGAATGATAAATACAATAATAATTAAATGTGCCTGCTTTATTTGCGGTGTAAGAATAAGTAGCTCCGGCCGCTAAATTTCCACTGCTAAAGGTAGAGCCATCATTAGACGTAACGGTATGCGCATAATTATCCTTGTTATACCATTTAACCGTAGTACCTTTTTTTACAGTAGTACTGGCTGGGAAAGCCATGTTGTAAACGTTAATGGTTATCGCTGTAGCACCAGCACTACCTCCACCTCCCGCAGGTGGCTGACTTTCATCATTTTTGGATTTGGAGCAGGAAACGAAGACGAGAGCAAATACAGCTCCCATAACCCATACAGGAATTTTTTTCAATGTCATAAAAAAATTTTGAGATTAACAATATGCGATCCTAAAACAAAGGATGTCTTTTTGTACGCGATTGTAGAATATGCTTATTCAAAAAACCGTAATTTTATAAACATCCTATACATTCTTAATCGGATATTTTTATAAGTTGGTTGCCTCTAAAGAAAATTTTTATAATCGATTTAGTTGCCAATAAGAATTTGTCAACTCATATAACGGTTAAAGACAATCGAAAAAAAACAGTTTGATAAGTGCGGCTAATATCAATGCCTTTAGTTTCAAAAGAAAATATGCGGAATTTAAAAAATAAGGGCCTTCATGAAAAGGCCCTTATAACGATGCAGAATGTATGATTTGTTTTACTTAATGTCTTTACTGAGATAGCCAAAAAGCCCATGAGTCTCATTAGCAGGGCCGGCAGTAAAATACAGGTGCTCGGGGTCCGCAGTATAGATATTATTTTCAATGGCCCACAAACCGTCTATTACAATGTTGTGTCCCATATCGTCTTTGAGGCTTCCAACAAAATCTCCATTGTTTGTATAAACATTTATAAGCCCATCACCAAAGTTTCCAATAAGAATCGCATCGCCAATAGAATTGGACCCTGGAATTGAAGGAACAATACCCCATGGCGAATTAAGAGCGCCTTTCGATGCAAAGCGCTTTATCAACTGACCTTTTGTATTAAAAATATTTACGTAGCCATTGCCACGACCTTTCTTATCGTCAATGTTATCCGGAGCCTGGTGCTTTGCATAAGTAACATACAAATTTCCATTTATCAATCTAATATTAAAAGGGCCATAATCTGCCGGAATTGACTTATCCCAAAATGGTTTGCCGGTAACATAAGTAAAAGTGCTGTCAAAAACATCAATTTTACCAGCCTTAAAATTAGTAGCGTACAGAAAATTACCAGTGCCGTCGTTGGCCATGGCAAGTCCCTTATAAACGGCGCCTTCATGTGACCTGTCTGCCACTAAGGTTGCCATAGTTCCGCCATTCCATGCTGTAATAGTCCCATCTTCACCGGCAAAAATAAATCTACCAGGTTTATTCGTTCCGGGAATCACAAAACCTGTAGTGCCATTAAAGACCTGACCCGTAGGAGATCCTTTTCCATTTTGAATAGTAACCGGAGGGATTCTATCCATTCCATTTTTATCATAAACTACACTTACACTTGTTCCGGCAGCAGATATCCACAACGGGCTGGTGGCGGAAAAAGAAATGCCCCATGGATTTACAAGAGCGGGATCAATTCGCGCTGCATCATAGCCTGCAACATCTGCAACAAGATTTGTTTGATGATATCCTGTAAGTAAAGAAGGAGGAAGTTCATGTTTCTTGCAGCCACTCATTATTATAAGAAACAGAGATGAGATAACGGCACCTTTTAAAAACGGAGTGTTCACTCCCGACATAATTCTTTTCATTTTCTTGATTTTTAATATGATTAAATAATAATACCCTGATTGAAGAGTGAGCGAGGGATACTTTAAGACTTTCAAATTATTTCAAAGCGAATTCAAAACACTCATTTAGGTTTAGTTGCAATGCCCGATAAATAGCTTTCCCCGAGAAGCATTCCGCCCCTTATTTCAGTTAAAGAGCTATCCGGACTGACGCCAATCTAAACCTCCCCTCTTTGTAATCGAGATTGGTGCAGCTTCGGTTGCCTCGATGATTAATTAAAAACAAAAAATTAATCTGTAAAATTCTAAACTCTTCTTTTTACGATAAAGCGTCCTATCTAAAGACATAACAAATCATCTGAAGACCTGACAGGTCAATTGTGTTTTCTTTATTTTGTTTGAGCAAAAGGTTTTACGTTAATAGTAAATAAAATACCTGCACTATAGAGCTTCACCTTTCCATATCCCACTCCTGTGAGAGGAAGAGCGAGATAAGGCTCTGCAAGGATGGAAATATTATTTTTTAATTTCCTTACATAGCCGGCAGACAATCGTATAGATGAAAGGTAATGTTGATTTTTATTGTTGATAGTATAATTGTTGTATGAGGTTTGCCCTGAAGAACTTTTTGATAAAAAACTATAGTCTTCTTTTTTCATAAAAAAGGAAGAAATCCCGGCCGAGCCAAACCAAGTGTATTTCGGAGTTTGCCTGAAATTATAATTTACAATTAACGGCACTTCATAAATCTTGCAGTCTGCGTTAATGTATTTTAGGTCTGGGTAATAGTTCCAGAATCTTGCCGGTGGATGGTAGTCGGAAAGATTTGCGTCATATATTTTTTTCTCAA
>JBDTJI010000102.1:0-12740 GCA_039935935.1 Ginsengibacter sp. | reverse complement strand
TTGTTTTTGTGATCAATATTTATATTTTCAATAAGTTAGGAATCAAATGGAAACCCGATTTTAAATCGTGGGACAAACCACTGATCAAAAAACTTTCTGCCTTTTCCTTAATGGCGACTGTAAGCGGGTTTGTATCGCCAACTATGCAAATATTAGTTCGCGACAGGATCATACTTAAATATTCGGTAACTGATGCAGGGTATTGGCAGGCAGTAACAAAAATTTCTGATTATTATCTTGGTTTTATTACCTCGGTGCTGGTAGTTTATTACATGCCCAGGCTTTCAGAAATACAAAGCAAAGCCGAATTAAAAAATGAAATCTCAAGAGGCTACAAAATCATTTTACCCGTTGTGGGAGTCATTGCTTTCCTAATCTGGCTATTCAAAACATTTATAATTCACATCCTTTTTACGCCGGAATTTTTGCCGATGGAATCATTATTTACTTATCAATTACTCGGCGATTTCTTTAAGATAGGAAGCTGGCTTCTCGCTTATGTGATGATTGCAAAAGCAATGACAAAAACTTATATCGCAACTGAAATTATTTTCGCCGCTTCTTATGTAGTTTTCTCTTACTATTTCATGAATCACTATGGATTAATAGGCGCTACTTATTCGTTTTGTATTAATTATGCAGTGTATTGGGCGCTGATGTGGGTAATTTTGAGAAAAAAGATCTCCTGAATTTATCATGAGTTATCCCTGAAAATCTGTGAATAGTATAAATTTAATACACTCGTTGAAAATGCTTTTTATCTGCTATTTTAATAAAAATATATGATCGTGTGTTGATGTGCTAATAGGTGTTACTGACGGCGAAATATTTACACATTCAAATTTGCAATATTATACGTCTAGTTAATGAGGAAGAAGATATTTAAAATTTATTTAGGAAGAAGAAAAACCAATACCGGCTGAAAGCAATTAAGTTTGCGTTTTTTAAATGAAAATATACGACTCCATAATAGTGATAGCGGTGGCTGGTTTGTGTTATTTCCTTTCTACAACAGGAAGCGGATGTGCCCAGGTAGGTATGCCAACTGGAGGTCCAAGAGATTCGATACCCCCGGTATTAGTAAATTCCGTGCCGCCCAACAAGACAATAAATTTCAAAGAAAATAAGATCACTTTTACATTTGATGAATATGTGCATCTGCAGGATCTGCAAAAATATTTATTGGTAGCGCCGGTGCCTAAAATTATACCTAACATCAATTCCAAATTAAGAACCGTTACAATAAAAATAAGGGACACACTTCAACCTAATACTACTTACAGTTTTCAATTAGGAAACGCGGTACAGGATATTAATGAGAATAACCCTATTCACAATTTTACTTATGTTTTCTCTACAGGGGCTTATATTGATTCACTGACCTTTAACGGCAATGTGGTATTGGCAGAGACCGGAAAAGTAGACAGTACCTTGTTAGTTTTTCTTTACAAAAATTTAGACGATTCTGCTGTGTACAAAGAAAAGCCCCGTTATGTGGCGAGGTTAGATTCATCAGGAAAGTACCAATTTCAAAACCTTGCCGAAGGCACTTATCACCTGTATGCGTTGAAAGATGAAAGTGGCCAGAAAATATATAACAATCCTTCCCAGATTTTTGCTTTTGCTGATAGCGCAGTTCAAATTTCAGCCAACGTGAAACCGGTAGAACTATTTGCTTACATCGAAGGAGTGAACGAAAAGCCTATAACGAGACCCCCGGCTGTAAATAAAAAAAATGCAGAAAAAATTTTAAAATACAGTACATCTATATCGTCCGGCGAACAGGATTTGCTTACTCCACTTTCAATTAATTTCCAGGTTCCACTAAAGAATTTTAATAGTACAAAAATAAGATTGACAGACACATTGTTCAAGCCTATTCAAACTGTTAGCATATCTATCGACACTACCTTTAAAAAGATTACTGTAAAAAATAATTGGGTAGAAGACACTTATTATAAGATACTGATCAGTCCTGATTTCGCTATAGACACTTTGGGGGATAAATTGAGTAAACAGGATACCATTAGTTTTAAAACTAAGAAATCAACGGACTATGGAAGCATTAAACTAAATTTTAAAAATTTAGATAAAATTACTCATCCTGTACTTCAATTTGTGCAAAATAATACTGTAGTGGATTCTTTTAAATTAACCTCTCCTACTCTCAGTGTTAAATTATTTAACCCCGGGGAATACGAATTGAGAATCCTCAATGATGAAAACGAAAATGGCAAATGGGATCCCGGAAGCCTTCATTTGAAAAAGCAACCGGAAAAAGTAATTGCTATTCCCAGAAAAATAACCATCCGGAAAGATTGGGATAATGAAACGGACATCCAGCTATAAGACATTGTTGGTCACATACTTTTCCTAAATATTCTCAAACGTTCCCAGGCATTTCGCAATGAAAAAACAACATTTGTTGAATACAGTATTAAAGTTGCTTATTCTTAATTTCGCTTTATGATCTTTTCTTCTTCTCTTTTAGAAAACGCAGTAAACGAATTTTCAAAACTACCTGGCATTGGTAAGAAAACGGCTTTGCGATTGGTACTGCATTTATTGAAAAAAGAGGTTAGTGATGTAAGAATGTTTAGTGATGCGATTTTGCAAATGCGTGAGGAAATCCATTTCTGTATTCGTTGCCATAATATTGCTGATAAGACAGTATGTAATATTTGTGCAGATAGGGCCAGAGATCAGAGTACTATTTGCGTTGTTGAAACCATTCGCGATGTAATAGCGATAGAAAGTACCCAACAATTCAACGGGCTTTACCATGTTTTGGGAGGAATAATTTCTCCACTCGATGGCATTGGCCCAGACCAGCTAGAAATAGATTCATTAATAAAAAGAGTGACCGAAGAAAAACCTGAGGAATTGATTTTCGCACTAAGCCCTAATATACAGGGTGACACTACCATTTATTACATCAGTAAAAAGATTACTAATTTACCCGTAAAGATTACAACTATTGCCCGTGGTATTGCTTTCGGCGGTGAGTTGGAATATGCAGATGAAATGACGCTGGCACGAAGTATTTCTAATCGTATGCCTATAGAAAACTATGTGGGAAACAGATGAAAAACAATAACAACTGTCTATAAGAATAGTAATTTTAGAATTTTAAACAATTCAACATGACTGAAAACGAATCCACGTTCAGAGCAAAAAGCACCATCAGAAGCGCTGACATAGATCATCGCCAAAAAATTAATTTCAATATAGCAAAATACAATGCCGCAGTTCCGCAGGGCAAGCTCCAGTTTACTGACAATAACCTGGTCAAGGAAAGAGCTAAGAATATCAAATGGAGAGCACTTGAAACGCTTGATCAACACCTTGAAGAATTTGAAATGCATTTTACAGCAAGGGGAGGCAAAGTGATCTGGGCGCAAAATTCACAGGAAGCGTTAGACGAAATTCTCAAGATATGCAGAGCAAAGAATTGCAAAAGTATCGTGAAGAGTAAAAGTATGGTGACAGAAGAAATTCATCTGAATCATTTTCTACAGCAACATGGAATCGAAAGTGTAGAGACTGATTTAGGCGAATACATTCAACAATTAGATGGTGAACCGCCCTATCATATTGTGACTCCCGCAATTCATAAAAGTAAAAAGGACGTTGCCAAAGTTTTTGCAGAAAAATTAGGAACTTCTTCCAACCTTACACCCCAAGAGCTAGCCTTGGTTGCAAGAGAAAAGTTAAGGCATAAATATGTTCAGGCCGAAATAGGGATAACCGGTGCTAATTTTATTATTAGCGATATTGGTGGTATTGCTGTCACTGAGAATGAAGGCAATGCAAGATTATGTACTGCATGGCCCAAAACGCACATAGCTATTGTCGGTATAGAAAAGATGATTCCTTCTATTACTGACCTGGCCTTACTTTGGCCATTACTTGCCACTTATGGCACCGGCCAAAAGGTTACCGTATATAGTAGTATCATTTGCGGACCAAAGAAGCCGGGAGAAACAGATGGACCCGAAGAGATGTATGTTATTTTGCTTGATAACAACCGTACGGATATTCTAGCTAATCCCGTACAGCGGGAAAGTCTCTATTGTATTCGCTGTGGCGCTTGTTTGAATGCATGCCCTGTTTATAAAAATATCGGAGGTCATAGCTATGGTACTACTTATACCGGACCAATTGGCAGTGTAATTTCCCCAAATTTAAATGGACTGGAAGAATACAAACACCTGAGTTACGCATCATCTTTATGCGGTGCCTGCACAGAAGTATGTCCCGTGAAGATTAATATCCATGGGCTCTTATTAGTAAACCGCAATTAAAGTATAAAGCAGGGTATTACCACATTATCTGAAAAGATGGCGTGGAAAGTATGGAAGACCGCTTCATTAAAAAGAAGTTGGATGAATAAGGGAAATGACCGTATGAAAAATAAACTGATCAATACCTTTTTTAAAGACTGGAACAGGCATCACTCACCTCTTGAGTTTAGCAAGAAGACGTTTAATGAGATGTGGAAAGAGAGGGAAGGCCTAAAATAGATTACTGTTTTTTTAAAGACAATAACCTGATGGGTTTCCTGAAATGAATTTAATGCTTAAAATGCCTCAATCCGGTCATTACCATCACCAAATTATTTTCTCTACAATAGGCAATAGAGTCTTTATCTCTTATTGATCCGCCGGGCTGTATGAATGCATTGATGCCTTCGCTGTGGGCTATTTTTACACAATCATCAAAAGGAAAAAAAGCATCGCTGGCCACTACAGCATCCGGTAAATCAAATTCAAATTGCCCGGCTTTGGCAATGGCCTGTTTCATTGCATCCACCCGCGATGTTTGTCCGCAGCCTTTTCCCAGTAACTGTTTGTTTTTTACGATCGCAATAGCATTACTTTTTAAATGTTTACAAACTATATTGGCAAATAATAAATCCTCTTTTTCTAATTCCGAAGAATCTCTTCCACCAGCTTCATTCCATTCTGTAAAATTTCCTTTATCATTATCCTGAACCAATAAGCCATTCATCAAAGATTTTGCCTGTTGATCTGCTTTAAGAAATTCTTTCAATTTTAATAGGATCCGGTTCTTCTTAGATTGAAGAACAGGTAAAGCATCTTCATTAAAACCAGGTGCAATCAGTACTTCGAAAAACAAGTCTTTCATCGCTTCAGCCGTTTCTTTATCAATAGCTGTATTAGAAACTAATACACCGCCAAAAGCGCTTTCGGGATCTCCAGCCAACGCAGCGGAAAATGCTTCCGAAACATTTTTTCTTTGTGCCACTCCGCAGGCATTGGTATGTTTAAAAATGGCGAACGTTACATTTTTGGATGAATCATTCTCAAAGTCACTCATTAATTGCAATGCAGCATCTATATCCACCAGGTTGTTGTAAGAAAGCTCTTTACCATGTAACTGTTCAAATATTTCATTCAAATTTCCTGTAAAGAATCCCTGTTGATGAGGGTTCTCACCATATCTCAGCGTTTTCTTTTCAACTGAAAAAGGATTAATAAAATTGGTTTTATTAAAATAGTTAGAGATGGCAATATCATAACGTGCACATACATCAAAAGCTCTCCTTGCAAAGTCTTTTCTCTCTTCCAGGGAGGTCTCTGCCTCTTTTTCTGCTAAAATATTTTCAAGAGTGGGATACTCATTTTTATCAGCAACCACCATTACACTCTTAAAGTTCTTGGCAGCGGCCCGTATCATGGAGGGACCGCCAATGTCAATTTTTTCAATAATCGCCGCTTCGTCATTGGTTGACTTAACAGTTTCCTCAAATGGATAAAGATCCACCATCACCAGGTCTATTTCAGGTATATGATATTGCTCCATTTCTTTCAAGTCACTCTCTACATCCCGCCTTGCTAAAAATCCGCCAAACACAACAGGATGAAGAGTTTTAACCCTACCGCCTAAAATGGAAGGATACCCTGTAAGTGATTCAACAGCGATACATTTTCCTCCATTCTCTTCAATAAACTTCTGTGTACCACCGGTACTGTAAATGGTAATATTATGTTTGGTAAATAAAGAAAGAAGAGGTTGTAAGCCTTCTTTGTTATAAACAGAAATTAAGGCTGATTTTATTTTTTTTTGCATATTAAACGGATAAATAATTCTTTTAGAGATCAGTGACGAATGCACCCTGTTCTGAGACAGAATGAAAATGCAAATTTAATTCTTCACATTCTTTTTTCCATTGCTCAATTTTCCATAAAGAGTTAGAAGCATCAAAAATATATTGTTTACAATCGAAAACCGAAGCGATTGAGCTTATATGTAATGCTGGATTTTTTGAAATAATAATATAATCTACTTTGATTTTCTCTGGTGGCGGATAATAAATCAACGAGGTGTCAATCATTAATATTCTATGATTGTGAAACTGGTAAAAACTATTTTTAGTAAAAACCGATTTGGGTGAATGGGAATCATGATGTAATCGCAGAGTTATATGTGCTGGTTGAATATTATAATTCTTAATGACAGGATTTTTAATCACGTCAGAATCTCCAATAAAATAGTATTGTGAACCAATTGCAAAATCAATCGCTTTTTGTCGAGGAATATTATAAACAATTAGTTTATTTTGCCGAGCCGACTGCAAATTTTGGTAACTGAAATTAAAAGTAAATACCAGCAGAAAAAATAATGATAATTGTAATGCCGCCTTACTTTTATGAATCAGACAATAAACAAAAGCCACAACAAAAAAATAGAGAATAAGAGTATCTGCTTTTGAAATGGATAATTCAGCCCACAATGAAAACGGAATGGAATTAATTGAAATAATAGAAAAATTCAACAACCAAATAAAAGCCTGGATTACTTTTCCCAAATACATCGCAACAAATGCAATTGGAGATACCATTACCAATGCAATGCAGCCCGCAAGAATAATGGTAGATAAAGGAATAGCAATCACATTTGATAATAAGAATAACAGTGGGAACTGGTGAAAATAATAGATACAAACCGGTAAGGTAAGCACCTGCGCTGCTAAAGAAACTGAAGCAAGTTTCCAGATATAATTGCTAAGTTGGTTCTTAAAATAAAGCCAGTTGTAAATGTATTTTTGAGTAATAACGATTCCTAAAACAGCAAGATAAGAAAGTTGAAAGCCAACGTCCCACAACATATAAGGGTCGTAGCATAACAATACGATAGCAGAAACGGACAAGGAGTTATAAATGGAATTACGCGAGTTGAAAGTATTGCCGATAGCAATGAAAGTAAACATAACAGCAGAACGCAACACTGATGCCGGTGCCCCGGTAAGAAAAGCGAAAAACCATAAACAAACAAGAACCAAAATCAGCCTGGTAATATTAGAGTTTTTTATAAATGGTATCCGGGCAAAAGCCCATAAAAGAAAAAAATAAATTATGGCGAGATGCATACCCGAAATAGCTATTAAATGAACAACGCCGACATTGCTGTATGCCTGGAGCAAATCTCTGTTTAAATCATTCCGGTATCCGATCAGTAATGCCTTTGCAAGAGAAGATTCATTTTGACGTGGAATATATTTGTTCAGCGTATTTAAAATATAGTCCCGCGTTTTAAAAACAAGTTCATTTAAACTTGACTTATCTTTCTCCTTTAGCAAGATCCATCCATTATTTATTAGATAGACTTGTTGAAAAATCTGTTTGAAAGCGCAATACTGTTTGTAATCAAATGTTCCTGGATTTCCAGAATTTTTAATGTCCTGTAAGGGCTTACTAAAAATGACCTTATCCCCATATCTTAATTTTTCTGATGACTCATCCTGGGCGAAATAAATTAAAGCCTTTCCTGCAAGATTATGCCGGATGTCTTTATTGATAACTGTTTCAATATTTACGAGGGCTTTAAAAGTCTTAGCTTTTTTAACCAGCGGTTCTTTAATGGTAGCTACTATCACGCTCCCCGAATCAATATATTTACCATACCAGTTGGAATGATGTCTAACATCTTTTTGCCAGGTAATAAAGGCTCCCAAACAGACTACTAAAACAAAAATAAAAATTCCACTGAGATACCGGAATCGAAAACGGAAAGACTCCGGCAAGAAAATAAAAGCTGCGAGGAAAATTAGTGCTATCATGCTAATATTGATGATAGCGGCCATTTCCATTTGGAAATAAAATTGAAGCAGAATACCTGTTATGACCGGAACCACCAGGCGGATGTAAGGTGCTTTCTTCCAGATGAAAATGTTATAAGATCTTGCCATTAGTAAAAAGTTGCTGATTGAAAAATATTTTCAATAAACGTGCGGATCAAACAGAGCAATTCACTTCAGATTCAAGTTACTTATTAATATTCCTAGTAACGTCAGTTTTCAAAGTAATTAGCGGAAAAAAATCAGGATAACTATTAACTTTACAACATGAAAAATAAAAATAATTATCAGCATTCTAAAAAATATTTTCGCAGGCACGTCTTTTGTTGAAGTGATAGAAATGTTAGTACTTTATAAATTTATTTTAATTAGGTAAAGAATTTTTTAGTTCCTAAACATACTGATAATATAAAAATTACAATTTGCTTTTATGATAAATGATTTGAAAAATGGTTATGTACAATCTCACACTGAACATGGAATTACCAGCATTGAATTTTTTCACCCTCAGAGTAATTCTTTGCCCGGTAAGATTCTGGATGCATTGGCGCAGGAAATACACTACGCTGGTAATCATGATACCAAAGTGGTTGTGTTAAAAAGCGGAGGCAATGGTGCATTTTGTGCCGGTGCCAGTTTTGACGAGCTACTCGAGATAAAAAATGAAGAGCAGGGAATGGAATTCTTTTCCGGCGTTGCAAATGTTATTAATGCTATGAGAAAATGCACTAAGCTTATCATAGGCCGCATACATGGAAAATGCGTGGGAGGAGGTGTAGGTATTGCAGCTGCTGTAGATTACGCAATTGCAGTAAGAGATGCTGAAGTAAAGCTCAGTGAGCTTACTATAGGCATGGCTCCATTTGTGGTCGGCCCTGCTATAAAGAGAAAGATCGGCGCTTCTGCATTTAGCCAGCTTGCCATAGATTCTACTCTTTGGAGAAACTCTGAATGGGCAAAGCAAAAGGGATTGTTTGCAGAAGTTCATCAGTCTGTTCATGATATGGATGAATCGGTTGACAGGCTTGCCAATTCACTGGCACATTTCAATCCGGAAGCAATGGCGGAAATGAAAAAAATGTTTTGGCATGGTACAGAAGATTGGGATAAATTATTAAAAGAAAGAGCGGCTATAAGCGGCCGTTTGATTTTAAGTGACTTCGCTAAATACGCCATCGAAACTTTTAAAGAGAAAGCAAAAGCCAGAAGGAAATAAATAACCAGTATTTTCAATATTATTTTGTACTAACCATCGTAATTCGTGACCAGCACAATTAAAGTTTATGAGGAATTCTTTATTATTGTGTATTCTTAATCTTTAAATAAATACTTTATGCAATGGCAGGGCAGAAGACAAAGTAGTAATGTAGATGATCGACGCGGGATGAGCGGTGGCAAACTTGCCGTTGGCGGTGGCGTTATCGGTGTAATTTTTATCCTTGTGAAATTTTTGCTTGGCGGTGGAGATATTAACGATCTGAGCCAGTTGGTGCAGCAACCCCAGCAGCAACAAACAGAAATGACTGCCGAGCAAAATGCCGCGGATGAAGAAGAAGCGGCATTTGTAAAAGTGGTACTTGCTGATACAGAAGATGTTTGGTCAAAACTATTCACCGAAATGGATCGAACTTATACCGATCCGACACTGGTACTCTTTAGGGACGCTACCACTACCGGTTGCGGAAATGCGGGTGCCTCAAGCGGTCCTTTCTATTGCCCTGCCGACCATAATCTTTATATTGACCTTTCTTTTGCCGAGGAACTAAAAAATCAATTTGGCGCCACAGGTGATTTTGCCATGGCTTATGTAGTGGCCCACGAGGTAGGTCATCACGTTCAATACCTTTTGGGCATGACACAAAAAATGGAACAGCTCCGTCAGCAAGTAAGCGAAACAGAATATAATAAATACTCAGTGCGGTTGGAATTGCAAGCTGACTTTTATGCGGGTGTGTGGGCGCATTACGATCAAAAAATGAAAAATGTAATTGACCCGGATGATATACAGGAAGCTTTAAATGCTGCCAATGCTATTGGTGACGACCGACTTCAGCGGCAATACCAGGGAACCGTTACTCCCGACTCATTCACACATGGTACTTCTGCCCAGAGAATGTTCTGGTTTAAGAAAGGCTACGAAACAGGAGACTTAAAGCAAGGCAACACTTTTGCGGATGCAAGTTTTTAGTTGACGTTATTTTAAATTCTCAAATTACTTATGATGTAATCTTACATTTATAGTCGAACATGTAAATCCGGAATTGCTTTCTTTTAATATTTAATATAATAAAGCGGATGGGTCGTGGTGAATGAATTGTAATGAATTTGATATGATGTTTTAATGGGTTATAGCCACAAGTTGTAATATTAAGAAATTACATTCAAATTCTGTAAGGATGCATTTCAATATGATAGCTCCCGAACTATCGGATGACGAGTCTGAATCATCGGATGTGGCTGCTGTGTGCCGTAGGCACTACCTGTTTGTAGAAGAATATTTTTCCATTGTTATTTGCCACGTAGTGGCTACCCTCGGAACAGCAAGTTCCTTAAATTAATCGTAACGATGATTCAAACAACCTCTATTATTAAAGCATTTACGACTTAAAGATTCATTCTAATATTTAATTTGGCAATTCTCACAAAAAAAACTTCTTCTTTTGGTTTTGCCGCAATATTTTTTGGTAAATGGCATATGGCAACGGGGACATATTACTTTGGTGTGGGCCAGCCAGTGCTTTTTCAAGACATACTCTTTTTTCCAATTAAGGAAATCAAAACTATAATTGCGGGCTTCCTTTATGAGCTCTTTTATTTTCTTTCGGGGAATATTCCCAACCCGGCTTTCAGGATGAATATGAGTTCTGAAAAGAACTTCATTTTTAATGATATTTCCCACGCCTGTAAAGATCTGTTGATCCAGCAATGCATCACAAACCAACATGTCTGGCTTATTTCTCAGCCTTAATTCAACAGTCCTGGGATCCCAACTATCGCTCATCACATCTGAACTCCAATCATACACTTCGTACAGGCTTTCTTCAATAAATTTTACAGAACAAGCGTAAAAGTTTATTTCACCCTTATTAAAAATTAACCTCAACTGAGGTACCGCGGCTTTTTGCTCATTGATGCGATAGTTACCAAACAACATTAAATGTATGCGTACCGTATAGGGTTTGAAACAAATCAAAAAATGTTTTCCCCAGCTTTTAAAATCAATTATTTTTTGCCCAGACAATCGTTGAATATCGAGCTTACTTCGCCCTTCTACTTGCACTATTTTCTTCCCAATAAAAGATTGGACTTCTTCTTTTAGAATAATAATGGATGGACCCTCCGGCATTGCTGTAATTTTTAAATCTATACCAAAAGTTGAACCAGTCTATTGAAAAATAAAATAAATTATAGCTCTTAAATGGATTGTAAGTAAACAAGTAATCCGATTTTTATTTTATCCGGCTGATAAGAATAGAAGAGATTGAAAGATGGAATTATCTATCAAACTGTTCTTCAAACTCTTTGGGCGTTAATATTTCTGCAGTTTTGAAAGGAATGTGTTCTAATAAATTTTTATCTCCCGTTACTAAATAATTGACTTTTGAATATTCAATTAAATCTAAAATAAAATTATCTTCCCTTTCCCGATTGATAAAATGTGTGGGCTGTATTTCAATTTTTTCAGCTATGGTTTCTAATAGTTCAATTAATTCACAAACGGTTTCTCTTGGAAAATATTTTTTTATTTTATCTCTTGCTGTAACTATCTGTATTTCTTTTATAAGCTGGCCTGTGGTAACTATCGTGATTCTTCCATCGGCAATGTATTCTTTAATTCCCGATAAGCGTTTGCCGATGAGAAAGCTAATCCAAACATTAGTGTCAAAAATAATTTTAACGTTTTTGTTTTTCATAAATTTCTTGTCTTACAATTTCCACTTCTTCGTTGATTGTTTTTAAACTTAACTCTTTTGATTTAAATGTTTTTAAAAGTTTGGAAAGCTTTGAATCAATAACTTCTTTTTCCAATACTTTAGTCAGTTTTATTTTTTGCTGGTTCGGCAATTGCTTCACCAATGCTAATATCTGATCAAACGTCAGGTCTATTTGTAGTGCAGTTTTCATTTGTGATTTGCTTTGTCCAAAAGTAAGGAATTTAATTTGAGGCTTATTTTATCGATGTTTTAAATTAACGGGTTTATACAGTAAACTTTTCTGCCGGAAGGCAGGCAAAGAAATAATCCGGATTTTTATTTTTCTGATTGACAAGAATGGAAGGACTTGGAAGATGGGACTATTGAAAGAACAATCGAGACGCGCAGTCCAGAATCATTTGTCCTACCTTTCTATAATGTAAGCCTTGTGTTTTTCAAATTTTTTAATTTGCTCGTAAAAAGATGGTATGAATAAAATAAGTTCTTCAATCTTGCTCGTTAAAGAGTTCAACACTACAATTGATAAACTGTTTTCTGTTAATTTTTGTGACATCTCCAAAACCTTTATTACCTGTTCTTTTTAACTCCGTCAAAGTCTTCAAGGAAAGTTTCAATTGTGTCGCCAGTTTCTAAGTAGTCAAAAAGAATTTTTAATGGGTACGCGTGTCCCGTAAAAAACAGGAGTACCGCCTAAAATTTCAGGA
>JBDTJI010000101.1:0-2443 GCA_039935935.1 Ginsengibacter sp. | reverse complement strand
ACAGCCATCACATTCATATTCTGGCGGGTGAGGGAGCTTATGAAGATCCGCAGGCTTCGAGAGATTTTGCCGGTGTGCTTTATAGCAAAGGCATAAACTATGAACTGGATATATGGGGACAAAATATGACGCACGACTGGCCCACGTGGCGGGCTATGCTGCCTTACTATATTGAATCAAGATTCTGATTGAATTTTTACCGTCCTTTTGATTAAAAAATCTGATGGAACTATAGTATATTATCGAGAAAAGCAGCCTGTGAGGCATCTTTTTATTAAAGAAGAGGTGTATTTCCGAAAATCTTAGAGTTAAATTTCCATACCGATAATTTTAATTGTCGCCTCATTCTATTTTGTAAATTTACCCGATGGAAAAAAAATTATTTCTGTTGGATGCAATGGCGCTGATCTATCGCGCCTACTATTCGTTAATACGTAGCCCAATCATCACTACTAAAGGTAAAAATACCAATGCACAGTTTGGGTTTACTAATACTTTATTTGAACTTATTACTAAAGAAAAACCCACTCATCTCGCAGTAGCCTTTGATACAGCAGCGCCTACAGAACGGCATATAGAATTTGCCGCTTATAAGGCCCAAAGGCAGGAAGTACCGGAGGATCTTGCAGCCGCTATTCCTGATATCAAAAAAATCATTGAAGGATTTAACCTGCCTGTAGTGGAATGCGATGGGTATGAAGCAGATGATATTATAGGTGCTCTGGCACAACAGGCTGAGAAACAAGGCTACCAGGTTTTTATGGTTACACCCGACAAGGATTTTGGACAATTGGTAACCCAAAATATAAAGATATATAAGCCCGGGTATCAGGGTGGTAAGGTAGAGATCATGGGTGAAAAAGAAGTGTGTGAAAAATGGGGTATAAAAAATGTAAAACAGGTAATTGATATTTTGGGACTTATGGGAGATGCCAGTGATAACATCCCGGGAATAGCAGGCGTAGGTGAAAAAACTGCAGCAAAATTATTAGCTCAATATGAATCGGTAGAAAATGTATTGGCCGATGCAGACAACATCAAAGGTGCACTCGGAGAAAAAATAAGAGCAGGCAAAGAAATGGCGGTGTTAAGTAAAAAATTAGCCACTATAATTACTGAAGTGCCGTGCCGGTTTCATGAAGAAGATTTTAAGATCAAAGCTTATGACGTAGAATCGCTTAAAGATATTTTTACGGAACTGGAGTTTAAGACTTTAGGCAGGAGAATTCTGGGAGAGGAATACAATGTGTTTGTGATGGATAAAACCGTTGTGCAAACTGATCTTTTTAATAATGTTATGGACGTGCCTGTGTCTCAACCTATGGAGGAGAAAGTGGCTGAGGAAAAACCTGGACTTATCGCTGAAAAAAATATCAATAACACTCCGCATAATTACCATTTGGTGGAAGGCGAAGAGGCAATTGTTGCCTTGGTTGACGAATTAATGCATCAAAAGGAAATTTCTTTTGACACAGAAACCACTTCAATAGATGCTAATGAAGCAGACCTGGTCGGACTAAGTTTTTGCTTCAAACCAGGGGAAGGATATTATGTTCCTTGTCCAGCAGATGAGGAACAGGTAATTCATATTTTACATTATTTTAAAACAGTATTCGATGACGAAAATAAAATGTGGATCGGACAGAATATTAAATATGATTTGCTGGTATTAAGATGGTATGGAGTGGAATTAAAAGGGAAATTTTTTGATACCATGCTGGCACATTATGTCATTGAGAGCGAAGGACGCCGTAACATGGATTTGCTGAGTGCGCAATACCTCGGTTATCTTCCTGTATCTATAACCGAGTTGATCGGCAAAAAAGGAAAAGACCAGGCCAATATGCGTGATGTTGAGGTTGAAAAGGTGAAGGAGTATGCGGCAGAAGATGCAGATATTACGCTACAATTAAAAAATGCATTTGTGCCTTACCTGAAATCAAAACACGTAGAGAAGGTGTTTGAAGAAGTAGAATCACCTCTGATAAAAGTCCTTATGGAAATGGAGTTTGAAGGAATGAACGTGGATACAGACTTTTTAAATCTCTATTCAAAAGAGTTGGAAGCAGAAGCGTTAAAATCTGAAGCGACAGTTTATGAAATGGCTGGCATTAAATTTAACCTGGCCTCTCCCAAACAGTTGGGTGAAGTACTGTTTGAAAAAATGCAGATAGGAACTAAAACGAAAAAGACGAAAGGTGGGCAACATGCTACGGGCGAAGACGTTTTGCTGAAATTGGCGAAAGAAAATCCTATTGTAGAGCATATCCTCAATTTTAGGGAGCTTGCCAAACTTAAATCTACGTATGTAGATGCCCTGCCTCAACTGATCAATAAAAAAACATCTCGTGTGCATACCTGTTATGGGCAGGCAATCGCGGTCACCGGCAGGTTGAGCAGTACTAATCCTAATCTTCAGAATATACCTATTCGTACAGAGAGA
>JBDTJI010000100.1:0-13501 GCA_039935935.1 Ginsengibacter sp. | reverse complement strand
AAACATTCCTCTGAACTTCTGGAAGATGAATTTTTGGGTAAAACCGCTATAGCGGAAACACCTATTTCGCCGGGTAAAAATGGTAAAGTTGATTTCAAAGGAACCACCTGGCAGGCAGCCTCTGAAGATACCATTGAAAAGGGCGAGAATGTAATTATCATAGGAAACGAAAGCATTTTATTACTTGTAAAATCAACTAAAAAATTATGACTGCATCCACAATAATCCTGATAGTAATCATCCTGTTTTTATTGGTAGCGTTTTTATCCACTTTTAAAGTAGTGCCGCAGCGCTCGGTTTACATCATTGAACGATTGGGTAAATTCAGCCGCGCACTCGATGCGGGTTTCCATATTTTAATCCCATTTGTTGATAAAGTAGCTTACAAGCAAAATTTAAAAGAACAGGCAATTGATGTGGCTTCTCAAATATGTATCACCAGAGATAATATTGCCGTGGAAGTGGATGGGGTAATTTACCTCCAGGTTATTGATCCGCAAAAAGCATCTTATGGAATTGATAATTACCGGTTCGCTGTTATTCAGATTTCACAGACCACCATGCGCAGTGTTATAGGGAAAATGGAATTAGACAAAACCTTTGAAGAACGCGAAACAGTGAATGCCACCATCGTTGATGCAGTTGACAGAGCCAGCGGCCCCTGGGGTATTAAAGTGTCACGCTATGAAGTGAAAAACATTTCACCACCGCAAAGTATAAAAGATGCGATGGAAAAGCAGATGCGGGCAGAGCGTGAGAAGAGAGCATTGATAGCAGAATCAGAAGGCGACAAGCAGGCTAAAATAAACCGCGCCGAAGGTGAGAAACAACAAACTATTGCTTTGTCTGAAGGTGAAAAGCAAAAAAGAATTAACGAAGCAAGCGGAAAGGCATCCGAAATAGAAATGGTGGCAGTTGCCACTGCAAAAGGAATCAGAGAAATAGCCCAATCCATCAATGAAGAAGGAGGATTAAGTGCTGTAAACCTGCGCATCGCAGAGCAATATCTTACAGAATTTGGTAAGCTGGCCAAAACTAATAATACAATGATCGTACCTGCTGATCTTTCAGATATTGCCGGTGTAATATCAAGTGTAACTTCGGTAATAAGCAAAACCAAAACTGAATTACCGGATCAACGGAAATAATGTTCATAAGTCAGCAGTAAACAAATTATTCTATTAGCTGGCAACACGGCATTTAATAACACTGCTGCGCCACTCACGAAGGCATCAACAACTAACCATTTTTCATTCTACTTTCAATCAAAATATTCACATGAAAATATGTTACCGAATACTAATTGCAGGTTTTTTTGCGTCCAGTTTTTATATTTCCTATAGCCAGTCAATCGTAGTACCAAAAGGCAAGTCAGATCCTACAGTAAATTATAAGAGACTTTCAAACATAGACACGCTTATTAATGGATACATCAGTCGCAACTGGGTGAATGGTGTGGTGACTATTATTATAAAAGATGGAAAAGTAATTCAAAATAAAGGCTATGGATACAGTGATGTAGCGACCAAAACAGAGATGCAGCCCAATAGCATTTTTCGCATTGCTTCACAAACAAAAGCAATAGTAAGTGCTGGAATTTTGGTATTATACGATGAAGGTAAACTTTCACTGTCCGATCCGGTATCCAAATACCTTCCTGGTTTTGCTAATCCCAAAGTGCTTGATCAATTTAATTCGAATGATAGCACCTACACAACTGTTCCTGCAAAACGAGACATAACTATTAAAGATTTGCTCACACATACCTCAGGCATTGATTATGCTGAAATCGGCACTCAGGAAATGAAAGCTATTTATGCAAAGGCACACATTTCTTCAGGCCTGGGAGTCGTAAACCAAAACCTGACAGAGGCAATGAATAAACTCGGCGAACTGCCGCTGGCTTTTCAACCAGGGAGCAAATGGAGGTATGGATTAAGCATAGATGTATTGGGTGCAGTTATAGAAGTAATCAGTGGAACTGATCTTGAAACTTTTTTACGCAAAAACATTTTGAGCCCATTAGGTATGAACGATACCTGGTTTAATCTACCCGCCGATAAGTCGAATCGCCTTACGGCTGTCTATATGGAGGATTCTTTAAACCATATTATTCCCTGGGATAAAAACCATTTAGGCATCAACCCTGAATATCCCTTAATCAACAAACATTATTTTTCAGGTGGCGCAGGGCTTTCGTCCACGGCGATGGACTATGCAGTTTTTCTGCAAATGATAATGAATGGAGGTAGATACAATGGC
Organism: Ginsengibacter sp.; assembly: GCA_039935935.1. Taxonomy (GTDB): domain Bacteria; phylum Bacteroidota; class Bacteroidia; order Chitinophagales; family Chitinophagaceae; genus Ginsengibacter. The sequence continues at coordinate 11,239 of JBDTJI010000100.1, read as the reverse complement.
AAACAGATTCTTTCAAAAAGGGTGGTTGCCATGATGTTGCATAATCAGTTGGATTTTACTTTTAATGGAACTAATTATTTTGGTTTGGGTTTTGAAATTGTAAGTGATAAAGGCAGTGCAAGCCAGCCGAGAAATGAAGGTAGCTTTGCCTGGGGCGGTTATTTTGGCACCACTTACTGGTGTGATCCTAAAGAGCATTTGATAGCTTTATTTATGACTCAGCAAACACCCAATTCACATGGAGACCTGGAAAGAAAATTTGAGCAAATATTGTATGGAAGTCTCAGATAAGTTTTTTAATTGACAGGAAAAAATAATGCAGCGCTTATTATAAAGGTTAATAGAGCAGTGTTCACATTCTCGACGAATAAGCACCTTTGCTAAACACGCTGATGTGTTATAATTATTTATCTTGTGAAAAATCAGATAATTCGATTTTTAATTAGTATATTTTAAACATGTGGACACTCATAACCGATTGCGGCAAACAACTAACTATTCATTCCAAGGTGCGGGAAGATCACGAAACTCATATTGTTGTGTATGAAATTGTAGAAGTGGAATCAGATCAATATAAACTTAAAGTGATTGAAAGAAATAATTCACCGGCGGCACAGGATGTACAATACAAATTAAGCTGTCTTCAATTAAAAAAATACGCCTTTGAAGTGGAACAAAAAGGATAGATCACAAAGTTTCATAAACATACATAAGATCTAAATTTATGAATAGAAGAAAATTTGTAGAAACAACGGTTACATTAATCGCAGCAGCCCCTTTCACAAGCCTGGCATTGGAAAAGAAAAAATTTAAACCCGTGAGATTCGGCATCGTGACAGATATTCATTATGCCGACAGAACACCCAATATCAACAGGTATTATAAAGAATCACTTACTAAAGTGCGTGAATGTGTTGACCTGATGAATGAACAGCGTGTTGACTTTTTAATTGAAATCGGCGACCTCAAAGATGAAGGTAATCCGCCAAAAGAATCGGATACTCTTCATTTTCTTACCACTATTGAAAATGAGTTCAAGAGATTCAAAGGGCCTCTATATCATGTGCTCGGCAACCATGACCACGATAGTATTTCAAAACAACAATTTTTGAATGGAATAACAAATTATAATTTTACTAAGGCCTCGAATTATTACTCGTTCAACAAAGGCTCTTTTCATTTTATTGTGCTGGATGCCAACTACACTTCAGACGGTAAAGAATATGATCATGGAAATTTTGACTGGAAAGATGCGCATATTCCTGACCAGCAGTTAGATTGGCTAAAAAAAGAATTAAAAGATAACAAAAAATCTACTATAGTTTTCGTTCATCAGCAACTTGACGCTCCTTCTTTTGAGGAAAGCCATAAAATTTATTGCCCGGATAATGCAGATGCGGCCAGGAAAATAATCGAAGATTCAGGTAATGTGATAGGTGTATTCCAGGGCCATTATCATCCCGGCAGTTTACATACGATCAATAACATCTATTATTATACTTTAAAAGCGGTAATCGAAGGAAGTGGCCCTGACAATAATAATTATGCAATAGTCGAAATAGGGAAAGATTTAGTTACCCGTATAAAGGGCTTTCGAAAAACAGCATCCCAAAATTTAGTGTAATATATTTGAGTACCTCTTCTATAAATTTCATCCAAAAATCTCATCTGAATGGGTTAGGATACTACTCTTAATATGTAAATGAATGATGGCCTCCGAAATAATTGATTTGCCTCACCGGTATTTTATCATCAACAAACCACGCAACATGGTATCGCAGTTTGTTAGCTCTCATAAAGTACGACTTCTCGGCGATCTTGAATTTCCTTTTCCAGAAGGCACTCATGCCATCGGGAGGTTAGATAAGGATTCTGAAGGATTATTGATCTTAACTACCGATAAAAAAATAACACGTTTGCTATTCTCACGCGAAGTAAAGCATAAGAGAATTTACCTGGTACAGGTCAGTGGCACAGTAAATCAAGACAGTTTACATCTTCTAAAGACAGGCGTGCCTATCAGGATTGAAGGCGGCAAAATATACACTACGCCTGTGTGCGACGTGAAGATTATCAACGACCCAAAGACAATATATCCGCTGACAGTCCTAACCGAAGAACATGGAAAACACACCTGGATGTTGATGACCTTGTATGAGGGAAAATACCGGCAGGTAAGAAAAATGGTGGGTGCTGTTCATCATCGATGCAAAAGATTGATAAGAATAAGCATCGAAGACCTTTTGTTAGACAACCTGCCTCCCGGGGGTGTACGACAAATAGAAGAGAGTGATTTCCTTGAAAAGCTAAAAATCAAAAAACATTAACGGTGTGATTTAAAAATTGGTATGATATTTATATAGGAATGATACAATTATTCACCATTTAAAAATCGTAGCTATGAATCAAAACAAAAAATCCTCAATGCCTTTAATATTAACAGGGCTTGCCGCTTTTGCTTTTTATAAGTATTCTAAATTGAGTGCTGATCAAAAAAAGAATATTGGAAGTACTATTAAGGAAAAAGGGGAAAAGATGTATGACAAATACATACCTCAAAAAGTGAAAGATCTGCTTAACGGGAATACTCACTATGAAGAAGTTTGATAAAAATCATTAGTTCACTTTGCGAGATTTAAAATTCAACTTAAAAAATTAAGAGAAAATCCATTAAATCAATCAGGTGGAAAACCCTGTGGCAAAAAATAATGATTGTAAAGGGAGAATTTGTATATTTTTCTACGAAGACATCTTGCCAGTTTAAAACTTGCAAGATGTCTTTTTCTATTAAGGCATTAAAAAGAATATTATTTAATAAATCCTTTAATAAGATCCATCAAACCACCGCCGCCATTACGTTGCTGCTGTTCCTGTGCGCCACCCGCCAGTTTGGAAATGATGTCCGCAAGTCCGTTCCCGCCACCCCCATGGTTACCGCCAAGTTGATTTAATATATCCTGCAAACCGCCACCAGGTTGCTGTGATGCTGCTTCATCTGCCTTTCCTCCCGTTATAGAATTCAAAAGTTTGTCTAAGGAAAAGTTATTGTCGGCAGGGTCGTTAGTTTTATTGACCAGGCCATTAATTACACTGGGAATAAGGCTTGATGCTACATTATTAGCTTGTCCGGCTCCAAGATTAAATTTACTCATCAACTTTCCTGCAAAATGTCCTATCATCATGCTTACAATCGGATTGCTCAATAAGCCGCCACCTGATTGGTGTGTATTGCCGCCACTACCGAACAAGGACAACAGGTTTTGAGCACCTCCGCCCGCAACTATATTACGCAGACCGGATGCAACCGTATTGGTAGCTTCTGCTACAACGGCATCATTATGTTCCTGGGGTACTTCAGCAGTGTTTGTACCAGCTTCAGTTGCCACGCTCTTGACAAGATTGAATAATTCTTCTAACATAAAATAGTGTTTTATATAATTAAAAAGTTTGCTAAGGCAATTTAGCTTTAAATAACAGGTAAGCAATAAAAATATACTAACACGATGCAGTCGTTTTAAAATTTAAAATATTTCTCTTGGTTATTTATATCTGAAAGTTGGGAAGAGAGATATATTATTGAAAATAAATTTCTAACTTTCGCCCTGATTATTAAATAAGCGGAAGTAGCTCACCTGGTAGAGCGACAGCTTCCCAAGCTGTAGGTAGCGGGTTCGAGTCCCGTCTTCCGCTCTTAATAACCCTTCCTTCGAAATCAAAAAATTATAAGGCTGTTTAAAACAAATAGTGTAGTAATATCCCTGTCATCCAATAAATACGATTTCATTTACGTTTTTAGTTCTTTAACGTGGCATTAATCTTGAACATTATGCTTATACCTTAAAAAGTTCGTTTCTTTACTAAAATTTTTGACAGATTGACAAGTGAAAAAAGTATATGAATAATAATTATTTCCTTAATGGGCCGGAAGATGAGATGGAATTTATGCCCATGATTCCACTGCATGAAGATAGTGATAATAGCGATGAACAAGTGATCCCTGCTGAGTTACCGCTGCTACCTTTAAGAAACACCGTTCTTTTTCCAGGAGTAGTCATACCCATCACCGTTGGAAGAGATAAAAGTATCAAGGCAGTTAATGATGCTTATAAGACTGACAAATTGGTAGGTGTGTTATCGCAAAAAGACAGTCAGGTGGAAGAGCCCACGGTGAGTGATTTAGTTGATGTTGGCACGGTAGCAAAAATTCTTAAGCTTATTAAAATGCCCGATGGTGGCACTACAGTTATTATCCAGGGAAGAAAAAGATTTAAAGTAGATGAGATTATGTCTGACGAACCATATTTTAAAGCAAAAATATCCGTTCTTATAGATGATGAGCTTAAAGATGATAAGGATTTTGATGCTATGGTTTCTTCTATAAAAGAACTGTCAGGCCAAATCATACAACTCTCTCCGAACATGCCCTCGGAGGCGACCATCATTTTGAGAAATATTGAGAACCCTGCTTTCTTAATACATTTTGTAAGCAGCAATCTGAACAGCAACATCATTGAAAAGCAGAAATTGCTGGAGATACAAAATATTAAAGCGAGAGCTGAAGTACTATTAAACCTGCTGCAAACCGAATTGCAGTATGCAGAGCTTAAAAATAAAGTAACAAATAAAACCCGCTTAGAACTAGATAAGCAGCAAAAAGATTACTTTTTGCAGCAACAGTTGAAAGCAATTAAAGAAGAATTAGGGGGCGATAATGTAGCTGAAGTAAAAGAGATGCAGAAAAAGGCGGAGACCAAAAAATGGCCGACAGCCGCTAAAGACCTTTTTAACAAAGGAGTCGAAAAACTGGAACGAATGCATCCTTCCACCCCTGATTATTCCGTGGTATATAATCATCTTGATCTCATGCTTGACCTGCCATGGGAAGATTATACCAAAGATCAATATGATTTTAAAAAGGCGAAAAAAATTCTTGATCATGACCATTATGGCATGGAGAAGATTAAACAAAGAATTCTTGAATACCTCGCTGTGCTCAAGCTAAAAGGAGACATGAAAAGCCCAATACTTTGTTTTGTAGGCCCTCCTGGCATTGGTAAAACTTCCCTCGGAAAGAGTATCGCAAATGCCATTAATAGAAAATATGTAAGAGTAAGTTTGGGAGGATTGCATGATGAAAGTGAAATACGTGGGCATCGCAAAACCTATATTGGCGCTATGCCTGGGAGGATTTTACAATCAATCAGGAAAATTAAATCGTCCAACCCCGTAATGATACTGGATGAAATAGATAAAGTGGGGACTGATTTCCGTGGTGACCCTTCTTCTGCATTACTGGAGGTTTTGGATCCGGAGCAGAACAACAATTTTTATGACAACTACCTGGAAATGGAATATGACTTAAGTAAAGTACTTTTTATTGCAACGGCAAATAATTTACAAAACATTCAGCCGGCGTTACGTGATCGTCTTGAAATAATTGAGCTTAGCGGCTATGCGATAGAAGAAAAAATAGAAATTGCCAAAAGACATCTGATACCAAAGCAAAAAGAAGCTCACGGGTTAAAAAATGTACCATTTAAAATAAGCGACGCAGTTTTGGAAAAGATTATAGCAGATTTTACGAGGGAAAGTGGCGTACGGGAGCTTGACAGGCAATTGGCAAGTGTTATGCGTAAGCTTGCAAGAGAATATGCTGAAAAAGAAAAATTAAAACCCACTGTAAGTTTAAAAGATATAGAGAAAATTTTAGGCAAATCAAAATACAGCAACGAAATGTATAAAAGTGCGAATATGCCGGGCGTAGCTGTAGGATTAGCATATACGTATGTAGGAGGAGATATTCTGTTCATTGAGTCAACTACCAGTGATAATGGAAAGGGCGATTTAAAACTGACCGGTAACCTCGGGAATGTAATGAAAGAGAGCGCCTCTACCGCTTTAAGTTATTTACAATCAAACGCAAAAAAATATGGTATAGATCCGGCGGTGTTCTCTAAAAAGAATGTGCATATCCATGTACCTGAAGGTGCGGTTCCTAAAGACGGACCGAGCGCAGGAATAACGATGATGACTGCACTCGCATCATCATTTACCGGTAGAAAAGTGAGACCTTATCTCGCTATGACCGGTGAAATTACATTACGCGGACAGGTTCTCCCGGTTGGTGGAATTAAAGAGAAAATTCTGGCAGCAAAACGGTCTGGCATACGCGAAGTTATCATGAGCGCTCAAAATGAGAAAGATGTCAGTGAGATAAATCCCAATTATATAAAAGGCTTAAAGGTAAGTTATGTAAAGACAATGCAACAAGTATTGGATTTAGCGTTGACTTAGAGAGATCCTGGCTACCTGAAACATCGTATATTCATTAAACAGGTTTCAAATAAATTGAGATCTTAAAATTGAATATTGTCTTTGATAAATATTCACAAATAATTTTGAAGTGTGCGAAGTTGGTTGCTTTCAAAGTGTTAAAGATAGAATTAGATTTGTCGATCGTTGTTGTTAATATTTCAAACTATTTTTAAGTGAAGGACGCACTTCTTACAATTATAATTATACTGGTTGCATCAGGATCCTTCGCGCAACAAAAACATACCGTTAGCGGCACTATCAAAGACCAGGAAACAGGAGAAACCCTTATTGGTGCGAGTATTCAATTGTCAGGCAACACCGGCATAGGAGTGCTAAGCAACAGCTATGGATTTTATTCAATCTCGGCACCTGAAAATCAATACACCCTGATCGTCAGCTTTGCAGGTTACGAAAATGATACTTTAAAAATTTCTTTAACAAAAGACATTGTACACCAATTTGAATTAAAACCTGCAGGAACTGAACTGAGTGAAGTAGTTGTTGTTGCAAAAAGAAATGATAATATTACCCGGACACTTCCTGGAGTACAAAAGATTTCTATTGAAGAAATAAAAAACGTACCGGTAATATTTGGAGAGCAGGATATTTTAAAGACCATTCAGTTATTGCCAGGTATCAAATCTGGCGGAGACGGTTCTACAGGCTTTTTTGTTCGTGGTGGCGCTGCTGATCAGAATTTGATCTTACTTGACGAGGCTACTGTGTATAACGCGTCCCATTTACTTGGTTTCTTTTCTACTTTTAATTCAGATGCCATTAAAGATGTAACGGTTTATAAAGGTGACATGCCCGCTCAATATGGTGGGCGTTTGTCTTCCTTATTAGACGTAAACATGAAAGACGGTAACAATAAAAGTTTCCATGTAAGCGGTGGCGTCGGCCTCATTGCTTCACGCCTGAATGTAGAAGGCCCCATTGTAAAAAATAAAGGCTCCTTCATGATAAGCGCCCGGCGAACGTATGCAGATCTGTTTCTAAAGCTTTCAAAAGATAGTTCTATAAACCGCAGTATCCTGTATTTCTACGACATTAATGCAAAGGCCAATTACCAGCTCGGGGAAAGAAACAAGGTCTATTTCTCTGCCTATTTCGGTAGTGATAAATTGGGTTTCAGTAACCAGTTTGGAATAAAATGGGGTAATACAACTACTACTTTGAGGTGGAATCATATTTTTAGTAGCAAACTATTCTCAAACACCTCTCTTATCTACAGCGATTACAACTATAATATTAGCATCAACCAAACTACCAATAAACTTTCTATAGTTTCTAAAATAAAAGACTTGACGTTAAAAGAAGATTTACAATATTATGCGGGCAATAAAAATAAGATCAATTTTGGATTCAATTTAACCAAACACACCTTTACTCCCGGCGAATTCATTACCTCTCAGGCATCAAGCTACAATTCATTAATTCTCCAGGATAAATATGCATTGGATGGGATAGCTTATATTTCTAATGAGTGGTCAGTATCAGACAAATTACGGTTTAACCTGGGCTTGCGTTTATCCACTTTTAATATTACGGGGCCAGGTGATTTCTACAGTTATAATAGCAGAGGAGAAACGATTGATACGTCAGTATATTCGTCAGGGAAAATTGTAAAATCCTATTTGAATCTTCAGCCTCGTTTTGCCGGCACTTACCAGTTGGATAAATTAAGCTCGGTCAAAATATCTTATTCGCGAAATGTACAAAACCTGCACCTGCTTACTAATTCAACAGGAAGCAACCCCACCGATTTGTGGATACCCAGTAGTAATAATGTAAAACCTGAATTTGCTGATCAGTTTTCTACAGGATATTATCGAAATACCGATAACAATAAATTTGAATTTTCGGCCGAAGTCTATTATAAGTTTTTACAAAACCAGATAGATTATAAAAATGGAGCGGTGCTGGTAGCGAATGAAACAGTAGAATCGCAGCTGGTGTATGGCGAAGGAAGAGCGTATGGATTAGAAATTTATGCTAAAAAAAAGTATGGCGATTTTACGGGCTGGATAAGTTATACTCTTTCACGCACGGAACGTAAGATTGAGAGTGTTAATAACTATTCCTGGTATCCGGCTACACAAGATCAAACGCACAGTGTTTCAGTTGTAGCTATTTATAAAGTCGGCAAAAAGTGGACCCTCTCTTCTGATTTTGTTTTTAATACGGGCAATGCGGTTTCGTGGCCATCCGGAAAATATAATGTAGACGGCAATACTGTTTTTTATTATACCGAACGAAATGGTTACCGTATGCCCGCTTATCATCGGTTCGATATCGGAGCCACCTTACAGGGAAAGAAAACAGAGAAGTTTGATGGTAGCTGGACATTTTCAGTTTATAATGCCTATGGAAGGCAGAACCCTTATTTCATCCAGTTTCAAAATGATCCGGGCGATCCACAAAAAACCCAGGCCATTCAGTATTCGTTATTCAGATGGGTACCATCCATTTCGTACAATTTTAAATTTTAGTACAATGCACTTTTGTATAAATAAATATGGAATAATCTTATTGCTTTTTCTAATTTGTGGTTGTAAAAAGGTAATAGATGTCCATCTTGAAAATTCCGAAACGCAAATCGTTATTACAGGCGACGTAGATAACCGGCCAGGGCCATACGAGTTAAAAATAACAAAGACAATTGATTTTAATTCAGATAATATTTTTCCGCCGGTTTCAGGAGCTGTGGTAAAAATTACGGGAAATGGGGTTACTGATTCTTTAACCGAAACATCTCCGGGAGTCTATTCAACGCATATACTTCAGGGTAAGGCTGGCAGGACTTACAAGATGTTTGTTTCCATTGAAGGTAAAGATTATACGGCTTCTTCAACCATGCCTAATCCTGTGCATCTGGATTCTATAGACTTTAGATCCGGGAGACAAGATGCATTATATGCTGTTGCTAATTTTCAGGATCCTGAAGGTGTACCTAATTACTATCAGTTTATAGAATATACCGATGGTGAGAAATTTAGAAATGGAAGAGGCAATTCAGTTTTTGATGATCGTTTGTCGGATGGAAGATATATCAATCGTATCCTATACAATGATAGTTCGGATATCAAATCCGGAATTATTCTAACTGTTCAGATGAATTGTGTAGATAAAGAAGTGTATAATTATCTGAGTGAGTTATCGCAAATATCAGGAGGTGGAGAAGGATTTTCAAGCCCTACTCCAGCCAATCCAACCAGTAATATAAAAGGAGGAGCATTGGGCTATTTTAGCGCTCACACTACTAATAGCAGAAGCGTAGTAATTCCTTAAAAGGCCAGATGTAAAAGAGAGCTTTGATGTTACTTGATTTCCAAAGAGAGCAGTAGTTCTTTTTCAAAATAACCTTCCAGCAAATCGCCCACCATGCATTCTGCTGCCCCTGCCGGAGTACCTGTGAAGATGAGGTCTCCTATATTAATAGAAAAATAATTAGAGATATCGGAAACAATGCGATCAATAGAAAAAAGCATTTCTCCTGCATTAGCTTTTTGAACTATTTCTTTATTTTTTGACAGCGAAAAATTAATATTTTTTTTATCAAATGAAGACCCTATATCAATAAATTTTCCCACTGCCGCGGAGTTGTCAAATGATTTGGCCTTTTCCCATGGTAACCCTTTTTCCTTCAGTTCACTCTGAATATCACGGGCAGTAAAGTCAATGCCCACAGTAATTCCGTTATAGTAATTTGATGCGTGCTTTTCTTGTATATATTTACCATTTTTGCTTACCCGTACAACTAACTCTCCTTCATAATGAAGATCGTTGGTAAATTCCGGGTAATAGAAAGGAGTATGGCCTTGTACTAACGCATTTTTGGGTTTCATAAAAATTACAGGCTCGTCTGGTATATCACTACCCATTTCTTTGACGTGATCTGCATAATTACGTCCGATACAAAAAATTTTCATACTCCAATTAGGTTTTTTAGGGGTTTCTAAGGACTATGCGAAAATATATAAAAACAAATTAAAAAAGAATAAATCTACAAATTTGGCAGATCGAAACTTTTATTATTAATACTATTCATTGTTTTGTCAATTCCGATATGAGCAAAATCTTCAATGATCATTATACATTTTTCAATTTTTAATTTAACAGTCGGTTGCTCCTCAGGAAACCATCTGCTGAGTACATATTCTACTTGCATGCCTTTTGGAAAATTATTTCCAATACCAAATCGAAGTTTAGGATATTCATCGGTTCCAAGAGTTGCCTGGATATCTTTCAATCCATTATGCCCTGCATCACTTCCTTTCTTGCGTATTCTCAACTTGTCCAACGGTAACGCCAGGTCGTCAACGATTACAAGTGAATTTTTGATGTTTATCTTTTCTTTGTCAAGCCAATACTTTACTGCCTTTCCACTAAGATTCATATAAGTGGTAGGTTTTATACAAACGAATATTTTTCCTTTAAATTTTATCTCCGCCAGATCGGCCAATCTTGCAGCCTGAAAAAAACCATTGTGTTTACTCACAAATGCATCCAGGACATCAAAGCCAATGTTATGCCGCGTATGCGCATATTGAACTCCGGGATTACCTAAACCAACTATTAAAAATTTCGACATATAAGCAAAGATAAACTGAATCTATCCTCGTTCTTATTTACCTGGAATTCTTAATTCCAGCATTAACCTTTTTGCTGGTCCTTGCAGTCTATGTAAATACCCGTTAATACGAATCAAGAAACTACTATTTTCTTTGGCAACTTCAATACTCACAAAAATATGCAAGGCTACTCTTTTATAATGATCGTTGCGGGCAAGATCCAGATCCAGGAAAAGCCAGAAACCCACAGGTTAAAAAATTAAAGCTTCCGTCCTCAACAGGCGGAAGTTTTTGTTTATTGCAGTTCATGCAATACAAGAACAATATTCACACGTAGAATTACGAACCAC
>JBDTJI010000099.1:0-5326 GCA_039935935.1 Ginsengibacter sp. | reverse complement strand
GCTTTTCAAATTAGCATCATGCAGCAGTAAAATTATTTTTTCTATATCTGCAAAAGAATAATTCTTTAAGGTTTGCATCACCTGTGCAGTTAATGATGGATTAAAAAAGAATAAAGGCTTTAATGCCTTTTCACTCTTGTCCTTCATTTGATACACTGTAAGGATCTTTGAAAAATATCCATATAAAGTAGGCAGAATAAGCTGTATAGGAACAGCCTTGGGATTTGCATCAAAATACTGCATGATTCTGATTGCCTTTGCAAGGTCTTTTTTACTAAATGCATTTTGCAATTCATAGATATTATACTCCTTGCTGATACCGATATATTTTTCAATATCATCTTCGGTTATATTTTTTCTTTCTCCTAAATTTAATACGAGCTTCTCAATTTCATTCACGATGCGCGAAAGATCATTTCCGATGTGATCCACTAAAAGGATCAATGCACGCGGGTTTATCTGAAGACTCTCAGCTTTCAGATAGTCATTGATCCATTGAGGCAACTTATCATCGTACATTTTTTTGGATAAAAAGACTTCACCTTTTTTCTTTATTAACTTTGATAGCTTACTGCGGCCATCAAGAGTTTTCCCTTTATATGAGACCACCAGTGTGGTAGAGCTAAGGGGGTTTTCGACATAAGACTCCAATTTATCAATATCCTTCATCTGTTGGGCCTCTTTTAAAAGAACTACCTGTCGCTCCGCAAACATCGGATAGCGCCTGCAGGCATTTACTAAATCTGCCCAATTGGCATCTTTTCCATAAAATACGGTCAGGTTGAATTGCGCATCAGCTTCTGATAAAATCTGCTTCTCGGCAAAATTCATGATCTCATCGATGAAAAAACCTTCTTCACCTTCCAGCCAATAAATGGGTTTAAAATTTTTACTCTTCCATTCGGAGATTATTGCGGATGTGCTCATTTTTCAAAGATAATTTTTTCACTCTTAAATTACAAACACAGAGCTAATAGAAAGACATCTCAAAAAATCGACACTCTTTTATAACATTTGCATTGCCATAAACACTGGCTTTGTATTCAAAACTTAACCGGCAAGCGAAGGTTCTCCGTTCTCTATAGAAAGACCTATTCAACCACTTTGAATACATCCGCGTCTTTACATTTAAAATTATCACTGGTGGTAAAAATGCCGGTAAAACAATCTAATTCCTGGCTGTAACCCTAAACATTTGTACGCCATGTGATGCAACATTCGCTCTCACAAGGCCATCTGCACGCAGTTCTTCCTTATGACTCCAAAGGTTTCGAACCGTATAAGTGCCCGTCTTTTTGATATCCAAATCCTGAATCTTCATCGTCATAAAAGCTCTCTCTTCACCCCGGTTCAGCAGCAATACCGACCAGCTTCCATCAGCTAGAGGTTTTACCCAAACTTCCGCATCCCCTTGGTCTGTTAATTTATATCCTTCCGTTGCTGCAGGATCCTGGTCTATTTCTATAACTTCTTTATTTGTGAGGATATCATGCGTGCCATCAGACATGTGCCGAAGATCATTTCCGGTTATTAATGGGGCGGCGAGAATACACCAAAGACTAAAATGAGAGATATACTCAGTGTTTGTCATACCTCCGTTGCCCACTTCCAGCATATCCGGATCGTTCCAGTGCCCCTTATCCGCGTAGCTATTCAAACCTATCTGCTGGTCAAGAATTTGTGTCATGCTATTCCAATTATCAGAGATATCTCCGGTTGTACGCCACAGGCCTCCAAGTTTTGGCGCCCATTCCCACGGATTATTACTGCCCCATTCACAAATACTGAAAACAATTGGCCGTCCTGCAGCATTCAATGCATTTTTCATTTTGGTATAACGTTCTATCGCAGGTCTTCCCTCATTGTTACAATTATCATATTTTAAATAATCAACACCCCATTTTGCAAACATTCTCGCGTCTGCATCTTCGTGGTCGAGGCTAGCAGGCCATCCTGCACATGTTTTAGTTCCGGCGGAAGAATAGACACCCAACTTAAGTCCTTTTTTGTGTACATATTCTGCAAGGAATTTGATACCGTGTGGAAATCTTTCGGGATCAGATTGAAGGTTACCCTCTTTATCTCTTTTAAGCGCCATCCAGCAATCATCAAGGTTAATATATTCATAACCCGCATCTTTCATACCTGATACAACCATCGCATCAGCTTCATCCATGATAAGCTGCTCATTAATATCCCTATGGAAATGATTCCAACTATTCCAACCCATAGGTGGGGTCGGAGCCAAAATATCCGCGGTATTTTTGAGCGCTTTTGTCATTTCCATTCCCAGCATCGGCTGGCTGGATGCAATATTCGCCTGAAAGGCAAAAGCAAGAATTACAAAGAGCAATGAGAGCGTTACTTTTTTCATTGGAAAATTTTTTTTAAATCATTTTAAAAATTGATTAATTAATATTGGATCATCTCAAAAAATAATCCTTATTAAATATTAATGTCATTGGGATTATCGTTTTTTCTTTAGTATAATCAGCTATTCAACCCGGCTTACTGATTCATCACAAATCATACCCGTGGCGAATACTGTAATCAGAAGCTACTGGGCATGAACTTTTCATCATATACTATTCTTGGATCGTATGAAACAATCCAAACCAGTAAAAAAGTCTTAAATGATTTATAGAATGTATAAAAAATTATTACTTTTTTTAAGGCTTATGCGCCTGATTCTATAAATTCTGATTCTGGGCTATTTTGTTAAAACCCTACTCTTTTTAATACAAAGGATTCTGAATCAGTTTGTCATTTTTATTCATTTCATCCAATTTAATTGGAAGGAAATAAAAACTGGGATTCCAGGCCCTGTGAAGCACATTCGGAATAACTTTATAAATAGGTGTGGTTGTAATTTTATCCGGATTGAGTTTATAAAGAATATTTATACCCTGAACATCAGTATATGCCTGTTCAGGTATCATCCAACGGCGCACGTCAAAGAATCTTTGATCTTCGTATGCCAATTCTATGCGGCGTTCATGCCGATAATCATTAATCAGCGCTTGTCCACTTGAAGTAACACCAGGTACCCCGGCTCTCTTTCGAACCATATTAATATAAGTTTTAGCTTCTGCATCCTGCCCAAGGCCTAAACAAGCTTCAGCGTAATTCAACACAATTTCAGTATATCGGATGTAGCGCCAGGGATTATCCTGCCAATCGAACTGTCCCTGAACATTCCGATTCATAAATTTCATTACATAGTATCCTGTATAGCTCGAATTCCAATCTTCAATAGGGCTTTGACGGGTATCTAAACCAGGAATAATATCAATACTATTAGTGGTTGAATTCCATCTTTCAAACCTGCCGGTTTGAACAATGCCAAGCGGATCAATTCCCTGAAGATCAACCGGGCGAGGCCTTAAATATTGACCATCGGTTAAAATGGAAGCATAAAACCGCGGCTCGCGATTCTTATACGGCTGAGCCGCCTCAGTAGGATTGCTCCATGAAAATTTGCTACCATCCGCCATTTCATAATCATCAACCAGTTGTCCTATTGGGGTGCTACCTCCATAGCAGTGAAATCCATTAGGTGCATTGTAACGTGCAATATTATTTACGGCATTCTTTGCCAGATAAAACTTAACAAAGATGTCTTCAGAAGTTTCTTTTAACAAGAAAATATCTGCATAATTTTTTGCTATATCATCACCTGGCTGAGGATCTGGCTTATAAAGGCCATAGAAATTTAAATCAATAACTGCCTTTGCAGCATCTTTGGCTGCCTGCCACCGGGCAATCCTGTCTCCACCCACATACCCAACCAGTTCAGGATTAGCATACCCCGATGCCCATGAGGCGTTAGAATTATGTAAATCACTGGCTGCATAAATAAGAACTCTTGATTTTAAGGCTAAGGCTGCTCCCTTTGTAGCACGCCCCTTGTTAGAAGCTATTAATGGTAATGATGCCGCAGCCAGGTCACATTCATCACCTATAAATTTAATACACTCTTCGTAGGTGTTACGTGGCATAGCATATTCCTCATTCAGTTGATAGGATTTTGTAATTATTGGAACGCCTCCATAACAAGCTACAAGCATTTGATACAGGTAAGCCCGCAAAAAGTGCACCTCTCCTTTGAACTGGTCTTTCTGTTTATCCGAAACTGCCGTTGAAGCATCAATTCTATCGAAGAAAACATTACAGGCACGCACTCCTTTATAAACGATCTCCCACGTATAATTTTTGACTGAACTACCATTATTATCAAAACCATAGTAAGCACTTGGCGTCATAAGGCTTTGGCAGATAGAACTGGTTTGTCGGCCAAAAGTAAGCATAGCTTCATCTACATAACACGAGGTTGCTATTCTGTCACCATCGAAGCCTTGAGGAAAGCCTAAGTATATGTTGTTTATGAAAGATTGAATAAGGGAGGCATCAGACCCATCCCATACGTCACCTGCACTGTACTGATCCAGGGGTTTCAAATCCAGAAAACTCTTCTTGCACGACGCTAAACTTGTCAAAATAAACAGGACTGATATTGTATATAGTATCTTTTTCATGTAATAAAATTTAAAATGTAACTGATAAGCCCACGCTTATTATTCTTTGAGCAGGATAATTGGAACTCCCCTGATTATTATCTTCAGGATCAAAATCCTTATAACCCGGGCTGTAAGTAAAAAGATTATAGCCACTTGCAAACACTCTGAAATTTTCAATGCCACCCTTTGTTAAGATGTGATTGGGCAAAGAATATCCTAATTCTACATTTTTAAGTCTGACATAATCGTTTTTATGCACTAAATACGTGCTTCTTTCTGATCTGTAATATTGATCAAGGCGATCAAACATTCTTGGCTTGGTGCCGGTAGTGTTATCGGGTGTCCAACGGTCTGTGAAGTCTGATAAAAGATAATTTCCAAAATTACCGGCAGCTTCTAACCTAAGATATCTAACAGCGCCGGTGGCACCCTGAAACAGTGCAGAAAGATCCCATTGCTTGTATTCAAAATTCAGCCCTAACCCCCCGGTAAACCTGGGAATATCATTTTTATCATTTCTAACACGATCATTAGCATTAATAACGTTATCACCATTAACGTCTTTGAAGATCACATCTCCAGGACGCGCTCCCGGGAAGTGAGGAGTCTTATCCACTGAAGTCTGATTCGCAAATATTCCTATCGCCTGGTAATACAAATCATTATCAGGGGCGTTGGGGTCTGTAGGCATTGGATGTCCTGTAGATCGTTGATAAACAGGAGCCCCGGGAGACTCATCCCAGAAGGTGATTTTATTTTTTGCATATCCCCCATTTACATCAATCCTGTATTTAAAATTTCCGGTCTTA
>JBDTJI010000098.1:0-18036 GCA_039935935.1 Ginsengibacter sp. | reverse complement strand
TAATACACCCGCCTCATTTATTGGTATTTTAGGGTAAAATAACCGTATTTTTAAAATAATTTTGCATAAAATAAGTTCTTATACTAAGAAGAATCTTTTTTTTAATCTAACTACCTTGAAATTGACATTATTCACGAATAACCGGATCACTCAATTAGTATCTGTCTTATTTTTTTTATGTTTTGTTAATCCGGATGTTTATGCACAATTAGGCAAAATTACCTTTGATCTTCAAAAAGATAAGCCTGAAAAATTCCAGGAAAAAACACTTCGTTCAGAAAAAACAGGAGAAAAGAAATTTACTCTTTACCGGCGATTTGTACAGAACTCGGTTACACATTATAATTATTTTTTTAATGCTGAGAATAAAATTGATGCAGTAATAGAACGAGCACGTATTGCCAACAAAGACGACTATTCACAACTGATTCCTTATTATAGTTATTCATTAGCTAATACATCTTCTCAAAAGAGTGAACTCGATTCTGTAATTTATAAGGCGACAGCGGGTATCCTGCTTCATGACCTGCGGAGCGATTGGGTAGATAATTTATACTTATTAATAGGAGAAGCCTATTACCTGCGCAAAGATTTCGATTCAGCTTCAATGACATTTCAATTTATCAATTACAATCTTTTCCCCCGTAAAAAGAAAAATGGGGATGACCAATTAGTAGTAGGAACCAATGACAATGCTGAAAATCATGCATTAAGCATAGCAAGTAAAGAAGACAGAAAGTTAATAGACAAAACTTTCTCACGTGCGCCAAGCAGAAATGATGCGCTTGTATGGCAAATAAGAACATTGGTAGATATGGATGAATATTCTGAAGCCGCCGGATTGATCAATACCCTTAAAAATGACCCGTTGTTTCCGCAAAGGTTGCAGCCATATTTCCAGGAGGTGCAGGGTTACTGGTTTTACCAACAGGAAATGTATGATAGTGCGATAACCTATATCGAAGAAGCACTGCCCAACGCACTGGACCTTTCAGATAAATCAAGAAGGGAGTACCTGCTGGCACAGCTTTATGAAAGAAGCGGGAAACAGGATATCGCGTCGGACTTTTATGACAAAGCCATTAAACACACCACCGATCCATTGATGGATATTTATGCCAACCTCAATAAGGCAAAGATGCTTCAATCAAAAGATCCGGATGAAATTGAAAGAGCCATCACCCGGCTATTAAGAATGGGTCGCAAAGACAAGTTTGATCCCTACCGGGACATTGTTTATTACTCAGCAGCCGAACTCGCACTTGAAAAACCGGATACCACTTCCGCAAAAGCACTTTTTATAAGAAGCACGTTTTATAATGAAAACAACCTATCATTAAAGAATAAAGCATTTCTTACCCTTGCCGAAATCAATTACCAGCAAAAGAACTATAAACAGGCTTTCAATTTTTACGACAGTCTCCAGATCTCAGACACTACTTTGTCAGATATTGCAGAAATTGAGGCAAGAAGAAATGCACTTGCACAAATAGTAACACATATTGACATTATTGAAAGAGAAGACAGCCTGCAGGCTATTGCTGCACTATCACCCATAGACAGAGAGGCCTTCTTAAAAAAATTGTCTAAAAAATTAAAGAAAGAGCGGGGTATTAAAGATGAAGATGTGGAGTATGTTGGTAGTAGCCCGAATTTTTTTAATAATCAAAATCAATCGGGAAACGTATTTTCAGACAATGATACTAAAGGCGATTGGTATTTTTACAACAACTCATTAAAATCTAAAGGATACACTGAATTTAAAAGAGTGTGGGGTAAACGGCAAAATACAGATAATTGGAGAAGGAATACTGTTTCGGCTCAAAATGTCGCTCAGCCCGGTAATAATCCTGAAGGAATGAAGAATGCTTATGCTGATCCGATGGCGCCCGAACAGCAATTAACGGGTGAAAAAATTACTGTGGAAACACCAGTTCAGCAGGATATTTCGGTTGAAGGTTTATCAGCCAATGTGCCCCTGACGCAACCTTTAATGGACACGTCCAATTCTAAAATTGTCCGATCATTATTTCAACTTGGGAAAAATTACCAAAGTCTATTGGAAGATTATTATGCAGCCATTGAATCTTATGAAAAATCATTGAAGCGTTTTCCGGACAGCTTATACAATGGTGAATTGTATTTAAATCTTTCTTATTGCTACAGGAAAATTGGCAACCTTGTACAGTCGGATCGTTATAAAAATCTACTATTGAAGCATTTTGATGACAGTCGTTTTGCAAAGTATGTACTTTATCCTGATAGTTTTAATCCTTCTAAAAAAGATACTGCCGCCTCGGCCCGGTACGATGATATATACAATCTGTTTATAGAAGGGAAATTTGAAAAAGCCATTGCTGAGAAAAATCATGCTGATAGTGTTTACGGAACCTCTTACTGGAACCCGCAACTTTTATACATACAATCAGTATACTATATTCAAAAAAGAGAAGACAGCACCGCTATTAAAACTCTGTTTGAGATCATGGCAAGGTACCCTCATAACCCGATGAGAGAAAAGGCAGGCATTATGATAGACGTTTTGAACAGGCGTGATAGCATAGAAAAATATCTTACCAATTTACAGATAACAAGGGCCAACGCAGATTCGCAGATAGTGGCCTATGATGATGCCAAAATAGTTAATAATGTAAAAAGTCCCACGATCGTTCAGCAAGGTCCGGTGAAGCAGGCTACCACCATCACACCGGAAAAAGCAGAATTGAATCCTGAAAAGAAATTAGCTCCTACTATAAAAAATACGGTATTTACGTTTGACCCCAATGTTCCTCAATATGTAATGATGGTACTTAACAAAGTAGATCCCGTATATGGAAGTGAGGCGAGAAATGCTTTTACCAGGTACAACAACCAGAGTTTTTATTCACAGGGAATAAAGGTTGCGAAAGATACGCTGGATGCAGACAGGGCTTTATTGATCTTCTCCGAATTTGACAACGCTGAGGCGGCAGTAAAGTACCGCGATAAAGTAAAGCACGATGCACCGTCAGAAATCTCATGGCTGCCTGTACAGAAATATTCTTTTTATATTATTTCTGCCCCCAACCTTGAGCTATTAAAAGAAAATAAAAATTTACAGAGTTATATAGACCTTCTGAATAAGAAATACCCGGATAAATTTTAGAGATCTGTGAGAGGTATTTATTAATTTTCAGGCGATTAAAGAAATAGTAATGCAACAATCATCCAATAGAAAAAAGACAGTTAATAACAGTATCCGGCCCAATGTAAAGATATTATGGGCCATTGTCGGCTTTGGGCTTGGCCTCTTCACACTGGTGCTTGCAGCAGCCTACTTTGGGTTATTTGGCAGGTTGCCATCTCTTCAACAATTAGAAAATCCACAGGCTAATCTCGCGACTGAAATATATGCTAATGACGGAAAAACCTTAATGGGAAAGATATATACTGAAAACAGGGTTTCGGTGGATTATAAAGATATATCCAAAAGTGTTATAGACGCATTAATCTCTACAGAAGACATCAGGTTTTATGAACACTCAGGAATAGACCCTATAGCTTTGGGGCGAGCCATTAAAGGATTAGGTAACCAGGGAGGCGGCAGCACGATCACACAGCAGCTTGCCAAAAATATACTGGGGCAACAAAACCGTGTTCCCGTATTAAGAAGAGGGATAGACAAACTGAAAGAATGGATTGTAGCACTTAAGTTAGAAAGAAATTTTACCAAGCAGGAAATTATCGCCTTATACCTCAACCGGGTATCCTGGCTTAATGTATATGGCATCCGAAATGCTTCATTAATCTATTTTCAAAAAGAGCCATCTCAACTCACGCCCGATGAATCTGCTTTATTAATAGGTATGTTGAGCGGACCCGGCAAATATGATCCCCGTCGGTATCCCGATGTAGCGCTGGCCAGGCGAAACCTGGTGTTAGACAGGATGGTTACTAATGATGTTCTAAAGCCGAAAGAGGAAGCAGCCTTAAAGAAAAAACCGCTGGGAGTAAAATATAAACCAATCAATGAGAGCCAGGGAATAGCGCCCTATTTCCGCTCTGAACTTACTAAGACTTTGAAGGAATGGTGCAAAACACATAAAGATCCACAAACAGGAAACAATTATGATTTATACCGGGATGGGCTAAAGATATATACTACCATTGACCCTGAGATGCAACGCTTCGCTGAAGAAGCCGTTATAAAACACATGACGGCTATGCAAAAAAGCTTTGATCGCCAGTTGTCAAAAAATGTCTGGAAAGGGCAAGACGATATTTTAAATCGTGCAATGAAAGAAAGTGAACGTTGGAAAAACATGAAAGAAAGTGGCGCCACAGACGCAGAAATACAAAAATCATTTACAGTGCCGGTAACTATGAAAGTATTCGCCTGGAATAAAAAACGCGAAACTGACACCGTAATGGCCCCGATGGATTCTATTAAGTATTTTAAACAGATGATGCAAACCGCATTCCTGGCTATGGACCCTATTTCAGGTGATATAAAAGCATGGGTAGGTGGCATTGATTTTAAATGGTTCAAATACGATCATGTGACGGCTAACAGGCAAGTAGGCTCTACGTTTAAGCCTATTCTTTATACACTTGCATTGACTGATGCGGGACTTACACCGGAAAGCTATATCGGGGGGCAACCTATTACGCTTGCCAATAAAACGATCACCGGTCCTGGCGGCACTATGGCTTATTGCCTGGCAAAATCAATAAACGTTGCCGCTTATGATCTTATGAGTAGAATAGGTCCCAAAAAAACTGCCGAGTTCGCCCATCTGTGCGGTATTAAAAGCGATATCCCTATTGTACCTTCTATTGCATTAGGATCGGCAGATATTCAACTGATCGAAATGCTGCGTGCCTACACTATGTTTCCTAACCGGGGTTTCAATGTTCAGCCGGTTTATATATCCAGGATCGAAGACAGGAATGGCAATGTTTTACAATCTTTTGAGCCAGAGGTAAAACAAGTGATCAGTGAGTCAGATGCATACACCATGTATAGGATGATGCAGGGAGTAGTTGACTACGGAACAGGCGGCTCTGTGAGATGGAAATTTGGAATAAATAGTGATATGGGCGCCAAGACGGGTACTACTAATGACAATACAGATGGATGGTTCATAGGCTATACCCCACAACTACTTGCGGGAGTATGGGTAGGCTGTGACGATCCTTTTCTTCATTTACCCAAATATGGCACTGCCGGGGGAAGCCAAATGGCATTACCTGAATGGGCCTATTTTATGCAGAAAGTGTTTGCTGACAGATCCCTGGGCATCGACCCGAGAGCAGAGTTTCAGCGGCCTGCCGAGTTAGATAATAATCCTATTTATGCAGATCAAAACTTTTCGGCTATTGTTCAGGAAGGACATGGCGGTGATTCGGCAGACGTACAGGGAAATGGCAATGCCAATGATTATGGCGTGCCTGTTGATGTTCCGGTAGAATCTGATTTTAGCAAAGAACCTCCGAAAGAAAAAACGCCTGTTGTTGAAACAAAAAAGCCATTAGGCCCTGCATTTTATAATCCTAATAAAAAAGACACAAGCAGCAAAAAGAATGATAATCCGTCCAAAAAAAATGCCCCTAAGCAAAAGAACAATCAAAGCGATTATTAAAGGCCTGATTTGAAAAAATGAAAGTTTAAAAATAAAGTATCAAAATACCCTCAATAGCGATTGTACGCTATATTTGCAACTTAACTCAACCTAATGAAAAGAACGATATTTCTTATTATTGCTGTAGCTTCTACAGCATTTTTATTTGCTCAAAATAACAGCCCGCTTAAATTGATAAAGGGCCAGCAATACCTGGTGGAAAATAAAATTGTCACAGCAAACACAATACAAATGCAGGGACAAGCAATGGATAATAATACCGACATGTTTTCTACTTACAAAATTGAAGTAACAGGCCATGATGGAAATAACTATAATCTTACTAACACCATTACCAATATAAAAATGAATGTAAGCATGATGGGACAGGAAATGAGTTTTGATTCCGATAAGGAAGAAGATATGAATGGCCAAATGGGGAGTGCGTTTAAAGGTATGATCAATCAACCAAAGAAGGTTCAGTTAAACAAATCGGGGAAGGTTCTCATTTCGGGAAGTGATTCTTTATCAGGGATGATGAAAGAATTAAATTTTGATGCTGTTGGTTTTGGTTCTCAGCTCGCGTTCCAACCGTTACCTGCCAACCTTAAAAAGGGAACCACCTGGAAAGATACCAACGATGATGAAGGCAACTCCCGAACCATTACTTATACCGTGAAAGAAATTAATGGAAATATGGCTACGATTACTTTCAGTGGCAATCTTTCAACAGAAAATACCATAGAGCAGGCCGGAATGGAATTAAAACAAAAAACATCAGGTTCTTATTCCGGTGAAGAAATAGTCGATATCAAAACAGGTATTATTCAGACCAACTCTACAATCACTAATGCCACCGGAGCGGTTACTGCAATGGGCCAGGACTTGCCAATTACAACAAAAGTAACTTCCACCACCACTGTGAAATTATTATAAGCAATTTGTTTTTTGCTGACTTTACAAATTGATCTGGTTTCTTATAGAGCCAGTGATCTCTGCCCGCACCCACATCTGTAATCCGGCAATAAGATTTATTTTAAAGCTATGCTTAGAATACTTAAATTGCTCTATATTCCTAACCCCAATAAGCATATAATGAGACAAAATTTCAAATGCTTTCCCCTACTGATCATTGCCACTGCTTTTTCAAGTCTTGCTTTTGCGCAAATGAAAACAATCAAAGGAAAGATTACAAATAAATCTTCCGGAGAGACGGTTCCATCCGTATCTGTGATAGTTAAAGGATCCGGAGAAGGTACTTACACCAATGAGAAAGGCGCATTTTCTCTTAACACCAAAGCGTCATTTCCATTAACATTAACCGCTTCATCGATCGGTTATGAAGAGCAGGATATAATGGTAAATGATGCGTCGACATTGGTAAATATCATCATAACACCTGCGAGTACTCTTGGACAGGGAATAGTAGTGTCCGCGACCAGAACCCCATCACGAATACTTGAGTCACCCGTTACTATTGAAAGAATAAGTGCCGCAGATATCAGGAACAGTCCCGCAGTTTCTTATTATGATATGATCTCAAAACTGAAGGAGGTGGATGTAGTAACCGCTTCTCTTACTTTTGTTACGCCCAGTACCCGCGGATTTAATGGAAGTGGCAACCTACGCCTCAACCAGATTGTAGATGGCATGGACAACCAGGCCCCGGGACTTAATTTTGCTGTAGGTAGTGTTATTGGCCTTTCGGGAATTGATGTGGCAAGTGTGGAGTTATTGCCTGGAGCATCTTCTGCTTTATATGGCCCTGGTGGCATGAACGGGGCTATCATTATAAGCAGTAAAGATCCATTTCGCTACCAGGGGCTTTCCTTTGAAGCGAAAGCAGGCATGATGAATATAGATAATAAAGATCGCGAACCCTCGCCTTATTATAACTGGGCATTGCGTTGGGCAAAAAAAGTGAGTGATAAGTTTGCTTTTAAAATAGGTGGAGAACTGGTGCAGGCCAAAGATTGGGTAGCCAACGACTACCGGGATTTTGATCGTGTTGATGGTAAAGTAAAAACAGGTACTAGAGCAACAGATCCCAACTTTGATGGCGTGAATATTTACGGAGATGAGACTACCCTCGACATCCGTTCCGTTGTATTAAATCCATTGGCAGCCGGTGTTCCATTTTATGCACCCTATATCAATTCTTTACCCAAATCTATTCCCGTTTCAAGAACAGGATATGCAGAAAAAGATATTTTAAATCCTAATACTGTCAATTTTAAAGCGTATGCTGCTGCTAGCTATAAACTTACAAAGAATACTTCTCTGAATGCCGAAGGGTACTGGGGTACAGGGAATTCAGTTTACACCGGAAACGACAGGTATTCTTTATTGAACCTGAAAGTTGGGCAGTATAAACTAGAATTAGTAAACCCTAATTGGTTCGTAAGAGCCTATACAACCCAGGAGAATGCAGGAGAAACTTATACTGCTACTACTACTACCAGGTTAGTAAATGAAGCGTGGAAGCCAAGTCAAATCTGGTACCCGCAATATACTACTACGTTTTTAAATGCAAAGATAGCCGGAGAATCAGATATAGCCGCTCATAATACTGCAAGGGCTACTGCCGATATAGGCCGGCCAGCACCAGGTTCCGACGAATTCAAAAAATTGTTTGACCAGGTAAGAAGTATCCCGATTCCGAATGGTGGTTTATTTGTAGACAAAACCAATCTGTACAATGTAGAAGGACAATATGATTTCTCATCTATCACTTCTGATGTGATTGATATCCTTATTGGAGGTAATTATAAAAAGTATGTACTCAATTCTGAAGGGACTTTATTTGCTGATTCTACTGGTAAAATTCCTATCAATGAATATGGAGCTTATTTACAGGCTACAAGAGGAATATTTGATAACAGGTTGAAATTGATTGCATCGGCTCGCTATGATAAGAATGATAATTTTGAGGGAAGGTTCACACCTCGTTTTTCCGCTGTGATTAAAGTGGCAGAGGATAACAATATAAGATTGTCTTACCAACAGGCCTATCGCTTTGGATCTACCCAGCAGCAGTGGATCAATCTGAAAGCGGCCGGAGTTCGCTTAATAGGAGGAGCAAAATCGTTTAAAGATTTTTATAATTTTAATAGTAATCCAGTTTACGGCCTTAAGGACATATTAGCCGGTAACCTGACACCTGTCACAGTGCCAGAATTTAAAGCTGAAACAGTCAACTCTTTTGAAGGAGGTTACAAAGGGCTTTTATTCAATAAAAGATTGTTAGTAGACCTTTACGGATATTATGGTATATATAAGGATTTTATTACCCGCACATCGGTTGTTCAATCAGTAACCGGCAAGCCAGGAGTATTCACCAACCCGGCTACTTTAAAAGCAAATATCAGTAATAGTGATTCCATCACTGTTTATTCAGTGCCTACCAATGTCAAAAATGACGTAACTACTTATGGATTTGGAATAGGACTAACTTATGCATTTCCCAACAATTTCCAGTTCGGTGCTAATATTTCATCTGATCATTTGGATAATGTTCCCGCAGGCTTTATTGCCAGCTTTAACGCTCCTGACTACAGATGGGGTGTCTCTTTCAGTAATTCAGGATTTGGCAAAGAAGACAGGTTTGGTTTTAATTTTAATTACCGCTGGCAAGATGATGTAAAGTTCCAGGGGGATTTTGCATCCGGATTAGTACCTGCCTACCAGACAGTTGATGGCCAGTTTAGTTACAAATTACCAGCGCAAAAAGTATTATTGAAACTGGGTGCTACTAACCTGCTGAATCAATACTATCGTGATGGATTTGGAAATGCTACCATAGGTGGCCTTTACTATTTCAGCATTGGCTATGGCTTGTTTTAAACTAATTAACTGATCATTCTTTAAATAAAAGATATGAAACAAAATACTCGCACAATCAATTCAATTTCTAAATGGTGTCTCCCCGTAGCTGTGATTTTGATATTAGCATCCTGCAATAAATCCTTGCCTGATGCAACTCCCATTCTTTATCCACCTGGCAATAATAGCGATATTTCTATTGGATCGTTGATCAATACAGATACTACCTACAGCATATTCAAATCGGCTGCTGCCAAATACCAGGCTGCCACCAAAGTAGATCTCATTGCTCAATTAAGTGACACCGATAAAATATTTACTGCTTTTATTCCTAATAATGCTGCATTCCGTGCTTCAGGTTTTCCTAACTGGGACGTGGTAAACGCATTTGTTCCTCTGACTTCGCTGGCAGCTATTCTACAATATTCCATTATCCCGGGAGTACAATACCTTTCATCGGATGTGGCCACACCCACCATTTCTCAACCAAATGTTCAACTTCCCACGTTAGTGAATATCGGTGTGCTTCCATCACCGGCTCCACCGGTTAAAGTGCAGCTTTCCACTTTCTTATCCAAAACATCCAACTTTTTTTTATGATAATACTATTCCTGTTCTAAAGCCCGATATGAAAATGAGGAATGGGGTCATCCACCTGGTAGGAGGAATCGTAGCGCCTCCTGGGATGCTTTTAAAAAACGCCATAGATACCAATAGCCATCTCACTTATTTCAGAGCGGCAATTGCAAGAGCTGATAGTGGCCAGTCAGGAAC
This sequence comes from Ginsengibacter sp., assembly GCA_039935935.1. GTDB lineage: Bacteria > Bacteroidota > Bacteroidia > Chitinophagales > Chitinophagaceae > Ginsengibacter. Next base: position 7,840 of record JBDTJI010000098.1, on the reverse strand, counting down.
GAAAAGCCTCGGTTTTTTGCTTGGGTATTCTGCAACAAACATGACTGTATTGGCCCCTAATGATGCTGCCTTTAAAAGTTTATTATTTGGTCTGATCTATAGCACCCTGTTGAAGCAGCAAGTACCTCAACCAACAGCTTATAGTACGGCTACCAGCTACGTTGCTTTGCCACCGGATGAGCTTTTTAGCCGGCCTGAATTGTTTGGAGCATTAACAGCAGCTACTGTGGCTGGAATATTAGCGTACCATTTTCTTGCAAGCCCTAATCCTGCGACGGGCGCATACGAACCTAACATCAGGGTGTTTTCAAATAACTTCCCTGCTACTCCGGCCTTTTATAAAACATTGGTAAATTCGTCTCCTTTACCGGCTGCCCGCAATCACCCGGGAATAAAAATCCAGGCCACATTTGCCGGGCCATTTGTGAACGACCTCCAATTTACCGGGCTTGGCTCTTTTCCACCTGATCCCGATCCCACTCACATATATAGTGGTGCACCCGCAAAAGCAGTAAGTATGGATAACCATGCAGTAAATGGAGTATATTTTGTGATAGACAAGGTTCTCTTGCCTCAATAAATTAATTTTACAATCTCTTGCAGCCGGATAAAAGCAGTCCCGCTTAAGTTCTTGACATCATAATGAATAAAGAAAAAATATTCAAACAATTAAAAAAAGACTGGGTCAGCTATCTTTTATATTTGCTCCTTGCTCTATTTCTCTTTAGCCCGGCTGCAAAATCGTGGCTACTCCAACAGGTTGTTTCTACCGGCTTATTAAAGGCTAATATAAAAAAGTCTGAGCCAAACAAAGATTTACCTGCCGCAACTTCATTTTCATTTGTAAATGCAGAAGGCAACACAGCCACCACAAACGATCTCAAAGGAAAAGTAGTATTTATTAATTTCTGGGCATCCTGGTGCCCACCATGCCGGGCTGAGATGCCGGGTTTGGAAAATTTGTACAAAGAATTAAAGAATGATGCTCGGCTTGTGTTTCTGTTTATCAATGAGGATAATGACAAAAATAAAGCGATACAATATCTTCAAAAAAATCATTTTACCATTCCATTATACAGCCGTGAGGGCTATGTCTCCGATGATCTGTTCAGTGGCACTTTACCCACCACAGTTATCATAGACAAACAAGGAAAAATAGTATTGAAGCACCAGGGTATGGCTCGCTACAACAGCGCTGATTTTATACGACAATTAAAAGAGCTTTTATAAATCACGGTAAATAACATTGTTACAATTTTTCGCACATGGCCATGATACTTCTACCACTATCCTTCCTATTCTCAACAGCTATCAAGTACCCCTCTAAGCTTCCGATTGAGTTTAAATAAAAAAAAATTACAGAAATAAAAACATTACCTAACTTGTAACACGTTTGCGTTTTTTTAATGGTTCAAACATTAAAAACTACCTGACGCTTACCGACTGTTTTCGTTGAATTAGAATAGATATACTCCAAATCCTTATGATTAATTGCTTTTTTTATTCCTGAAAAACCAGACCATCTTTAAATCAGGCTTCTATATTTTAAACAAATAAATTTTAAACAAATGAAAAATTTTAAACACTTTTTTCTGATGGCGGCTATTTGCTCGTTTACTCTTTTGGCATGTAAAAAAAATTGCGATGACCATTGTGTAATCGCTAAAAAAGGACTATCAATGACCGGCTCGCAGGAAGTACCGATGAAAAAAACCGCTGCATACGGAACGGCGGATGTTTCTTATGACAAATGCAGTAAAAAACTCACATTCACTATTTCATGGAAACATCTGAGTGGAGTTCCTGTCGGGTCACATATTCATGGTACGGCTGCCCCGGGAGTGAATGCTTCGGTGAAATATAATTTTACATCTTTGATTCCAAAAGCGACCTCCGGCACTTTCACCAATACTGTTATGGTAGATGGTATTGCCATTAAAGAGGACAGTCTGTTACTCGGTTTTTATTATCTTAATATTCATACACCTGCAAATCCCATGGGCGAAATAAGAGCTCAGATTGAATTTCGCTAAAAGTATTAGACTTATCTTAAGCATTATTAAGTTTATTCCTACATCCGATGATTATCGAATTTGATAACTATCGGATGTTTTAGTTTTGGAAATGCCTGGCAACGCAGGCTACTATTCGCGTCACAATCAGCCCTTGCTATTTACAATAGCGCTTAATGTGACACACTTGTAAAAAAAACTCTCAATTTCTTTTTTTACTAAATAATCTGCCGTAACCGCGCAACAAATATTTTTTTAAATCAACCTATTTCAGGATGAATTAATATTCGCCGCATGACGCCTCCTGCTCTGGTTGAAACCATTTTTTATTTATAAGCACAGTGGCCCTCAATAATTTTTATCGCTGCCTGTTTAAGTTTGTTTTCACGTTCAGCAGCTATTCTATTTTTTGGGCAGGGAAGTGTGGCAATAATAATGAGCAAAATAAACATCAGCAAACTGTTACTTTCTATTGAAGACGGCCTGGCTTCTCACGAAGTATTTTGCGGTGAAGCTCCACGCTTATATTGTCAAGCCGTTTTCGAAAGAAGTGTTGTTTACTGCAATTGGAAATTGTATTCAGCAATTTTACACGAGTTCGTTTCCATAACAAGATTGGATACGCCGCCTCTTATCATACGAAGGACTTTATGATTGTAAACGATGGCTATGTTTTCAGTAAAATATTTATTAATGAATTACTATATATTGGGAGTGATGCCAATTATATTACTCTGTTTCTAAAATCCGAAAAGAAAGTGATGATACGCTTCACCCTCAACAATAAATTGGAACAGGTTGACCCAAATATATCCATCCGCATTCACCGTAGCTACTGTGTAAATATCAACTATGCTGATAATATTTTCCCACCTGAATTAACCATACAAGCTACCAAAATCCCGATAGGAAAATCATATAAGGAATAACTTTTCAGGACATTGGGTATTAGCATAGGTGACACATTTTCAGAAGGTGTCATCTCTTAGTAGAGTGATAAAATTACTACCTCACTATTTTTTTCCAGAAAAATTAAAGTTGTATAATAAAATATCGTTCTTCTACCGGGGTACTACTTTCCCAGAGCCTGAAATACGGGTTTTGATTTCCGGATTACCTTTATAAAATACGGAGCCACTACCAGAAATAGAAACATCAAGATCATGCGAAGCATTCAAACTGATCTCCCCGGAGCCGCTAGTGGCAGTGGTGGCAGCATAGGCAGGCACATTGATCGTATTGATATCTCCACTGCCACTAATCCTTAATTTCTCTGTATTGAGTGTACCACTTAGAACCGATATATCACCTGAACCGCTGATATTTGCATCCAGTGAATTTGCCACTAAACTTTGGAGTTGTATGCTGCCTGAACCACTTATAGTAAGACTCATTTCCCCGGCCATGATTGAATCCTGGGAAATTATATTTCCCGATCCGCTTAACCGAAAACTACTGATCGTTGGAGAGCTTACGAATACTGTAATACGCTCATGAGACTTCACACGTATGTCATTTCTGAATTTTATCACTAATTCATTTCCTACAATATGAGTTTCCAGCACATTAAGAATATTCTGCTGAGCGGTTACCTCTAACTTATAAGCAGGATCCTGCTGATAATACACGTCTGCTGATATGGAGGATGCCAGGGACGAAAAATTACCGATGAGCCTGTCTTCTTTAATTGCAGGGCCTTCACCAATGATTTTTTTACACGACGCAAAAGCCGCTAATAATGTAATTGCGACAAATAATTTACTGAACGTTTTCATGCGAAAGACTTTGTTGACTTTTAAAATTTGATAAAATAGCGTTTAAGATAAAAGGCATTTTGCCTTGTTCTGTTTAATAACAACTCAAGACAGTTATACCCCTACTCCTTTGTAAAATATTTTTTAAAAAAGAGCAATACCAGCATTCCATCCAATCCATCCGTGTCCTTCAGGCCAAATTTTGAACGGGTGATAAGAGGGAGACGGAATAACTTTTCTATATCCGTCAAAGGCGGTGGCCTGGTCCCTGTAAAACACGTTAAATGAAGGGCCGGCAAACAGTGCTATATTTTTATGTAATTGCAGGTTGAGGTGTAGTGAAAATTTATTGAGTAAATTGTTATAACTCCAGCTACCGCGGTATAGATATTGGGAGGATAATTCGGTTGACAAAGCCAGTCGTTTGGAAAAAATAAAGTCATGACCGAGCCCAAAACCGAACGAATACATTTTTGCGGAATCACTGACGTTCATACCACCCATGAGTATGCTGTACAATTTTGAATTCCCTGTTTTTACAGCGACATTGGCATTCATTATTTCATTGCTATAAAATGAAATTTTATGATAGCCTTTGTTCACCAGGTTTAGCAATCCAATGCTATAACCATCCGAGGAATCAGAAACATTGATAAGACCTATCTGCAATCCACGTAGCTTTTTTGCATAGTTGAAAATACCTGCTATCTGGGTACCATCCATTTCTCTTCTGCTAAAGTTTCCTATGCCCGCAATTTGCAAACCATTCATTTTTTTATTAGCATAATTACTGATGCCGGCAATTTGTATACCTTTTACGCTATCTGCAGCATGATTGTAGATACCGGCCAACTGCACTCCATTCACTTTTCCTTTTGTATAATTATTGATACCCGCAGTTTGCCATCCATTGAGGTTGTTGATGGTGGTGTTGTTAATACCTGCAAACTGTGCGCCTTTCACACTGCCACCATTAAGGTTAAACAATCCCGCAGCCTGGAAACCTACGACATCTTTTTTATCAAGATTGAAGAGGCCCCCAATTTCCGCACCATTCAGGCCACCTGAATATCCGCCAAAAATGTTCAATGAAAAGTTATTTACTATTTGTGGGCTCAACCTGCCATGCGTGCCCATTCCCGGAACCACGGAAACCTGGAAGGGCCTTTCCGTAAAAAACTTTTTCAGGTTGAGACTCTCGATTTTTTGTTTGGATGAAAGCAAAAACTTACCAGCCGTAGTTTTCTCCAGTTTTATTGAGTCTCTTTTTACATAAAGATATTCAGTTGATATGGTATCATTTTCTATTCTCACTTTTAGTGAGTCCGGCATATAAAGATCTGCGGGGCTAACGGTAATCAGCAACTGCTTTTCTTCCAACGGCATAATAGTGATGGTTAACTGCTGGTTGTATCGTGGTTCGATAACGACTGTGGTGTCCTCGTAAAACTCTTTACTGACAGTAAGTTCTGCGGTTTTGCTTTTACTCTTCAGTTTTATTTTGAAATATCCTTTCTCATCAGTGAGTGCAGAAGCCAGTAGCCGTTTTTCATACACACTTGCATCGCTTAGTTTTTGCCCTGTTTCATCGTCAAGTACATAACCACTCACTGTATAACTCTTGTCTTCCGTTAAAGCCTTGCCGGTGATAAGTGAAACCTTCACCGGTGCCCTTCGTATGATAACGTAATTGCCACTTTCTTTAAATTCATACCGATCACCGAATAAAAAATTCAATACTTTTTTTACTGATTTATTGTAAACGGTAAGTGTAACAAGGCTGTCTCTTTTAATAATATTTGAATTGTAAGAAAAATAAAAATCTCCCTGGTTGCTCATTATCTCAAGCACGTTATCCAGGCGTTGCCCGTTCACTTCAAAAGAAATATTTCTGTCAAGGATACTTTGTGCGTGGCTTTGCATACCGGTTACTACCAGCAAAATAAATGCTGCAGTGGTTCTTTTAAAAACTATCATGTGTGTTATGTTATAATGTAATTGCTATTTTAATATAATTTCATTCCCTGTTTGGGTTAGGGTGATATCAAATGTTTGACGGATGACCTCCAAAATAGTATTAAGAGATTGATCATTGAAAGTGGTGGTGAGCGGCAGGTTGCGCAACTCTTTTCTTTCAATGATGATGTGAGTATTATATGCCTGGTTAAGAACTTCTACCAGTTTCCACAAGGGTGTATTGTCGCATTCAAATTCTTTGGTACGGTAGTAATTATAAAGCGTTTCTGTTTTCTTTTCTTTTGCCAGCAGATCATTGTCTTTTTTTACAATAATCTTTTCATTGGCATGTAAATCAATTTCTTTATGGTTTTTTATTACCTCTACAATTCCTGTTTCTACAATAATTTCTGTGTTACCATCGGAACTTTTTATATTAAAAGAAGTGCCAACCACTTTTACGGTAACATCATTAACGTTAATAATAAATGGCTTTGATTTGTCCGGTGCTACCGAAAAGAACGCTTCACCTTGTAAAGTCACGTCCCTCGTATTTCCTTTAAATTTTTCAGGATAGGACAGCGTAGAATTTCTATTCAATGTTATGATAGAATGGTCAGGCAACGTATCTGTCACTACCTTGTTAAGAGACTGTAGGGCGATGGTTTCAATTGGCGTGTTACCGGTAATTTTGTAAACCAGCCCTGCTGCCCCTGCTATCAATACAATCATCGCGGCGATCTTCAACCACTTAAAGCCCATTGTTTTTATCTTAGCCTTTCCTGTTGGCGCTGCATGAATTCGATTGCGGAATTTTTGCCAACCCGTTTCTTCATCTACCTGGCTGATAGCTGCAAGCGCTTTGCTTTCGTGCCATATCAATTTAAAATCATCATAATGCTTTTGATTAGATGCATCCAGCTCAAGCCATTGCTCTACCTCAGCATTTTCACCAGGCGAAGTTTCCTCCAGCAGGTATTTCACCAGCAGATCATCATCAATATGTCGTAATTTTTCTTTCAAACTTCTTAGTTAAAGGTGAGCAATAGTAAAATAGTAAGAGGTAAAAAATCTATCAACTTCATCCGTAATATTTTTAACGCTTTACCCATTTGATTCTCTACTGTTTTAGGTGAAATGTTCAGCCTGTCTGCTATCTCGCGGTACTTTAATTCTTCAAAGCGGCTCAACTGAAATATAGTCCTGCATTGCTCCGGCAATTCCTGCAACGCTTTATGCAGCCTGCTCTCCAACTCTTTAAGTGAAATCTTTTTTGCAGCGCTCTCTGTTTCATTTTTCATTTGATACAAAACATGCGATTGATGTTTCTGACGCACTTTTATATGTTTTAAATGATTGAGGCTTTCGTTATAAACCGCTTTATAGAGATACGCAGCAACCGAACCTGTAATGGACAAACTTCCCGGCCTTTCCCAAAGCTTAAAAAAAATACCCTGAACTATTTCTTCTGCTGCCGCCTCATCCTTCACAATCGTAACGGCATACGAGTGCAGGCTTTTAAAATGCGTTTTAAAAACCTGTTCAAATGCTTTCTCATTTCGCTTTGCCAGCAAGGGTATAATACTACCTTCGTCCAACTCCATTCTAAAAAATTGATATGCCGGTTTATAATATGCTGCTCCTGTCAAGTTGCTTTTTTATGATAACAACCTACAGTGCTTTTACCCCTATTCCATTCCGAAAAATAGATAAATTTATTTTATCATAATGCAATAATTGATTATAAATTTTGGAGAATAAGAAGGTTTTTGATGAACCTGGCAACTGGGAAGGTAGGACTCCCGTCACCAACCAGACAGTACGTTCCGTTTTCATTATCAGCCCGGACAAAAAAGTAAAGCTGATGCTGACCTATCCTATGGGTACCGCCCGTAATTTCTATGAGATATTGCGTACGCTCGATTCTCTGCAATTGGACGCTAATCACAAAGTCTCAATACCAGTATACCGGAATTATGGAGAAGATGTTATTGTCAGCCCGGCATTGTCCGAAGCAGAGATGAGTGCCCAATTTCCGGTCGTGTAAGAATCGTTAATCCATACATTCGTTTTGCAGCACAATCAGGCTTAATTTAATCAACAACGAATCTCTTAATC
>JBDTJI010000097.1:0-27193 GCA_039935935.1 Ginsengibacter sp. | reverse complement strand
GCTTGAAATCCGTGATACTCTCGCATCAATTAAAAAATGGTGTGCCAACAGGCCGGTACCCACTTTCAGCGTATTCTTCCAGGTGTTGAAAGAGCCATAACTGTTATTCAATTCAAGATATTTTTCTTTATTAACTTCGTTGGTAGAAAGATTGATAGTAGCGCCAAAAGCTCCTGCGCCATTAGATGAAGTTCCTACACCGCGTTGTACCTGTATGGAACTCACTGATGATGAAACATCAGGCAGATCTACAAAAAAAGTACCCTGGCTTTCGGCATCATTATAAGGAATTCCATTAAGCGTTACGTTGATCCGCGAAGCGTCTGTGCCACGGATATGTATCCCAGTGTATCCTACGCCGTTGCCTGCATCTGAGTTTACCACTACTGATGGAGTTTGATTTAAAATAAAAGGAAGATCCTGCCCTAAATTTACTTTTGCGATTTGCGCACTGGTTATATTAGTCCTGGTAAAGGGCGCATTATCGGCTGCTCTTATTGAAGTCACTTCGATATTCTCCAGCATCAGGGTGTCACCTAACTTGCCTGTGGAAGTATCTTGTGCACGGCATAATTGACCTGATATAATAAGTGTAAGGAGGATAGATGTTTTTTTCATGCTTTTAATTTTTAAGTCAGAGGAATGCATGAAAAAGAAGGCGGGTAAGGTATTTGTCCTCCCTTCGCAGGCATTATCCTGATCAGGTATGCGGGTATTTCTCAGCAATCCGCGTAAGGCGGAAGCACCCCGGTAAATATTTTATTCAATTGCAAAGATAGTGAAGACGGGTATCAATTTAAAAAAATTGTAACTTTTACCTGCTACTTTCGTTACACGAAAAAGCCAATATGAAATCTTTTGTATTTTTCTTTCTGATAGCCTTGACCACTCCTTCCTTTGCCCAAACTATCATCCATGATGAAAATGCCGAGGTAAGAAATGTACCTGCTTTCTCGGGCATAAAAGTTTCAGGGGGAATTGACATTTATCTATCTCAAAGTGAGGATTATGCACTGGCCGTTAGCGCTTCTGATCAAAAATTCCGGGATGGTATAAAAACTGAAGTAAATAATGGCATATTGATTATCTCGTACGATGGAGGAAATTTCAGGTTGAATGCTAACCGTAAATTACGGGTATATACTTCATTTAATAAGCTGGTAAGCCTCGAAGCCTCGGGAGCTTCTCGTTTGATTTTCAGTAATATGTTCGAGGCCAGTAGCGTTAAAATGGAGCTTTCGGATGCAAGTGAGATCAGAGGCACAGTTGATATTAGTAATCTTGTACTCAATATTAGTGGGGCTTCTACAGTGAAAGTAAGCGGAAATGTGAAGAACCTGAAATTAAATGCCAGTGGTGCCAGCGATGTAAAAAATTATAGCCTTATAGCTGACAATTGTGTAGCAGAACTTTCCGGTGCCAGTGATGTAAGGATTACCGTAAATGAATCTTTATCCGCCAGGGCTACCGGTGCCAGTACCCTATATTACAAGGGTAACCCGCAGAAAAGTGATATCAATTCGAGTGGCGCCAGCAACGTCTCTCAGAAAAATCCCTGATTGTGAATCTTCTATTTGCCAACTGCCCATATTAAAAATTGTGGAAGCTGATTACTCCACGAAGCATAATCATTATTTCCGTCTTTTACTTCGATATATGAAATGTCACCAGGAGGACAAACCTTTTTCTTTTTTATCAAATCAATGAGATCCCTGGTATTGTCATTTTCATCTTTAAGGCCTTCTTTATCCTTGTCAGAAGTTTCTCCGGCAGCACCGGCATAAAACCAATATTTTAAATGGGGGCGTTTCCTGGATGACCTTATTTTATTAGTAATGATCCGGTTTTTGTCATTAGTATAATTGGAATCAGCTATATCTTTATCGGAATATCGCCAAGCGCCGGAGAATGCTCCTACTTTATCAATTTTATCAGCATGATCCCACGACACATCCAAAGCAGAAAGACCACCCAGTGACCACCCTGCAAATGTTACCGAATTAAACTTTCTTACCCCCGATTGTTTTTTTATAAATGGCAACAGTTCGTTAATAATAAAATTTGCATACTTTTCTGCGGATGCCCCATTTCCACGGTAGTCGGGGTTTCCTGCCACCCCATATTCCTGCGTTCTGTCAAATGCGTTAATAGCCACTATGACTAATGGCTGTATTAATTTTTTTCTATTTAAACTGTCAACGATATCTTTTATTCTCAATTTCTCTGCATCCTGCCCATCGTTAAGTAGTAATAAATTATAGCTGCCTTTATCCTTCGGTACCGGGGTGTTAATCACGGTCAGATCGATATGTTTTTGAAGATGACGCGAATAGATGTTATCGTTTCTTTCTTTGATTTTTGGATGGCAACCAGCCAATAATAAAAAGCTTAACGCAGTAAAAAAATATAGAATCCGGGTCATGGCAAAATTTTATGATTTGCTAAAGTATTAAAATTTGGTGGCAAGTAGTTAAGGACTTACATTTGCACCTCAAATCGCGAAGTAGAGCAGCGGTAGCTCGTCGGGCTCATAACCCGAAGGTCGGAGGTTCGAACCCTCCCTTCGCAACAAAAATGAAACCCTTGTTAAATAAGGGTTTCTCTTTTTTTTAAAACTTTCTTGCTCTGTAGTATTATCAAACAGTTAATAAAACAGTTAATAATGTTACTTCCTAACGGCTGCTCCTGCAGCAATCCTACAGTTTATCCTTTTGATTGGGAAAACACTGGTGCCTCACTCAAACATGATTGGTACATTCAATAATATTTTTGCGATCCGATTTTTAAAGAAAAGTATAAAAATGGCAAATTATTTATCGTAAAGGGTGGCATCAATCGTCTAAAAACTTTGGCAGAAAGAAGGGAAGCTGTAAAAATAATTTTAGGTGAATTAACTTTACATTCAATTTATTTATTGCCAAAGTGCCTGCCAAAATAATACTTAACGAACAACTGCTGTTATCAAAGATATCTGAAGGGGATGAAAAAGCATTTGAGATTTCTTTTAAACTTATCTATACCCATCTCAATGATTTTGTTTTCCGTATTACGGAATCAAAACAAGTAACTCAGGAAATAGTGCAGGATGTGTATTTAAAAATATGGACAAACCGCAGTACATTAAAGGATATAAATTCCGTTAAAAGTTACTTAACGGTAATAGCCCGGAACCATACTTTTAATTATTTGAAAAAGATAGCCAGCGAAAAAAAGAAAGAAAAAAATTGGGTTGACATGGTCATTAATGAGGCTTCGCATTCTATAAGTGAAGAAAGTAACGATACTAATTTCAGAGATTTTTTAGATTCGGCTGTAGAGCTACTGCCAGTTCAACAAAAAAAAGTTTACATCTTAGCTTTCCGAAATGGGTTAAAGCAGAAGCAAATTGCTTTTGAATTGGGCATTTCTCACGAAACTGTAAAAAAACACATGTTGCTCGCAAAAAGGTTTTTAAAAAAACAATTAGGCAACATTTCTGTTTCAATTATCTTTCTTTCAGCTTTTATTTTATATAATTAAAGTTTTCATTACTCCCTTTTTTTTAAAATGTTGTCTTATGTCCACGACGGCGTGTTTGAGAATGTCATGCATACACGCGAGCATTTTTATAATATGAACGAGGCCAGATTGAAATATTTATTTGAAGCTTATTTTGAAAAAACTGCTTCTGAAATAGAACGTAGTGAATTCCTGGACTTAATTAATCAATCAGAAAATGATTGGATACTGAAAGATTTATTAACGGAAGCCTGGTTGAGCTATGATGGCAGTTATATTACAGCAGGTGAGAAGTCTGGTGATTTTATATTGAAAGACCTCTTGGAACAGACAGAAGAGAGTGAATCTATCCCGCGCATTTATTCAAAAAGAAACTCCTTTTTTATTATAAAAATTGCCGCTGCAGCAGTTATAGCTATTGTTAGTATTTCCTTTCTTTACTTATGGCTAAATCCTAAATCTTCAAATCGGCCGACACTGGGTATCAATACAAATCCTGAACAGATAAAGCAGGCAATCAGACAGGGAGGAGAAAAGGCAATCTTGACTTTATCCGATGGAACAACCATTTTGCTTGACTCTAACAGGACAGGAGTTTTAGCCATACAGTCTAAAACAAAAATCACTATAGTAGATGCTGCTACAATTACTTATAATAGTTCTAAAAATGAAAATTCAGCCGGGCAGGAAGTCTCCTATAATACACTTTCCACACACAGTGGCGGACGATACAAATTGATATTACCCGATGGGAGCCTTGTTTGGCTAAATTCATCTTCATCTATCCATTTTCCCACCAGGTTTACAGGAGTTGAAAGAAAAGTCGTAATAACGGGCGAAGCATATTTTGAAGTAACTAAAAACAAAGCGATGCCATTTACAATAGCAGTAAATGATATGGAGGTGCAGGTGTTGGGTACCCATTTTAATATCATGGCATATAGCGATGAAAATACGACGAATACAACCTTATTAGAAGGTTCAGTAAAAGTGATAAAAGGAGGCAATGCTAGAACACTTCAGCCCGGCCAGGAATCGAGAATGAATAAGTATGGAAAAATAAGTGTTGCACAAGCAGATATTGAAGAGGTAATGGCCTGGAAGAATGGTTGGTTTCAATTTAATGAATACGATATTCAGAAAGTGATGCGTCAAATTTCAAGGTGGTACGATGTAGAGGTTATTTACAGCGGATCAATACCCGATGGCCTTTTTTCAGGAATTGTGAGCCGGTCAAACAATATTTCTGTGGTTTTAAAAATTATCGAAGGCAGTGGCGTCAGATTTAAAATAGATGGTAAGAAAATAGTTGTTTTATAAAATTGTTTACATGTATCAAAAAGGTAAAATAAAGTATACGTTTTTCCGCTAAAATAAAAATAAAAATCAAAATAAAAACTAAAACCAAAATCAAGCACATGACAAACACACTCAAATTTTTTCGCTGTATGAATTCCATGATGGGCATTCAAAAAAAATTACCTGTGGTAAAGTTGGCCTTCATCTTCCTTATAGTAGTCTGTCTGCAGGTAAGTGCAAAGGGGAAAGCACAAACTATTTCAATTTCACAACAGCAAACCACACTTCAAAAAGTTTTTAAAGAAATCCATCGGAAGACAGGGTATCAGTTTTTTTACAAGGTGGAACTTCTGAACCAGGCAAAGAAATTTGACATCAATGTAAAGAATGCAAGTATTTCGGAAATTCTTGGGTGATGTTTTAAAGATCAACCATTGGATTTTACGATTAGTGAGAGAACAATCATTATTACTAAATTACCAGTATCTGAAACACCTAAAACAATTGCACAAAACTTTGTAGAAGAGGTTTCAGGTAGGGTATTGGACGAAAGTGGTAAACCGATGGCCGGTGTATCCGTTACACTTTCCGGGGGCAAAGGTGGCGTTTCTACTGATGATAAAGGAAGGTTTTCCATCAACGTAGAAGATAATACTGTATTAACTTTTAGTTATATCGGCTATAAAACATTATCTGTTGCGGTAAACAAAAGAAAACAGATTGAAGTAGTATTGGTTGCAGAAGATAATGTGATGAACGATGTAGTGGTAACCGCTCTTGGTATTTCAAGAAAGAAACGCTCATTAGGTTACGCGGTAGCAGATATTAAAGGAGATGATATTGACAATGGTGGAAGCGCCAACCTGGTAAAATCTTTAGACGGAAGAATGAGTGGCGTAAATTTTACACAGGCCAGCACCGATCCTGTCGGTTCAGTATTTGTTACCATTAGAGGAGCCACCAGCTTAAATTTAAGCGCTTCCACTGCGAATAGCCAACCTCTTTATATTATAGATGGTATCCCTTTAGGAACAACCAGTATTACCAATAAAAACGGAGTTGATTTTGGCAACCTTTTATCACAGCTCAATCCGAATGATATAGAAAGTATTTCCGTATTAAAAGGTGCCAGCGCAGGCGCTCTATATGGGTCACAGGCCGGTAATGGAGTTATAATGATTACCACTAAATCGGGTAAAGGAGCCAAAAAGGGATTGGGTGTATTTTTCAATACCTCTATGGTAATCGATCACCCTTACAATTTTTTTGAAACACAAACTGACTATGGTGTGGGTATCCGCAGTGCACCCGGTGGTTATATTGAAGGAGGTGGTTATGATTGGGGCCCAAAAATGGATGGTTCTTTCGATATTACAAGGTGGAATACCCTTACTCAATCAAACGAAGTGGTACCCTTCCTGGCAACCAAAGAAAACCGCCTAAAAGAATATATGCAGAATGGTTTTACTAAAAATTATAATGTAAGCGTTACTGGCAACTCTGATAAAGGATCCTTCCGTTTTTCAGTAGGTAAAATGGATAATGAAGGAGTTATGCCTAACAACAATACCAACAGGTTGACTTTTAACCTAAATGCTGTACATAATATTAATAGTAAGCTTAAATTGTCTGTGAGCAGCAATTACGTATCGCAATACTCACCTAATAAGACCTCTGCTAATAATAATGTGATAGAGTTGCTCACCTTTTCGTTTTTGGCACATTTCCAGCCGGTTAAAGAAATGAGCAATCTTTGGTTAAACGGGTATGAAGGAGTAAGACAAAATGCACCCGCCTTTAAAACTAATGGCGATCCTTATGGAGACAATCCATATATGTACACCTTCGCAGAAATCAATACTTATAGAAAAGATAATTTCTTTGCGAAAGCGGAATTAGAATGGAAATTGACCGATCCTTTGAAATTACTTGTAAGAACCGGAATGGATTATAATGGTGATAATTATGAATATAAATTATCAAAGGGATGGCAGGATAATAACAGAAAGGATGGCAGATATACCGTAACAACTTCCAGCGCATTCTCTGTCAACTCTGATATCATGCTGATGTGGAATAAGGAATTTGGTAAAATATCGACAAGTGCCACAGCCGGTTACAACTATGTGTATGGCAGCAGTAATGATTATTATTCCAATGCCGATAAATTAGTACGTGCCAACGATTTTAGCCTGGGTAACGCTGCTGCCGGAACTCTAACTGCAAGCAATTCATGGGGGATTGGCCGCACACAAAGTGAATATATCACTACGCAGGTTGGGTATGATAACCAGGTTTTTCTGGATCTTTCCGGAAGATATGATTGGGGAGGTCTTTTAGAGGAAGACAAAAACCATCATTTTTATCCCTCAGCTTCTTTAAGCTGGATCGCTTCCGGAACCTTCAAATTGCCTTCTTTTATTGATCTATTGAAATTAAGAGGAGGTATTGCTCAGGTAGGACATGGTATCGGCAGACCGAGAAGCACCAATACCTTTAGCTTCAACCCGGTAGATTATGGTGCAGTTAAGTTATTGAATATTGGTGGCACCCTTGTAGATCCGAATATTAAAGCAGAAGTAACTAATTCTTATGAAGCTGGTTTTGACCTGATGGTTGCAAACAGAAGAGTAGGCTTCGATTTCACAATATTCCAAAAAACACATGAAAATCAACAGGATATTATACCCACTTCTCCTGGTACCGGCTATTCCGGTATGTTAACGAATGTTGGTACCATTCAATCAAAAGGTGTTGAAATGGGATTGCTGTTGGTTCCGGTGAGAAATAATAACTGGAACTGGAATATCTCTGCCTTTTTTACCAAATCCGAAGCAACCATTACTAAATTGTCAAAAACCTATGTGCCCAATGGTTACACATTTTTTGGAAATGGCCCGAATGTGGATATCCGCATGGCACAAGGAGACAAAATCGGCACTTTATGGGAACACAATGTGTTTGAAAGGATGCCTGCTACAAGTAAGTATGCAGGTAGGATTGTATTAGACAATACGGGTAACTGGAAATTTTCCAACAATGAAAGTGACAGGAAATCTATTGGAAACTATAATCCAGATTTCATACTTGGAATGAATTCATCTCTAAGGTACAAAGGCTTCAAAATATCTGCTGTAGCCAGCTTGAGAGTAGGCGGCCAATATGTTTCCAATCTTGAAAGAAGAGCGGTAACTAATGGTCATTCTCTTCTTACTATTGGAGATAAAGTAAATGGGCCAAATGATTATACAGTGGGTGGTCGTGATGCTGCTTCCGGAGGTTTGCCGTGACCTGATGCTGCTGGTATGAAATACCCATATATGAAGGCATTAGTTCAAAATTACAAAAATTATGGAGCCTATGTACAGGATGCTTCCTACGCACAAGGTGTCTGGTTAAAACCGGGTGGCGATCCTAATAATGATGCAGATTATATCGTAAACGGGGAAGATCCACTGGCTACATTCTATTATCTGCCCGGCCTCGTGTTAGGAGCCCAATATTGGTCTTTTGGACAAACTCTAATAAAGGACGCCACTAATTTTAAAGTGAAGGAAGTAGTATTTGAATATGGCATTCCCTCTGCATATTTAAAGAAGTATAAAATCGAAAACCTCACTGTAGGATTTGTTTGCTGAAACATTTTCCAATGGATCAAAAGCGGTGATAAGTCTGATCCGGAATCTGCTTTTGATGGCCTCGTATATGGGCAGGGTGTTATCAATAAAGCATGGCCATCTATTAAATCGTATGGTTTTAATTTGTCTGTTAATTTTTAATTTTAATTACTCAATCAGGTATATGAAAAAGTTTCCAATAATAATAGCAAGCTCATTAATCCTATTCTCCGCCTGCCAGAAATCCTTTCTAAGAGAAAGTGAATTATTGCAAAAAAGAGATGCGTTAGAGTCTGCTGAACCAAAATTACTTTTATCTTCTGCTATTCAAAAGTCCGCTTTTCTGTACTCCAATAAAGGTGGCCTCGGAAAAAAAGCGCTTGCTGAATATTGATTCTGCAATCCTGCTTTCTGGTTTTGTACACAGGCCAGGCTCACAGTCATGGATTGGTGAGCACATGGGTAAGTTCCTTTTTTCTGCCAGTAATAGCTACCGATATACAGGTGATAAAAGAATGAAGTTCCTGATGGATGAGATGGTAAATAAATATGTAGCTACGCAATTGCCTGATGGGTATTTAGGTACAGATATTCCAGGCAATTACTGGAAATCCTGGGATGTATGGGCGCATAAATATGCCATTATTGGTTTGTTGAGTTACTATTCAATTACCGGGGATAAAAGCAAATTAGAAGTGGCAAAAAAAGCAGCAGACCTTATTTGCAAAACATTTGGAGAAGATGCCGGCCAGTTAGATCTAAACAAAGCGGGCTACCAAAGCGGCATGGCATCTGCCAGTATTTTAGAACCGATGATAGATTTATATCGATACACGGGAGATAAAAAATATCTTGATTTTTCAAAGTATATTTTGCGGGTGATAGAAACAGAAACCGGTGCGAAGATTATCAGCACATTGCAGCAAACCGGCACCGTTACAAAAATAGCAAATGCCAAAGCCTACGAAATGCTTTCCTGCTTTGTTGGGATGCTAAAATATTACAGTCTCACAGGCGATGAATTATACCTAACCCCAATAAAAACTGCCTGGAAGGATATTGTATCAAAAAGATTATATGTAACAGGTACGGCCAGTTCAGACGAGGTTTTTAAGGCAGATAATTTTTTACCTGCCGATTCGCTTAGCCAAATGGGCGAAGGTTGTGTAACCACCACCTGGATACAGTTTAACGTACAGCTTTTTAAAATAACCGGCGAGCAAAAATATATTAATGAAATAGAAAAAACAGTGTACAATCATTTGCTGGCAGCACAAAGCCCGGTTACCGGTTGCGTAAGTTTTTATACTTTATTACAAGGCTCCAAAATTTATAAATGCGATGACGGACAATCTTGTTGCTTGTCGAGCATTTCCCGTGGTGTATCTATGATACCAGCTTTTGTCTTTGGTAAAATAAACGGGCACTTTTCGGTGCTAATGTACGAGCCAGGAATAGCAAATGAGAATGTCGAAGCCAGGGATGGAGCCATGGTTGCGTTACAGGTGAAAGCCCATACTGATTTTCCAATTACCGGAATTATAAAATACAACATCAACGCAAGTAGCAATAAAAAACTCACCATTCAATTTAGGATGCCCAATTGGGTAAAAGGCTTTACTGTTGCTGTAAATGGGGTAAAGCAAAGAGGAACCATCAACAATCAGTTTTTTGCAGTAGAAAGGGCATGGGGTAAAAATGATCTTGTTTTGGTCAGTTTTACAATGCTATTACAAATCTTTGATGGTGCGCCTACCTACGCAGGAACGATTGGTTTTAAAAGAGGCCCACAAGTTTTGTCCTTAGATGCAGCATTGAACCCCTGCCTTACATTATTAGATTCTACTAATTTTAAATTGGGCAAGCAGTCAAATTATACCCTTACTAATGATGCAAAATTATTGCCCTTCGGCTGGATCGGCAAACAAGCATATAGGTTAAATACAAACCAAACTGCAACAGCTAAGTCATTTGTATTGGTGCCTTATGCTGATGCGGGTCAGCAAACAACCATACAAAAAGTATGGATACCATCAGGCGCTAAATAAATTTACTGCTCAACTCAACCATATTTGAAGAATATGACGAATAAATGTGGCACATTTTAAGAAGTACGCACTTTCTCATTACGATATAATTCAAAACTACCTCCTTACGTTGCATATATCAATTTTGTACCCAATTGTATCCAAGATTACTCTGATGGTTTTTGTTTCTCTATCAAAAATTTTTCTCTTCTAAGTTCTTTTTACAAAAATAATTTGCCCGATAATTTCTAAAAGTAAATATTTTAGATAAATCTTCCGGGAGAGTACTTCAGGATAATAAATCCGGTGCCTGGGGAGCAATTGCATTCCTGTTGATCGGTGTAATGCCTCTGATGGACTCACTCGCTTCATTCATAAGCCAATTTACCGCATCCGCTACAAAACAAAAATATTCACCAATTGCCAATTTTTAAAAATGCTCAATGATAGGCGCAAACAATTGCATGCAATCCAGTTCTTTACTACTTACTAAGCTATTTCCAAAGCTCAATCATAATTTCCTCCTCATGTACCGGCCTTAATAATTTATAACTTATAAATGATGGTTATAGGGATTAATCCCTATTGGTGGCTGCAATAACTTAAAATAATTTTGAAATGTAATCTTCAATACCCATAAAACTCGAAAATCTTCTTCCCTCTGTTAAAACCCGGAATGTTATCCATAGACCTAATTAACAATATATTTCATTGTAAGATGATTTTTTTTAAATAATTATAAATCAATAAAGCATTGAACATGATCCCCAAAAATTTACTTCGGTTTGTAAAAAAGGAATTTGCAACCATGCAAATCAGTGAATTACTTACAAGAAACGTTGACGTTTTAAACAAGGTGTCAATTGACCAGGTGAAAATATTAAAAGAGCTAAAAATAAATAATCTCTATGACCTGGGTTTATCGGATATTTTTAGAAATGCCAGCTACATAAGGAGCATAGGTAACACGGCGCTAAAACCAAAAGATGGTTTGCTGCCCGATGAAATGATAGCGGCCAAATCATTTTCCGATTCTCTTGATAAATTAAAATTCATGGAACCGGCTCTGCTAACAGGCGTAGGTGATAATTTGGGTAAAGCTTTGACAAGTGCTTTTGGATTTAAAGAAATACAAGACCTTGCCACCTGGCCGCCATTCGTGGGCGCCCGGTTAATTGTAAATTATCACCTGGGCGTATCACCTACTTCAAATAGCCTTACAACTAACGTAGATGAGAGAAATAATGTGTTGATAAATAAGCCAGCAATACACTCCGAAACGGAAGATCCTGAAGCGCCACGTGAATTAGTACCTTCTTTAGGAGAATATCCAACAGAAGTAATTTATTATGATACTGTCGTAATGATTGACGCACCCAGGACAAATAAATCTGAAGTGAAATCTTTAAACGGCAGAGTAAGTTTAAGCTTTGAAGATGTAAAATTAGGATACGACATACCGGGTTTTGGAGCCATACTTTCTTTTAAACAAAGCTGGTTTGCGGAAGGCATCACCCTGGGCAACCTGATTAAAGGTGTTACACTTGCACCGGGGCAAAGCACCAAAATAGCTGTAATAGATTGGCAGCGAACTACTACAGGTAATTCCGCGGAAGATATAGCACAATCCGAAGCGCTTACCAATAATATGCAGGAAAAAAGGGCAGTTAATGAAATTGCAGACGCTACTGCGCATGAACTGCAAACCGGTTCTTCAAATACGGGTTCAGTAAGTACTTCATTTAATGAAGGTGTTGCTGCCGGCGGATTGGCTGGGGGCGTGCTGATAGGTGGCACAGAGTCGGGGTCTCTGAATAGGACAGCGGCATTTACAAATACAAAATCGGAGGGTGATAAAACGATTTCATCGCTGATGCAACAGAACATTGACAACGCAACGCAACAAAATTCCTTTTCTTCCCGCAACAAACGGGCATCAATCGTTACAGAGCAATCACAATCAGAATCTGAAACGATTACCACTACCACTATTACAAACTATAACCACATGCACGCACTTACGATGGAGTATTGGCAAGTGATACAGGAATTCAGAACAGAAGTGGTAATAGACAAAGTAAAGCGTTGCATTTTCATACCGATGGAGATTATTGGTTTTAATGATGAGAATATTATAAAAAAATTCAAAACAGTATTATTAAAAGTTGCCAGGACCGAAAGGATAAAACAATTGCTGAGAGGTATTCAAAGATTTGTAACGGTAACACAAACAGCAGAAGAAGGAGACTTGGTATTTCTAAAAAATTTTCCTGAAGGAGCTGCGAACAGGGAAAGGAACGTAGCAAACAGGTATTCAGTAATTGAAAAGGTAAAAATTTTGAAAGAGTTTGATACAGCCATGCGGACCCAAGTAGTACAAGATTTTGACTATGAAACCAGAACATGGAAGATGGATGCGGGCAAAGCAATCATTAATGTAAAATGGGACATAACAGAACACGCTAATTTGTTATCTGTCCGAATTAACACAGAGAACGGCCAAACTATTGAAATAAAAAATAACGGCGGAGGGTTTAGCAACAATTCCAAAAATCCGGACATACCAGCAGAAATTCCAGTGAGTAGCATTGTTTCTATGGAAGCTAAGTTTACAGCAAACACTACTGCATTTTTAAAACAAAATTTAACACTAAAAATAAAGAGTAATGGGGGCGGATTTAATACGCTGAACTTATCTTTTATAGTTCCCAAAAGTGCAGGCCAGGTTACGATTCTTGAATTTGAACCACCCATCGGAACATCTGAACTTGGCAATTTATTAAGTGAAGATGCGCTTTTTTACAGCCAGCAAATTTGGATGAATATGGACCCGCATTTTCTAAACTTGCAGCTTGCCCCATATACTTTTAAAAAAGGAAATGGAGATGAGGTACGTGTTACTGAATTCATTGATCCTAAACCGGTAGCAATGGCGGGTAATTGCCTGGGGTTTATATGGCATGATACAAGTGATAAAAACTGGGTTGAATGGGTAAGTAAAAATATTGATAAGGTGAAATCTACCCAAAAAGTAGCCATTCCTACAGACGGTACTTTTGGCGAAGCTGTACTTGGTAGGTTTAACTCTGCAGAAAAATTAGACATGACCCGTTTCTGGAACTGGCAGGACTCGCCTCCTCCATTTACTGCACCCGAAATTGCTGCTGTGCAGGCGGGTCAGCATACGGTAGAAGGTGTGCAAAGGGCAGGCAATCTTGATACACCTATACTAAATATACAAACGCCCCGACAATTGCCAGACCCAACCGGTATGCAAGGTGTTTTACAAGCCATCACAGCTGCTAATTTGTTTAGAGATATGACCGGAGTAGCGCAAACATCGGCATTAGCACAGAGCGCTTTGAATGCTTCCTCAACTGGAGCGATTGCCGCCGGTAGCCAGGCTGGTGCAAACATGGCGACTTTCGCCAACTTCCAGGTAGAAATGGCAAAAATTGCTGCTTCGTTAGCGCCCATGCTACTTGGCTTTCCACCATTACCAGTTCCGGCAACCAGCACTATTTCAAATGCAGGCGCAGCTATGAATGCCGCTTCAGCTTTAGACAACAAGCAAGCGCTTGCCGGCCTCGCTCAGGGAGGACCTTCAGGTTCTTCGCTTACCAGTGGCGCGGGTGCACGAAGTTCGAACGAACAGAAAGCCATTGACAAAGTGCTTGGTACTCCGCCAACTATATCTATTCCTTCAATTCCTGGTGGCCCACCTAATAATGAGAGAGACAGTACTGTAAACATTTCAGGCTCAGAACGAGCACAGATAAAAGCCATAAAAGACAATGCAGATACCACCCCGGAAGGAACACCATCTGATAAAGAGTTGCAACAAATAATAAAACTGACAAAAGATGATTATAATAAAAACATAAGGCCATTTATTCTTTCAACTTCGTCTGATTTTGTAACACTAAAGCCTGTGCTGGCTCAATTATTAAACTGGATGGCCGATGCCGAGTCAAATGGTATAGGTGATGAAATCAATGAAGAGAAAAAAGAAGGATTTGAACTGGCAAAGCAGGCTATGTTTACATCGCTATCCAATGCTGTTGACAGGGCAAAAAATAATAATGATATCAAACAGGTGCGGCTAATAATGAACATTTCTGAAACCGCTTTACTCATGGGTTTTGACGACGATTTATCTGCATTTTCACCCGACAATATTTTAGTTAATCTAAATCTCGGATTAATTGTTAGCAGTTCTTTTGATAAAACAATAAAGGATGGCGAAGAGAAGCCGCTGAGAGTAAACGTGCTCCTTAAAATTGATACCAACAACGGTGCGCCTATTAATGGCATTGCCACCGGAGTATTAGTAGAGGGTGGGGCAGCGTTGCCATTTAATACGGGTACTACAAATGAGTTTGGGAATTTTAATTGCAACATTCAATGCGCCAACAGAGCAGCATTAAAAATTACAGGAATGGTGGATGCAGGTATCTCAGGCCTTTCAACTGAGTTTGAAGTAGAATTATAAAAGCGGACACTTAAAAACAGGAATAGAAATCATTTCCTCCAGGGGGTATTTGCATTCTTCTTTATGGTGGAACATTACAAGTGAATGATTTATTTTGATTTGTAAATCAGAATGTCGGGATTAATATTAACAGACAACCAAACCCAGTTTTGGACAGATTTCATGTTTTGATTTTGCAAAATATTCTTCGCATATTTAATAGAAGGATTGGTGAACATTTGTGAATATCCTCCCATAAGCTTTACGTCCTTCATCACTTTGTAGCCAAAAGAGATATCTGCTTCATTACCCAGTGCAGAAGCAGCCTTCGACCCGGAATAATTGATTACTCTTGCAGCAGATTCAAATTGATGCAATGCGATTTGCCAACTGAATTTTTCCGCGGCATTTATATTGAGAGTTACATAAGAATCCCAAAGCCCGACATTGTTGTGAGCACTTGATACATAGAAATAATCCATGGCTCCGTAAAACTTATGATGGGTTCCATAAAGCGGATTAAAATAAGAAACATTCGAAGAAGTAGCATTCATATCACGCCCGCTTAAATAATCACTACCAATGCCAAGAATGATATTTTTATTAAAACTATAATCTACTTTTGCTGCCGTCATCCATGCATTTGTTTTTATCACAGAAGAATTTTTTAACGGATTTCTCCCGGTTTGATAATAATAAGTGCCACTTACATTCAATTTATTTTTTTTATAATAAATGTTTCCACCCAAAATTTGCAGGTGAGATACCGACGAATCACCCCTGTTTTGCATGTCAAGATTAAGTGCAAGGGTAGATACAGAAAGTGCATCAGTAAATTTATATTTCATCCAAAGAAATTCCATAGCCTTATATGGTTGACTTGATGAACTATTAAAAAAGGTATTGGTAACTTTTTCTGAGTTCTGATTAAATGCTGCGCCAAGATCTACTTTAAATTTATTATTGTCGAATCCAAGTAAAAGGGCGTCGTGCTTACGTCCGGCGTTGTTCCAGTCTAATGCACCAAGTATTCTTTCATCATCATACGAAAGAACCTGCCGTCCCGCCTTCAGGCTCCATTCCGGATTAAAATAAAGTTGCGCCCAGGCTTCATAAAGAGAAACTTCATTTGCTGTAGTCTGCACCTGTGGATCATTTCCCCAGGTAGTAACTGCTTGTGTACTTAATCCAATTTTCAGTTTTTCGTTTCGTGAATACGTGAAACCGATACGACTGCGTTGCGCTACAAAAGCAGCTGGTTGTTGACCCTCTAAAATCGGTGTAAAAAGTCCATTTCGAAATTCGGCTCTGGGTCGTAGCTGTATGTTCATTCTCAATTCTTCATTTTCGTTCTGAGCGAAAAGAGAAGGACTAAAAATAATTAGACAAAAAAATAATAGGGTAGCGGTCAACTTTTGATTATTCATTATAATTTTCATGAGCATATATAATTTAAAAATGCGAAGCAAAATTCGTTTGGGTAAACATTCTAAAAACTAGGGGGCATCAGAAAAAAACATGAGTGTAATCATAAAAGTTAAGAAAAGCAAAAGAAGAATTTATTAAAAATGAGTTATTACAATAGTTACAGACTATAAAAAAATTCTTAGTCTTTGAGGATCTGGTGTCACTTT
Organism: Ginsengibacter sp.; assembly: GCA_039935935.1. GTDB lineage: Bacteria > Bacteroidota > Bacteroidia > Chitinophagales > Chitinophagaceae > Ginsengibacter. The sequence goes on along the minus strand of JBDTJI010000097.1, from coordinate 10,647 downwards.
CCCCCAAAAATATCTATGGATAGCTATATTTCAGCAGACAGGAACTTTATATCGAAACAAGAATATATATTAAGCTGTTTGCAGTTCAGTAATATAACCTTTCATTAGAGTGAGATACTTTTCTGCGGCAGACAGTGCTTTTGATTTTTCATCATTGGTTGTTGCGCTCCTTGCACGCAGGCTGTTTACTTTTGCCCGTATATTGGCGCGGTAGCTTTTGTAGAAGATAAAGAGTTTACGTTCTTCTGCCGTTTCCATTGCAGGAAAAAATTGATTATAATATTTAAGAAATAATTCAGACAAATCCTTTCGATCAAAAGCATCCAAATCCATACAGAGAAATGCTACTTCATTTAACACATCAATCTGCCTGAAATCATCATTGAATTCAATGCAATCAAATGGCACAGGTTCAGGTAGAAGAAAAATGTTTCTTGAATGTAAATCACCATGGCAATCCCTGTAGAAGTCATTATTCAATCTGTCACCAATCAACTTCTTGTTCTCAATTAAAAACTGATCAGAAAATCGAATGGCGTTGTCTATGATCTGTCCAAATGTGTCATCAAGTTGTTTGGCGAGATATTCTTTTTCCGTTTTCAAATCATTGAATTCTTCACGAATATCCAATAGATTTTTTTCATTAATGATAGCGGCCTCTTTATGAAACGAGGCTATTCTTTCTGCAAGTTTTTTTATATCAACAGTACTTACTTCATTTTTAACCAATAATTTATCCATCCTTCTGTCCACCTTGAGTTTGTGCATTTTCACCGCATAGTCAATTATGGTTCCTTCATTTCCTCCAATGGTAATATTTTGTTGATACTCCCGTATAGGCACCACAGCAATATACACATCGGGCGCAAGTCTCTTGTTCAACTCGAGTTCTCTATCGCAATTTAACTTGCGAAGCTCTATGCTGGAAAAATCAAGGAAGGAATATTGAATCGGCTTTTTGATTTTATATACAAATTCATCACCCAATATCACCCACGATATATGTGTTTCTATTAATTCCCGCTGACCGCCTTCGCCGGGTGAAACGCCTTCTGTTACCAGCTTATTGATTTGTTCTGTCGTCATTTTTTATTTTTAGATATTCCGAAGCTCGTTGAAGCATTTCGTTGAGATTATCATTGGTTGATTGTAATACCAGGTGTGGTTCATCAAGTGGCTCATTGTGTTGATTGATGAATTGATAAACCTTAAAGTCGGCCTCACTATACGGCCTTGCTTTTTTTACCCTTTCCCTGATTATTTCTTCGTCAGCCCAAACTTCAATAAACAAAATTTCATCTTCCCCCAGCATCTGGATTTCTTCAACAAATAATTTCCTGGTATCTTTTTTATGAAAAGTACCATCCAGCACCAGATTGTTATTTTGCTGAACGGCTTTTTTCATCTGTTCAAGCATCGTATCATATACCACCTTTTTTTCCTTGTCAGAATATACCCTTTCGGTAAACATTTCTTTCCTTAACTTATCACTATTAACGTATCCGGCATTGATCATCTTTGCAAACCTGGAAGCAAAGTAACTTTTACCAGAACCTGGTAAACCAAAAACAATTACAATCATATTAATTCAATATTGTTTAAAATTAATTGTTCCATACAGGATCATGACTTCAGAAAAACAAATGGTAAATTTTTGATTATAAATCAAATAATAATACATCTTGAGCATAGATTTATATTTAAAACGATCCTTTTAAATTACCACAGCAAATACCCCAATAATTGCATCATTTTCGGGGATCACGATCATTTCTTTTCCTGATTGTTATCATAGTTCTTACATGCGTAAGAATTTAATTTTGCATTTTTATAAATCAATTTTTTCAACCTAATTCCTCAATCATTGGCTAATTATATTTCAGGAGAAGATGCAGTAAAAATTATCAAATCAGATGATAAAGTATTTGTACATGGAGGAGCTGCGACGCCACATTTTTTGCTTGAGAAAATGGTAGAGCGGGCTTCTGAATTAAAAAATGTAGAATTACTCAGCATCAGCACCCAGGGTGCGGCTTTATTTGCAGATGAAAAATACAAGGATAATTTTTACATCAATTCTCTATTTGTTTCTACCAATGTTCGTAAGGCTGTGAACGAGGGTAGGGGAGATTACATTCCCATATTTTTAAGTGAAATCCCCATTCTGTTCAGAAGGAATATTATTCCATTAGATGTGGCGTTGGTGCATGTTTCGGTTCCTGACCAACATGGGTATTGTTCACTGGGATTATCAGTGGATGTGGCTGCTACTGCAGTTAAAACTGCAAAATATGTAATCGCGCAGATTAACCCCAATATGCCCCGAACATTTGGCGATGGACAGGTGCACATAGATCGCTTTGATGCTGTGGTTTACACAGAAAGTATTTTACCGGAAGTCGTATCTGGTAAAGCTGATTCACCAGTCTTTAAGAAAATTGGGAAGTATTGCGCTGATATGATTGAAGACAGGGCTACCATTCAAACGGGAATCGGTGCGATCCCTGATGCAGTATTGGCGAGCCTTTCAGGCCATAAAGAATTAGGTATTCACACGGAAACGTTCTCTGATGGTATTCTTCCTTTAGTAGAAAGAGGTGTAATTACCAATCAACATAAAAAGAAGGGGCGCGGAAAAATTATGACGAGCTTTATACTCGGCAGCCGAAAATTATACGATTTTGCTCATAATAATCCTGGTTTATTGGTGATGAATATTGATTATGTAAATGATACTGCCATCATAAGAGTTAATCCGAAAGTTACAGCCATTAATAGCGCTATTGAAATAGACATTACAGGGCAGGTATGTTCTGATTCTATAGGCACCTATCATTATTCCGGAGTGGGCGGCCAGGTTGATTTTATCAGGGGTGCTGCATTATCAGAAGGCGGAAAACCAATCATAGCCATGGCTTCAGTTACTTCCAAAGGTGAGTCTAAAATAGTTCCATTTTTAAAACAGGGAGCCGGAGTAGTTACCACTCGTGCTCATGCCCATTACATAGTTACGGAATATGGGGTAGCTTTTTTATATGGGAAAAATATGCGCGAGAGGGCGAATGCGTTGATTAATATCGCACATCCGGACCACAGAGAAATGTTGGATAAAGAGGCCTTTAAGAGGTTTAAGCATTCTTAATTTTGAACCGATAAGAAATACAAATTACCTGATACGACTCATCTGTCAGTGTGATTTCAATCATAATTGCTGCAATGGAAATACAATAGTTTTACGAAACAGTATTAATCATCTGTTATCTATTTCTTTATGAAAAATATTTTGGTTCCTATAGACTTTTCCCCTGCATCCCGAAATGCCGCAACATATGCAGTTTCATTAGCTCAGGCCTTTGACGCTACGGTGTATGTCTTTCACGCGATTTTACCGCCAGTGCTTATAGATGATTCAATTCTCGCTTCCGTAATGGTTACCCAGGCAGAGATTGTAGCGGAGAATAACAAATCGTTGGAACACGAAGTAGAAAAACTCTCAAAAGAATTTTCCGTCACCATCAAAGGATTGGTAAGAGAAGGCTACGCTTCTAATATTATTCCGGAACTGGCGGCAGAAAACGATATAGACGTGATTGTGATGGGCATGAAAGGTGAGGGGAAGAGTATTTCTATTTTTGGCAGCACCACTACAACTATCATCCGTAAGTCAGATTACCCGGTATTTGTTATTCCTGAAAATGCCGGTTATAAACCAATAACCAATATAACTTTAGCCTCTGACTACGATACCGAAATTGAAATGGACCGCTACAATGTATTGCTGGCGCTGGCAGAAAAATTTACATCAAAGATTAACATCATCAATATTCAAAAGAAAAGTGCTTCTTTGAACCGGGAAGAATCTGTTGGCAAGAAGCAGACAAGTCTTGCTTTTTCAGGCTACAATCATCAGTTCCATACCCTCAATGAAAATAGTGTAGCAGAGGGTATCAATCAATTCATTGAGATAAATCATACAGATATTTTGGCAATGGTGGCACACAAACATCCTCTCTTCGACAGGCTTTTTGGTAAAGTACACACTAAATCAATGAGCTATCAGACAAAACTACCTTTGCTGGTATTGCAAAGTAAATAGCGTAAATATTGGATGGATTATTGCCGAACTGAATATCTGTTGATATTTATCATAAACTATCCTGATGTTCGTCATTTAACTAACGGATAGTTTGTAATACCATTGTGTAGATATAAAAAGAAAAAATTTCTATTCCTGTATGTATTGAAAATTCGACAGTAATAACTTTAAAATGCAATTGCTTGAAAATGCGTCTGGCATTAGCAAAATATAAACATTAGGTTAAGAAATATTTTATAACAACACATCATGGTGCGGGGAAGCAATATTTTTCTAAAAAGACTTTTGGTAATGTAAACACCGTACAAAGCGTAAATGGTAAAAAGGCCACTATTCATAATTCCTACGGGAGAAAACCTGGCAAAGATGATAATTCAAAAAGAGACTTAGGAAATAGATAGTAAAACTTATACCGCTGACAAGATAATAATTAAAAAAATATATTATGAAGGCAAGAAGTAATTATTTGGCACTTTTAAAAATCAGGAGGCGCAGAAGAGCCAATGCCCCGAACGACATTAAAAAGAGAGCATTTTTAAACATCAATAAGAAAAAACGTCATTATGTTTTACGAAGAACTATATCCTGAACTGGGTAAATTGTTTTATTATATCGCTGCTGTAGATGGAAAAGTGCAGCATGCCGAAAGAGAAACTTTACAGAAGCTCATTCACAGCACCTGGGAGCCTTTTGAAGACTCTAAGGATGAGTATGGCACAGATCGTTCTGTCCTCATTGATTCTTCTTTTGACTATGAAGAATCAGAAAATATAGGGAATGACGGCCTTCAATCGTTTGAAGATTTTTATAACGAAAATAAAACAGAATTCACATCCGTTATCATCGGCAATATACTGAAAACCGGCAAAGCTATTGCATCTGCTTATCGTGGAAAGAGTAAGGATGAGCTGGCACTCCTGGAAAGAATAGGAAAAATATTTCGTGCCAAATGACAGGCTGCTAACACATTGTAAATTGGATACCTGTTTGTATGGAAGAATTAAATTATCAGAAAAGGATGGAAAAGAAAATACCCTCAAAGAATGAGGGTGTGGTTATTGCTATACGTGGCAGTGTTGTGGATGCACGTTTTGAAAAAGATTTACCTTCCATCAATACAGTTGTAAAAACAGGCAACAGGCTTGAAATCATTCTCGAAGTACAAATGCAACTTGATAACAAACATATCCGGTGTATTGCTTTAACACCTACACAAGGTCTTGCAAGAGGCATGAAAGCTATATCAATCAACGAACCATTAAAAGTGCCCGTGGGCGAAGAAACTCTGGGACATATTTTTGATGTATTCGGAAATACGCTGGATAATTTTGAGATGTCTCAAACAATTGAACGACGCAGCATTCATAATCCTCCGCCACCATTAACACAGCGTTCTACTACTTCAGAAGTTTTTGAGACAGGGATAAAGGCAATTGATGTATTGGTGCCATTAGAGCGCGGCGGTAAGGCAGGTTTATTTGGTGGCGCCGGTGTTGGGAAAACGGTATTATTGACTGAGCTTATCCATAACATGGTTAAAAACCATCAGGGCATCAGTATGTTTTGTGGTATTGGCGAACGTTGCCGGGAAGGGCTGGAATTATACCACGATATGAAAGAGGCCGGTGTGCTGGAAAACATGATTATGATCTTTGGCCAAATGAATGAACTGCCAGGCGCACGTTTTAGGGTGGGGCATGCTGCGCTTACCATGGCAGAATATTTTCGCGATGACGAACACAAAGATGTTTTGTTGTTGATAGATAATATTTTCCGGTTCATCCAGGCCGGAATGGAAGTTTCGGGTTTGTTGGGCCAAATGCCTTCCAGGCTTGGTTATCAGCCAACTATGGCTACTGAACTATCACAATTAGAGGAGAGGATAGCCAACACAAAGGCAGGCGCCATCACTTCTATACAGGCAGTATATATTCCTGCGGATGACTTAACAGACCCTGCGGCAGTTCATACTTTTTCTCACTTGTCTGCATCTATCACTCTATCAAGAAAAAGAGCCAGCGAAGGTTTATATCCTGCAATTGATTTGTTGCAGTCGGGTTCTAAAATGGCTACGCCAGGCATTATTGGCGAAAGGCATTATAACATTGCCCAGGGGATAAGGCAGACATTAGCACAATATGAAGAGCTAAAAGATATCATTTCAATGTTGGGACTAGAGCAGCTTTCAGCGGAAGATCAAAGAACGGTAAATCGTTCGCGCAGACTCGAGCGCTTTCTTACACAACCTTTCTTTACTACAGAACAATTTACTCAATACAAAGGAAAAAACGTGAGCCTTAAGGACGCTCTTGACGGATGTGAAAGAATATTAAATGATGAATTTAAAGACTATCCCGAAAGTGATTTCTATATGATTGGCTCGATTGATGAGGTGAAAACCAGAACTGAAGTTAATAGTTAAACTATGGAAACGACTTTAATGCATCTTAAAATCTTACTACCCTTTAAAGTATTTGAAGACATAAAAAATGTAAAAAGAATAGTAGTTGAGACAACGGCAGGTTCCTATGGGATTTTGCCTCAGAGACTCGACTGTGCCGCGGCGTTGGTTCCGGGAATTTTGTTATATGAAACAGAAAGCGATGATGTAAAGTACATAGCTCTTGATGAAGGCATTATCGTAAAGGCGGGTGCAGATGTATTGGTGTCCGTGCGAAACGCAATCGGAAATGCACCACTGGGAAAGCTTCGTAACCTGATTGAAAAAGAAATGATGCAATTGGACGAAATAGAGATAAATGCCCGTTCGGTCATGGCAAAGTTGGAAACAGGGTTTATCCGCAATTTTCAACGATTAACCAAAAGATAGTGGACGAAGAAAAATCATATAAAAAAAAGTCCTTCGGAAAAGAAGTTGGTGATAAAGAAGGAAGAAAATTACATGCACAGCATGAAAAAAAAAGCGTATGGTCTGGATTAGGGTTATTTGGAATGATAGGATGGTCGGTGGTCGTGCCTGCATTGTTAGGTGCTGCATTCGGTGTCTGGCTCGATAAAAGATACAAACAAAGTTTTTCATGGACACTCAGTTTATTAATTGCCGGTTTAATGTTGGGTTGTTTTATTGCATGGAACTGGGTTCAAAAAGAAGATAAGGAAATAAATAAAAAAAAAGGAGATGAAAATGACTGATATAATTAGCCTGCTTCCGGCATTATTTGGCGGTATTGTCCTGGGCATTATATTTTTTGGAGGTCTTTGGCTCACCATACGAAAAGGCTTACGCTCCAAACAGGCCGCTTTGGTATTTACCGGAAGCCTTATTTTAAGGCTGTCTATCACATTGTTAGGATTTTATTTTGTAGGCGGTAGCAATTGGCAAAGAATGTTGGTTTGCCTTGCAGGCTTTCTAGCAGCTAGAATTGTGATCATACAAATCACCAAAAAAAGTAACCACTCTAAAACAAAAATAATCAAGGAGGTAAGCTATGAGGCTTAGCCCTGACTTAAAGATTTTCTGGCAACATGGATTTTTTAATTTGAATCTCACTATCATTACTACATGGGTATTGATGATCCTGCTTGTATTAGGTGCATGGCTTATAACCCGCAATTTAAAATCAGAAATTAAAACTACCCGGTGGCAAAGCATACTGGAAATGCTGGTGATAGGCATAAGAGACCAGATAAAAGACGTTGGACTCGATAAACCGGAAAAATATATAGGTTTTATCGGAACGATGTTTCTTTTTATCGCTATCTCTAATCTATTGACGTTAGTTCCCTGGTATGAGCCACCTACAGCTTCTCTTTCTACGACAGCGGCGCTTGCTGTTTGTGTGTTTATGGCTGTTCCTGTTTTTGGAATTGCTGAAGGAGGGATAAGAGGATATCTGCGATCTTATTTGCAGCCGAGTTTCATCATGCTGCCATTTAATATTATTAGCGAGATTTCACGGACACTTGCTTTGGCGGTTAGACTGTTTGGAAATATTATGAGTGGCGGATTGATCATATCCATCCTGCTTTCTATTGCGCCATTTTTTTTCCCTATAATTATGAGCTCTCTGGGAATGTTGACAGGGATGGTTCAGGCTTACATTTTTGGAATACTGGCTACCGTGTATATAACCGCTGCCACGCAGGATGCAAAAAAGAAAAAAATTAAAAATTTAAATAAAGTACAAAATGGATAGCACAACTATTATTGCAGTGGCTTCAATTGTTACAGCAGGACTGACAACAGGGATCGGCTGCATGATGCCTGCACTGGGTGAAGGAAGGGCGGTTTCGTCAGCTTTAGATTCTATTGCACAACAACCGGATGCTTCTTCGACAATTACCCGAACCTTATTTGTGGGTCTTGCCATGATTGAATCAACAGCCATCTATTGTTTTGTGGTTTCAATGATCCTGATTTTTGCCAATCCTTTCTGGAATCATTTTATAGCAAAATAATTCTGATAATGGAAATCAACTGGTTTACAGTAATTGCACAAATAATCAATTTCCTCATTCTTGTTTGGTTATTGAAACGTTTTTTATACAAGCCGGTATTGAATGCAATTGATGAAAGAGAAAAAAAGATTGCGGCACAGCTCAGTGATGCTGAAGCAAAAAAAGCTTCAGCTCAGAAAGAGCGAGATGAATTTGAGCAAAAAAATGAATCGTTTGATAAAGAACGTGCATCAAAAATGAACGAAGCACAGCAAGCTGCTAATGCCGAAAAGCAACGCTTATTTGAAGAGATCAGAAGCGAATCCAATGTATTACGTTTAAAATATGAAGAATCCCTGGAGCAGCAGCAAAAGGATATAACTGAAGTAGTTAAACGAAAAACGAAGAATGAAGTAATTGCAATAACAGGCAAAGCGCTTTCTGATCTTGCCGATGCAAGCCTTGAGGAACAAATAGTGAAAGTTTTTATGAAAAAAATACTGGCTTTAAAAGATGAGGACAAATCTGCATTCCAGATGGCGTTTAACAATAATGAGCAAAAAATCACCATAAAAAGCACATCCGTATTAACATCTTCCTCAAAAGACGAACTGGAAAAAGTAATTGAGAAAATTATTGGGCAGGCAAGTAATGTCCAATACCTGGTGGATTCTGAATTGATAAGTGGTATTGAAATTAATAGCGAAAGTTATCGCCTTTCATGGAATATTGAAGCTTACTTAGACTCATTAAAGGAGCATCTTGCTGAAAATGAAAAAGAAAATGCAACAGCACAACCTCAATAATGTATTGGATGAAACATTCAACGAAATAAGCCGTAAAAGGCAAGATTATACACCGGTCTTGCAACCACAGGAGAAAGGAATTGTAAAAAATGTTTCCGCCGGTATTGCAAAGGTCAAAGGGCTGCCTGGAACAGGTTTTGAAGAGTTGCTGCAATTCCCCAATGATTTATATGGAATGGTTTTTAATCTGGATGAAGACGAAATAGGAGTTGTTCTTTTAGGTAATGGTGATCAATTAAACGCGGGTGACACTGTTTCAAGGACTTATAGGGTTGCAGATGTTCCGGTGGGCAAGGGCCTCATCGGACGGGTTATTAATCCTTTGGGGGAACCGATGGATGATAAGGGTGTTGTTTCTTTTGATCAACGTTTTCCGATAGAACGTCCCGCGCCGCCCATTATGAGCCGGGAGGCAGTGAATGTTCCTCTACAAACCGGTATTAAAGTGATAGATGCACTAATACCTGTCGGGCGTGGCCAGCGAGAATTGATTTTAGGAGACCGCCAGACCGGCAAAACATCGATTGCCATTGACACGATTCTGAATCAGAAAGATAAAAATGTATTGTGTGTTTATTGTGCCATTGGGCAGCGTACATCGTCTGTTGCTAAAGTGATTGCGGAGCTTACTAACAGGGGGGCAATGGACTATACTACAGTAGTGGTTACAGAAGGAAACAGTTCACCTGCTTTACAATACCTGACTCCCTATGCCGCGACAAGCATCGCAGAATATTTTATGGAGCAGGGGCGGGATGTGTTGATCATATATGATGATCTTACCAATCATGCAAGAGCTTATCGTGAGCTTTCGCTTTTATTACGAAGGCCGCCGGGAAGAGAAGCATTTCCAGGTGATATATTTTACATCCATTCAAGATTGCTGGAAAGATCAACTCATTTAAACAAAGACCATGGCGGGGGATCACTAACTGCTTTACCGGTTATAGAAACCGAAGCTCAGGATATTTCAGCCTACATTCCCACCAATCTAATCTCAATCACTGACGGACAATTGTATCTTTCTCCCAAGCTGTTTGAATTGGGGATGTTGCCGGCAGTTGATATAGGAAAATCAGTTTCCCTTGTAGGAGGTAAAGCACAGTTGAAAGCATACAGGAAAATTTCAGGGAATTTAAAACTTGCCTATGCACAATTTGAGGAGCTGGAAACATTTGCACGCTTTGGCACCCGCCTGGATGATCATACAAAAAACATCATTGAGCACGGAAAAAGAATTCGCTTGCTTTTTAAACAACCGGAACTGGCCCCGGTTTCTGTGCCAGAACAATTGATGGTCCTGCTAACGTTAACGAATGGTTTATTTGACACGATACCACTGGATAA
>JBDTJI010000096.1:0-11934 GCA_039935935.1 Ginsengibacter sp. | reverse complement strand
TATTATCCCCAAATTCATATTTTGGTTTGTCAAAGGCATTCCAATAATTGGTTTGGTTATTACGCGCATTTCCCCCCGCAAATCCTTTATCGATTCGTTCGTCAGGAAGCTCGTCTATAAACCGGCTAGGTTCGTTTTGTGTGAGGTTTCCAAAGCGATAACGGGTGTTCGCGTAAGTAAGCCATAACTTAGATTTAGCGCGGGTGATGGCGACATAAAATAGTCTTCTTTCTTCTTCTAATTCTTCCCTGGTATTGATGGCCATTGCATTTGGAAAAAGTGTTTCTTCTAATCCCCCGACGAATATTGCCGGAAACTCCAAACCCTTTGCGGCATGTATCGTCATCAGCTTCACCACATCGCGTTCCTCTTTATCATCGTCAGCATCGGTTAATAAGGTTATTTGCTGTAGGTAACTTCCGAGGCTTTTATCCAGCAGTTCGCCATCATCAGTAGGTGTCTCCGTAAACCCTTTTATAGAGTTAAGTAACTCCTGCACGTTTTCATAGCGAGCAAGCCCTTCAGTGGTTTTATCATTAAAAAGTTCTTTTACCAGTAGCGTGTTTTTACCAATAAGTATTGCAACATCATAAGCGTTTTTCTTTTGCAATTCACTTTGAAACATTTTTATCATGACTACAAAACTGTTTATGATCTCGAGGGTAGACGCCCTGTAACCAAACTCTGCCCCACGTTCCAGCACGTTCCACATGGAAATGTTGTTTTGATTGGCGAATAGCACCGCTTTTTCAACGGTAGTCTTTCCAAGGCCTCGTGCGGGGAAATTTATGATCCTTTTCAAGGCCTCCTCATCACTGGGATTCACCACAACACGTAAATAGCTTAAAAGATCTTTAATCTCTTTTCTTTGATAAAAACTAATGCCTCCATAAATGCGGTAAGCAATATTCATTCGCCTCAGACTTTCTTCAAATCCACGGCTTTGGGCATTGGTCCTGTATAAAATCGCAAAATCACTATTTCGAAAATGATTGCGAAGTTTTTGTTCCTGGATAGTGTCTGCCACATATTTTCCTTCTTCATTATCAGTAGCGGTACGGATTAATTTTATTTTTTCGCCTTCGGTATTACTGGTCCATAATTTTTTTGGAATCTGGCTCTTGTTATTGGCAATTATACCATTGGCAACATTCAATATATTTTGAGAACTTCGATAATTTTGTTCCAGCATCACCACTTTCACCTCATCATAATCTTTTTGAAACTGTAATATATTTTCGATGGTAGCTCCGCGAAAACTATAAATACTTTGTGCATCATCACCCACTACGGCTACATTTTCGTGCATCGCCCCCAGCAGCTTTATAATTTGATATTGAGAAGTGTTGGTATCCTGGTATTCATCAATCATGATATATTTAAACTTACGCTGATATTTACTCAGGCTTTCAGGATGTGTGACCAGCAACTGGTAGAACTTAAGTAACAGATCATCAAAATCCATTGCCCCGTTTTTAAAACATCGGTTGCAATACGCCATATAAATCTGCCCGATCAATGGACGATTAGCACGCGCATCTTCCTGCTGTAACCCATAATCATTAATGTATTCCTCAGGAGTTATCAGGCTGTTCTTCGCACTCGAAATTCGATTGTAAACGGTACTCGGTTTATAATGTTTATCATCAAGATTCATTTCCTTTATCACCGTTCTTACTACGCTTTTGGAATCATCTGTATCGTAGATGGTGAAGTTACGCGGATAGCCCAACTTATCTGCTTCCGCTCTTAAGATGCGTGCGAAGACGGAATGGAATGTGCCTATATAAAGATTTTTTGCCTCATTATTTCCGAGAATGTTGGATACTCTTTCCTTCATCTCGGCGGCTGCCTTATTGGTAAAAGTGAGTGCCAGTATTTTAAATGCATCCACCCCCGAAGCCATCAGGTGAGCGATCCGTGTTGTTAATACTTTGGTTTTTCCGCTTCCTGCGCCCGCCACGATCATTATGGGCCCGTCACGATGAAGAACCGCTTCACGCTGGGCATCATTCAGCCCCTGTAGATATTCATGCATGATGCAAATTTACAAAAAGAGGACGTGAGATAAGAACCGGAAACTAATCCGGAGCATTTTAAATAAATACTAATTTTAAAAGTAATGCGTAAGATGTTATTTATAATTATCGGGGTCTTTTTTCTTTAATTGCAGCGGAGATAGACCTGAATCCTAATTTATTAAAATAAGATCTTACCAACAATGGTTTTTGTTAAAGCCTATTTTAAAAAATTAATGAAAATTAATTTTCTGATAAAACGAAGGAAATGGTTAATTTGTTGATACAATGGAGAAAAAGATTGAATGCACCTATTCCTACAAAACTAAATCCGGATTACCAACCCGGTGGATGTATTTTGAATCTATTTTGGATTAGGGGGAGTGTCGATTAAATGAATAGTGACTTCGAAGCATTTCAAAAAACCGATTGAATAATGATTTTTCTTGTAGCTGAGAAAAATTGAAATTATTGTTTTAAAATTGTCTGAATGAAAATACCTTTTATGAAAAAATATACCGCGTGGATTTTTTGTGTGATTCTTATTTTATCTGTATTGATCCACTTTGAGGCTTTTGCTCAAAAGAAAGGTTCTGGCAAACCAAACATCGTTTACATCTTTGCTGACGATCTGGGTTATGGAGATATAGGAGCTTACGGACAAAAGAAAATTGAAACACCCAATATTGATGCGCTAGCCAAAGAAGGGATGATGTTTACCCAACACTATGCTTTACCAGTATGTGCTCCATCAAGATTTTCACTGATGACGGGTATTCATTCCGGGCATGCTTACATACGTGGCAATGATGAATGGGCGCAACGGGGTGATGTTTGGAGTTTTAAAGCTATGGAAGCTAATCCGGCATTAGAAGGCCAGTTGCCGATACCGGGTTCTACCGTAACTATTGCTAAAGTATTAAAGAGTTCAGGTTATCAAACAGCCCTTGTTGGTAAATGGGGATTAGGCGGACCAATGACCACGGGGATTCCCAATAACCAGGGTTTTGATTATTTTTTTGGTTATCTATGTCAGCGTCAGGATCATAATTATTATTCAGGCCACTTGTGGGAAAATACTTACAGAGTGCCTCTAAATAATAAGGTGATGGATCCTAATATAAAATTCCCTGAAAATCTTGATCCGCTTGATGAAAAGAATTATAAGGTGTACAACCAAATAGATTATTCTCCTGATCTGATTATAAAGGCGGCTATGCGTTTTTTAGATTCAAATAGAAGCAAGCCTTTCTTCTTATATTTCGCGAGCCCGCTTCCTCATACCTCATTGCAGGCTCCCAAAAGACTGGTGGATTATTATCATAAAAAATTTGGAGATGAGAAGCCTTTTCTTGGGGGGAGTTATCTGCCCTGTCGTTATCCGCATGCCACCAGGGCTGCTATGGTCACGCTACTTGATGAACATGTTGGCGAGATTGTAAAGAAACTCAAGCAAATGGGTGTATATAAAAATACCATCATTATGTTTACGGGAGATAATGGCCCTACGTACGAGGCGGCAAGTGACGGAGAATGGTTTAACAGCGGGGGTCCTTTTAGAAGTGATTACGGATGGGGCAAAGGATCAGTGCATGAAGGTGGCATTAGGGAACCCTTTATTGTTTCGTGGCCGGGAAAAATAGCGGCAGGAAGTAAGAGTGATTTAATTTCAGCCACCTGGGATTTCTTTCCTATGGTCTGCGATGTGATCGGAGCTAAGACACCCGGAGATATAGACGGAATCAGTTTTTTACCTACGTTATTAAACAAGACACAACAGAAAAAGCATCCCTATCTCTATTGGGAGTTTCCGGGCTATGGAGGGCAGCAGGCAGTTCGTTTAGGAAAATGGAAAGGCATGCGGCTCGATATGAATAAGGGCAACACAACCATTCAGCTTTTTGATCTCGATAACGATATTCAGGAACAGCACGATATCGCGGATCAGCATCCGGACATGGTAAAAAAGATTGCGCAAATAATGAAAGAGGAGCATAAGTTTCCGGAAGTGTCTTCATTCAGAATTAAGGTGTTGGATGGGGAGTAAGAAGATTACTTTTTTCATCTGTAATTTGATAATAAATTTATAGAATTAGACGTTTAGGTCGTGAACTCGCACGATCTTTTATATTGAATTTAATTGCTGTTTTGATTCTTTTTCTTTTTTGCTTGAACAAAAGACTCCCGATAATCCGGGATGCAAGCAAAAAAATTCAAGGACAACCCGATCGTTCCACGCGTTTGTCCGGCCATCCCACCGCTACACCGCAATGGGTATAACTAATAGCAGGCTTTTTTAATTGTTTAGGACCTAATCGTTCCTCTATAAAACTGCCTACCACTTTACAATTCACTATTCCTAGATATAACGCTGATTTTAGCTCCTGATGAAGGCTGGACTTTGAACGGATAAGCATTGTAATTCAGTTCATCACGACCAATGCGCTTAATTCTATAAATTTATAGGGATTACCGGTCAAGTGGCTTTTCAATTTTCAATTTATCTATGTGGTTGAAATCAACAACATTACTGATATTTCATTACCATTCTTTTCTTGATTCTTCCACGTCAGCTAACATTTTCTCTGCTTCGACCCTTAACAATTTGCCTTTTTGGCTTCGATAGTCTTCCTTTTTTCCGGTTACTTTACAGTCTCTGATGCGCAAAATAGTTACTTCTAATTCTTCTCGAACCAGGGTTTACGACAGAAGAAATTCAACTTTCTGGAATTTGGTGTAACAGTGAGTTTGATTGCTTCCCTATATGCAATTTATTTCAAAAATACAATTATCTATCACTGTTATACTTTGTATGTGACAAAGTTTGGGATGTGTAAATTCAATGTGAGAAAAATCTTAATAAAGTCCTTGAGATGTAAAATTTTTTAGTCCGAGACAATTCATTAGCATTCATAAAATTATTCCGCAGAAATAATTTTTGTGCTTTTAATGTTTTCAGACACCCGTCAGGCAGATTCGGGCTAATTAATATTTTGATGTGCGGATAACATATTTTGATATTGAGGTAAAGGACAGTGTTCTAAAGGAATATTCATTTGGAGCAGAAAGCACCGTAGGAGCGGCATATCAGTAGAGATACAAAAAATTATTGTGGTAACAAAAGCTCCGTAGGAGCGGCATGTAATAAAAATTAGTAGTATCCAAATTTCTATTAAATCAATTTGCCGTTTCTTCAAACTATCGTTTTATCGCACGAAGCTTAATATGCCGCTCCTACGGAGCTAAAAGAAAGCAGGAACACTTATATTGCACTACTGACATATCGCTCCTGCGGAGCTGAAAGAAAAATTGACTCCGGTATTTCACCGGCTAAATAATTCATTTGCAAGGCTCCAACGGTATCCAAAAAAATTGTATTGAAATTGTGCACACCCACCAGTGTAAACAGTAATAAAAAGCCCATAATAAGAATATGATCCGACCCTGATAGCAGGCATTTTCACTTTCGTATGTTGATTTCCGTTAGACCTTTTGAAACAGTATACAAAACAGGCCACTAATAAGATAACAATAGCCTCCAGCAACACGTCGTGCTCAATCGTATCAATATTTTTATAAATGAGAATACCTGTGGCTGTGGTTGCCAACAAAACACCGGGATACAAAAACTATCGAAAATCCTAATGAACAGAAATCGGGTGTTCTCGCCGGATATGCTCGTTTTTGAACTGAGTAATAAAACTCTTATTTTAAAGAATATCCGATAAAGCAGTTTTCAAATCTTACGTTTTATAAACTTAAAGTAAACGAATATTGCAAATTATTATTATCACAACAAAAAAGTAGCTGTATTCACCAAAAAAATGGGTCTGTTCAGTACGGCCGTAATTAGGTGAGATAAAATCATTCTATCCTTCTGCCACCTCTATCCATACCGGCACGTGATCACTTGTTTTTTCCCAGCCCCTTACATCATGGTTTACACCGGCACTCAAAAGACGATTATCAAAATGAGGACTTAACAAAAAATGATCAATGCGCATACCTGCATTGCGTGCATAAGCATTTCGGAAGAAGTCAAAATAGGTATAGATCACCTCATCAGGATACAACTTACGTAATGCATCCGTCCAGCCTTGCTCTGTCAGCGTTCGAAAAGCAGCACGTACTTCAGGAAGAAATAGCGCATCCTTCACCCAACGTTCAGGTTTATATACATCCAGTTCTGTGGGTATTACATTAAAATCGCCGGTAAGTATTACAGGTTTATCCAATGACAATAATTCGGATGTATGAAGAGTCAGTCTTTCAAACCATCGCATTTTGAAATCGAATTTTGGTCCGGGAGTCGGATTACCATTGGGCATGTAAAGACAACCGATTATGATATTATTGACTTTGGCTTCTATATACCGGCTATGAAGATCTTCCGGATCTCCTGGAAGTATCCTTATTATTTCTTCAGGTGGCTCATTGCGGGAAAGAATCGCTACGCCGTTCCAGCTTTTTTGTCCATGCCAGATAGCGTGATATCCTGCGTCTTTTATAGCTTGTTCCGGAATTTTTTCAAGAGGCGCTTTTAATTCCTGGAGGCAAGCCACATCAGGCGCTGTTTCTTCCAGCCAGCGAAGCAAAACCGGTAAGCGGGCGTTAATTCCATTTACATTGTAAGTAGCTATTTTCATAAAAGCGATTTTAAAATAGATGAAACAAACTTAAATCTTTATAAATAAATTGCCAGTGTATCTTTTACCGCTATTATTTATTTTCAACACATCCGGTGTACTACGGCGCATCCCTTTACGACCTATTCACAACAATTTTATTCTTAGCCAAGCGATTCCCGAACTTAGTTCATACACACTTAGTCCTTTCCTTAAATGGTCTGAAAGGAAACTATCGGCGGGTGGATTTAAGGATATCCCGGATGAATAAATTATTGCCAATTCAAAAAATTTTGTTAAATTGAATAAAATTTAAACCCCAATTGCTATGAAAAATGTAAAAATTTGTATAATAGCTTTGTTTGCAAGCTGCACTTCATCTGATAAGATCGTACCAAATATGCCTGGAACTTACTTGATTGAGTCTCAAACGATAAACTACGATAATAAGGACACTAAGTATACCGATCTAAAGCAATTGAAAATTTATTCAGACCATTTCATGATGTACGCAGAGTTAAATCCTCGGGATTCTGTTGCGGCGTTTGGAGTTGCGTCTTATACATCAGATACCAGTGGCGTAACTGAAAACATTATTTTCAGCGCAAGCGGCTCAACTATGGATAGCAGTCATCCGAGTTATCTACTGAACATAAAAACAACACCGGACGGATTCATACAATTTATTCCTGAAATTATGATTGGGGGAGAGCAATCTACACTCACCGAAGTATTTCATAGAGTAGGAACTGAGGTAACAAGCCCTTTGGATGGAGTTTGGAAGGAAGTGGATTCTTATGTTATAAATGGGACTGATACCTCCAGGTACGACAGGATACAGTATAAAGCTTTTTACAAGGGTTATTTTATGTTTGGCAACTCTGTGGCAAATTCCTCGTCTGTAAGACAGGCAGGGATTGGGTTTGGGACTTTCGAACCGGATGGGGATAATAAAATAAATGAAACCGACCTCAATTCTTCCTATCCATTTATTGCAGGGCATACTTTTTCTGTAGAATATGAGTTAAGTGGAGCTGACCATTATAAACAAACCATCAATAACTCCGATGGTTCTAAAGGTGTTGAATTCTATGAACGATTAAAATAGTTAGCAGTTTTAATTTTTTTCTCAGGCTTTATTTTATTTTATTTTTTGCAGATACATTGTATGTGCAAAGGGGAATTTTATTAAACTCTAACTTCTCGTTTGCGGGTTAGATTTAATAAAATTTATTTTTACTATGAAGGAAACTAAAACTATCCTGTAACCTGTTAGAAAAAGTATCTATTTTATCGATCCATGTTAACCGGTCTGTAAACAATGAGAAGCGAGACTGAAATAAAAAATTGATAATTGAATTTACAAGACAATATGTAAGAGTAAGATTAAGAGCGGTCTTATTAAACGGTTCAAGAGCAAATCTTAAAGTACAACCAGACAGGCTTCAGGACTTTGGTATTGTTTTTATTGTTGATAATCTGGAAAGCTTTACAATTGACCACTCGTGGATGAAGATTTATCTAATGTTATTTAAAGATAAAAATCGTACAGACCTGACGCTATTTCCAAAACAAAAAGTCATAACAAATTTTAAGCCTGATAACCTGACAACTTTATGGCTTGATAAAGATGATCTCTTTAATAGCCTTTCCTGAGTTAGGAGATGACAAAGATTATCACATTCAAAAACCTACGGAAAAGCTTTTTTCAGATACCTGTAATGAATTCTGGCGGGGAAGTACTTGCGTTGCCAAAGGCATTATAAGAAATCAGATTATTTATTCCAAAGAAATGCTTGGAAAAGTTGTAAGGCCAATGTTTATGAAAGTATTGAATGGAAAGTTGGAATAGAAAATAACTTTGGTGTCACCGTAGGCAAAGCAGGTAAGTTTATGAAAATGTATTGTTCGGAAGACTCCTATAAAAAATTTTGCCGACTTATTCAAGTCTTGATATTGAGGAAAATTGGAAGTCATTGTTTTTAATGACTGAAATATTTGAGCAGACATCAAATTTTATCGCTGAAAAATCAGGTTTGAGAATAAACAACTTAGAGCAACAAAACACAAGTACTTATTTGCAAGAGTTATTTAAAAATCAACAAAAATAAGTCTGCATTATATCATGAATAGATTTTGCTGCCTTGCTAATATTTGCCTTCATTAGTTTATGGTATAAATATTTAATGCGTCCAGGATCCAGTATTCGTTCAGGTATCTTATTCAATGCGAATATGACTTATTTTGTTTAAGAAATACTAGCGTGGTAGTAAATGTCATTGGAAAACTATGAAATAATAAAATTTTCCAATAATTAGAACACTTCTTTGGCAAGTTCTATTTGTCAGCAAATCATACCTTTAAGACAAATTACTGTAAGAGTTTTATGGATAATTTTGAATAATCCACTATCCAATATTTATAATCCGATTTTTATAATATTAGTTTTGTTTAAATTTTCACAATAAAATATGAACAAAAATATTAAATATGCTGATAATAAAGACTTTATTTGCATTTCTAACTTATTAGCATGAAATATGTGAGAATCTTTTTTATTTTTTCAATTGTTTTGAGCAGCCTGATTACCTCAGCCCAAAAAAATGGAGTGATCATAGGGACTGTTACTGATCTTTATAACCTTGAAGCACTACCGGGAGTAACGATAAAAATTGATGGTGCTGCAAACGCAATTTTAACTGACTCCCTGGGGAATTTTAAATTAACCATACCCGTAGGTACTTATAATTTAAATGCAAGTTCGGTTGGTTATAAGGCTATGGCAAAATACAATATTGTGCTAACTACCGGCAATTCGCAAATCGTCAATTTTGAAATGATTCCAGACGCATCAAGTCTTGCTGAAGTGGTAATTAATATCAATCAAAATAAAACGGCAATTGCTGCAGATATGGTTACTCCTCTATCTGTTCAGCAGTTGACCAGTGAAGAAATTAAGAGCAGCCCAGGTGGAAATTTTGATGTGTCGAAGGTAGTACAGACTTTACCCGGAGTAGGTATAAGTAACGGAACCGGAGACCGCAATGACATTATTGTAAGAGGTGGCGCACCCAATGAAAATGTGTATTATCTCGATGGAATTGAAATCCCTGTGTTGAATCATTTTCAGACACAAGGAAGTTCCGGCGGTGCGCAGGGTCTTTTAAATGTATCTTTTATAAAAAGCCTGAAGCTGAGTTCCTCTGCATTTGATGCGCGTTACGATAATGCACTGGCTTCCACATTTATCATCAAACAAAGAGATGGCAATCCGGAGCGGCTTTCGGGCAATGTTCGTGTGAGCGCCACTGAATCTGTATTAACGATGGAAGGGCCGATCTCAAAAAAAACCACCTTTTTAGCTTCCGCACGAAAATCCTACTTAGGTCTTCTTTTTAAATTAATTGATCTTCCCATACGCCCTAATTTTTATGACTTTCAATATAAGGTTACTCATCACTTCAATAAAAAAGTTACTTTGACAGCAATTGGGCTTGGAGGCATTGACGATTTTCATTTTGCAACACCAAAGAAATCAACTGCTGAAAATATATATGTACTACGTTCTTCTCCCTACATCAATCAATGGAATTATACAGTCGGCTTTAACCTAAATCAAAAAATTAAGAATGGGTATATCAATTATATTTTAAGCAGAAATATGTTCACCAATAACATTGATAAGTTTGAAGATGAAAAGCGCATTGACAGCCAACTTACGATGTACGTGAATTCAAATGAAATCGAAAACAAATTCAGGTGGGACATTAACAAATTTGTAAATGGATGGAAATGGAGTGCCGGCATATCCGGTGAATACGTAGGTTACAACGGCAACATATTTACCAAAACAAGTCCTGACCAGGAAATGCAATTTGACAGTGAAATTCATTTTTGGAAGTACGGTGCTTTTGCTGAGATAGCTAAAAATATTTTTAATGAAAAGTTATTGATTTCGGCCGGAACCCGCACAGATATGAATTCTTTTACAGACAATGGAAATAATCCTTTGAAAACATTTTCTCCAAGAATATCTTTTGCTTATCACCTCGATCCTCGTTTTGACATCACGGCTTCGGTTGGTACCTATTTTAAAATACCAACTTACACGGCGCTGGGTTATAAGGATATGAATGGAATATTTGCTAATAAAAATATGGATTACATACAGTCCACACATTATGTGGCTGGTGTTCAGTATCTTCCTAAGAATTCACTCCGCTTTACTTTAGAGGGTTTTTATAAAAAGTATGATCATTACCCAGTGTCGCAACTGACGGGTATTTCACTGGCTAACCTCGGTAATGAATATGGATCGATTGGCAGCGAAAGATTATTGAGTTCAGGGCTGGGAGAAACGTATGGCTTCGAATTGTTTGCGCAGCAAAAACTGATCAATCATCTCTTTTATGTTGCAAGCTATTCATTTATCAGAAGTGATTTCTCTGGCATCGATGGAAAATTAATTCCATCTTCGTGGGATACCAAACATTTATTTTCCACCACCATAGGTTATAAATTTCCAAAGCAAGTAGACCTCGGATTAAAATATCGATTTGCAGGAGGCACACCTTATACGCCCTTTGACCTAGCGTTATCCCAACAGGACTATGTAATCAAAGGCACGGGCGAACTGGATTACAGCCGTTTGAATTCAGAACGTTTGCCTTCTTACAGCCAACTGGATCTGCGGATCGACAAACGTTTTAATTTTCGCAAAACCTCTCTTAATTTTTATTTGGATTTGCAAAACGTACTGATGCAAAAGTATCCTAATCTTCCAAGATTTACCTTTGCCCGTAAAGAAGACAATAGCGGATTTGTCACGACCGATGGCGAATCTTTAAAGAAAGACGGTTCTAATGGCGTGCCTTACATTCTTAATACCAGTTCAGGTAATTTGTTGCCCTCAATCGGATTCTCTTTTGAATTTTAATTTATAAATCAAAGATCTAGACCGCGAAGCTTTAATAATTCGTTTCTAATCCTAAATATTTAATTATGAAATACATTATTGCATTATTCCTGCTTTTTACAACCAGCCACATCAATGCCCAGGCCAATACCTGGCAACTTTCCACCCATATTCTTGACATAGGCAAAGGACTGCCGGCAACAGATGTTACAGTTGAACTGCAGAAACTGAATGAGCAAGATAATACCTGGTCTTTTGTGGATAGAAAAATAACTGATATTAATGGAAGGATTCCTGATTTTCTAAAAAAAAAGATAGAAATAATGAAGGAGTTTATAAACTTATTTTTAGAGTGGCAGATTATTTCAAACGCAAT
>JBDTJI010000095.1:0-2974 GCA_039935935.1 Ginsengibacter sp. | reverse complement strand
ATCCTGCTTTCACAAAAAGGTATGCAGGCCGCGTAGAAACCGGCAAAGAAAGTTACAGTGATCCTGTAATGGGAGGAACGAATATTTAAAACACAATCTTCAGAATAAACTACACTACAATGACACTCAACATTCAATTATCATTTTTCTTTCTAATTACTACAGTAATGATTTCATGCAACTCATCCAATTCGCACAAGGATAGCGCGCGGGCTTTCGATGAACAAGCTCACAGGGGCGGGCGTGGCTTAATGCCTGAAAACACCATTGCTTCTGAAGAGAATGCGATCAACTACGGCAGTACGCTGGAGATGGATCTCCAAATGTCTAAAGATAAAATGATCGTCGTATCCCATGATTCCTATTTCAGCAGTGACTTTTGTCTTACTCCTGAAGGAGATACTATGACGAAGAAAGATGGTTACAGCAGGCTTATATACGACATGCCCTACGACAGTGTTGCCAAATATGATGTAGGTCTTAAACCGCATCCCGGTTTTCCACGGCAGAAGAAAATGCACGCCGTTAAACCACTTCTAAGCGTGCTAATTGATTCTGTGGGAGCTTATGCAAAAGAGAAACATCATGTAAACCACTACAACATAGAGATCAAATCGAGTCCGAAAGCTGACGGGAAAAATTATTCCACACTGAAAGAATATGTGGATGAGGCAATGAAAATCATTATTGATAAAGGCATTGAGCCGCGCACCATGATACAATCTTTTGATGTAAGGGCTTTAAAACTGGTTCATGAAAAATATCCGAATGTTAAAATCTCATTTCTCGTAGGGCCTGCCAACAAGAAAACTGTGCAAGGTTACATTGATGAATTAGGTTTTAAACCTGATATATTCAGCCCGGAATATTCTCTTGTTACATCTGAATTATGCAAGGCATTTCACGGGCAAAACGTTTTAGTAATTCCCTGGACACCTAATACAGTAGAGGAAATTCAGCATTTAAAAGATATGGGAGCAGACGGCGCTATAACAGATTACCCTGACTTGTATTCGCAAATAAAATAAGCCAACTCCAACCCCCGAAGGGGAAATTGCCACAGTCCCGGTAAAAAATTATCATGAAAAAAGATAAATTTCTTTATAAAAAGATAGGCTTTCTTTTTATCCTGACGTGCTTCTACACTTTTGCCGGGGCGCAGACATTTCGTAACATAAAAAGTTTATTGACATACGTGTACATTTGAGAACAGAATTTTAGAATGTCCGAAAAGCTTGAAGCACCCAATAAAGAAATTAAGAGTAATAAATAAACCATAAATCGGTGATGCCAGGGGAGAATTTATTTTCAATTCTATAATATGCACTCTGATTTTAAACTTGCACAATGATCAAAACTGACCCGTTTAAAATTCTGACACCTAATGAGCGATGGGCTCCTTCGCAAAACCAGTTAGAAGCTTTCCAGGATGCCTATGATAAATTACTTCCACCCTTGGTTTATAAAATCAGGTTGGCAGTTACTAAATGGCGGGAGGATAATTATAAAGGAGCATCCGAAACCTCTATAACTTTATTGAACTTTTGGTTCCACCAGGAACATCTTATTGGTCAGAATAAATTCTGCTTTTTCTTTTCACAGCGTGAAGCCATTGAATCAATTATATACCTCTATGAAGTAGCGAAAGCAAGAGATAAATACGAATTAATGCGGATTGATTCTTCTGAGCGGGTGAGTACCGGAATGTTTGATGAATCATGGACACGTTATGTGGTTAAAATGGCCACCGGCGCAGGTAAAACCAAAGTGATGGGTTTGACCTTGGTGTGGTCATACTTTCATAAATTATACGAACCGGAAAGTGCTTTGTCAAAAGATTTTTTAATAATAGCGCCGAACATCATTGTTCTTAACCGATTGCTGAAAGACTTTAGCGGATTAAAAATGTTTTTTGAAGAACCATTTATTCCTGAAAATGGAACAGATGATAAAGACTGGAAAAATGATTTTCAATTAACCCTTCATGTACAAGACGAACTGAAACCAATTACAGAATCAGGCAATATTTTCTTAACCAATGTACATCGTGTATTTTTTAATGAAGACCCCGAACAATCTTTTGAGACGACTTTTTTAGGTATAAAACCTAAACCAGATGCAGACACTTCCAAAGGTTTGGATTTAGGAAAAGTATTACGTAGTGATAAAATAAAAGACCTTGTTATATTAAATGATGAGGCACATCATATTCATGATAAATCGCTCGCCTGGTTTAAAAGCATTGAAGACATCAGCAATAAACTAAAATTAAAAAACGATAATGGTATTAGCTTGCAGGCAGATTTTTCAGCAACGCCTAAACATAATAATGGTGCAATCTTCGTGCAAACCATCTGCGATTATCCTTTGGTAGAAGCCATTAAGCAGAATGTAGTAAAATCACCTGTCCTACCGGACGAAGTTTCGCGACAAAAAATTCATGAGCAAGATTCTTCTGATTTTGTAGAGCGTTACAGGGATTATATACACCTGGGATATCTGGAGTGGGAAAAGCAATATGACGAACTAAAAAATATTAAAACGCCGATACTATTTATAATGGCAATGAGTACACGCGAGGCTGACCAGGCCGCTGCGTTTTTGGAAAGTAGCTATCCTTTATTAAAAGATGCTGTCTTGACAATTCATACCAATAATTTTGGTGAGGTAAAAGAGGCTACAACTACAAAAAAAGATAAAGAAGAGTTAGAGAAATTAAGAAAGGCAGCGGATGAAATTGATAAAGATTTATCACCCTACAAAGCGGTTGTATCTGTATTGATGTTGCGCGAAGGGTGGGATGTAAAAAACGTTACTACCATTGTAGGGCTTCGCCCTTTTGGAGCTGATTCTAAAATTCTACCGGAACAAACTATAGGACGGGGCTTAAGAAAAATGTTTTCGCTGGAAATGGAAGAAAATTTGGTGGTTGTGGGCACACCGGCGTTTATAGAATTTGTAGAAAGCCTGAAAA
>JBDTJI010000094.1:0-6440 GCA_039935935.1 Ginsengibacter sp. | reverse complement strand
ACGTGAGTGAACCACTGATGAGGCGTCGAAAGGGTTAGACGATGTCAAAACCAAGGTACAATAGCATCTTTGGGACAAGCTGGGAAAGTTACCTGTTTACTGTTCCCGGGACATCCGGCGTATAGGTTGCACGAGCTTAACACAGGCTTTATCATGGAACGAGAGAACCTGTTGCCGTGATGTGAAGAGAAAACCTCAAGCTGTGGAGACAGTAAGAGGGAAAGTATCAATGCGGGGCGCAGGGGCGGAAACTCCCAAAAATCCTGATAACCCGGGATGGTATTTTCATACCTTAACAGGAGCGGACTCCTGGATTATTAACGGGCAAGAGATGCTGGTATGGGGTAACTACTGTAATGTAATTGGCGGCACAGTCCCTCAGAACATTTATTATACAACAGATAATGGCAAAACAGTGAAAATAGCTTATTCATTTGGACAGAATCCCAACTTTACAGATAACGGCTCCCCGGGGGGAGGCCAGGGAGGAAACCTTCTGGGCGATCCGGACAATCCGGTAATCTCCCGTCATATTCACTGTGTTGCATATAATCCTGCTGAGGATGCATTTTATGCATGCACCGGCGACATCAAAAGGGGGCCGAAGGCAAAGGAAGAATGTCACTGGCTTCGGGGTACTTACGACTCTGCTAAAGATAAATGGAACTGGAAAGTTATCATCACAGAAAGTTCAAACACGAGGTATAAAGCTGGTGGTATAAACTTCGTCGATGGACGGATGTACTGGATCAGTGATGCCAATGGTCCTGAGCCGTGGGACAGAGGAATCTTTCATTGTGATCCGGCTGATATTGGCAATCCAAAAGCCCATACCAGGCTATTTAATCCAAACTATGAATGTGGATTTATGATCATAGAAGATGGAGTGATACTTGCCACTCATGTTGCCGTCGCTTCACCGTTTACGTTGGGAATTATATTTTCACCAGATATGGGAAAGTCCTGGATTGAATATGATATAAAAGATTATGGACCTTTTTCGCCTTGACGAATTCATAAAAAGAATGCAGAAGGTTGGTTCAGAATGGATTTAAGAACAGGTTGGATCACCCGCTCTGATTATATGTTTCTTAAACCAAAATATCCATGAGGTAATTACCCTGAAATTGTTTAATATAGTCCTATCGAAAAAGAAATTTATGCCAACCAATACATTTACGAAATTTTAAATAATAGAGACAATATTGTTTAACCAAATAGGCTATGACAAAAGAAAATTACTTTAACAGACGACAATTTATTGGAACTGCCGCTGCCGCTGTTGGTGGATTAATGTTACCCGTGGCTGTTTAAAATATTCGCGATGAAGTCATGCGTGCACCGTACCTGGTGTTTCATCCATTGATGCTTTATATCGTATTTCTCGAAGAGAAACAGACTCCCTGATACTCGCAATTAATAGTTATGGAAATTCAGTCTGATCAAAGACCATTTTAAAAAATAATTTAAAGTCGAAGGCACCTATTTCAGTTATTTTAATCCGATTGGAATCTACCATCAACAAGGATGGTATGGTTGATCTGCTCAAATACTAAAAAACACTAAAGTAAGGCTCTGGTTACATAAAATTTTTATGGCCGATATTGCCGATGAATGAAGCTTTTTCAATTCAACGATCGAATTGTTGAGAACGTATTTAGTAATTTTGCAAATTCTATATTGAAGCTTTAAAGCAAAATGTCATTTATTATGCTTACTGAAGTCGGCCATTTAACCTATTGTACTAATATCCATGCCGGAGAAACATGGAGAGATCATTTTTATGCATTGCAAATTAATTTTCCTGCTATTAAAGAAAAATTATCTCCCAATAAACCGATGGGTATAGGTCTGCGGCTTTCCAACGAAGCAAGTATTGACCTGATCAAAAAAGAAAATCTGTCTGATTTTAAACAATGGCTCAGGGAACATGATGCGTATGTTTTTACGATGAATGGTTTTCCTTATGGTGGATTCCATCGTATAGTTGTAAAAGACCAGGTACACACTCCTGACTGGGTTTCGAATGAAAGAGTTGAATATACCTTGCGGTTGTTTCAAATTTTAGCAGCTCTTATTCCGGAA
Organism: Ginsengibacter sp.; assembly: GCA_039935935.1. GTDB lineage: Bacteria > Bacteroidota > Bacteroidia > Chitinophagales > Chitinophagaceae > Ginsengibacter. The sequence goes on along the minus strand of JBDTJI010000094.1, from coordinate 4,355 downwards.
GGAATGGATGGAGGAGTTTCTACGTCGCCATTGAGCTACAAGCCTTGGTTTACCAATCAGAATCAACTATATGATGCCAGGGGAAGTGCTACCAAAAATATAATTCGCATTATTGGAGATCTCATTCAAATACATCAATCTACCGGTAAACTTTTGCATCTTGATATAGAGCCTGAGCCTGATGGGTTATTAGAAAGCGGTACCGAATTTATTGAATGGTTTGAAAATGATTTGCTTCCTGCAGGCATTCCGATTATTAATTCAAAAATGAATATTTCAAATCACAAGGCAGAAGATTTAATCAAAGAACATCTTCGTTTATGCTATGACGTATGTCATTTTGCAGTTGGCTATGAAGATCATCAAACAACTATTAACCTTCTTGCAGAGAAAAGTATTAAAGTGGGAAAGATACAGATCAGCGCTGCACTAAAAGCGGACATGAATTCACCGGAAATCAAAACTGAAAGTATTAAAGAAAATTTTTCCAGATTTAATGAACCTGTTTACCTGCACCAGGTGGTGGCCAGAACTAAAGATGGAAACCTGTTGCGATATCCTGATCTCCCGGAAGCTTTGAATGAAAAAGACAATTCTTTGATCAGCGAATGGCGGGCACATTTCCATGTACCCGTCTTCGCAAAAAAATTTGATTTATTATCTTCCACTCATGATGAAATAATCGAAGTACTTTCTATTCAAAAAAAGAAACCTTTCACCAATCATCTCGAAGTGGAAACCTATACATGGGAAGTACTTCCTCAAAATTTAAGATTGCCATTACGCGACTCCATTATCAGGGAACTGCAATGGGCGAAAGATATATTGGAGAATTGATGTTCAGGTAAAATAAATTAATGATGAAACAAACAGTTGTGATAGATGTGGTGGGTCTCTCCCCTTCATTAATAGGCGAGCATACCCCTTTTTTGAAAAATTATATTCAGGGTAAAAGCTTAAGCACTATAGAACCCATGCTGCCTGCGTTAACTACTGCGGTGCAATCAACCTATGTTACTGGCACATGGCCTTCTGAGCATGGCATAGTGGGTAATGGTTGGTATGATAGGGAAGAATGTGAAATTAAGTTTTGGAAACAATCAAATAAATTGGTTCATGCTGAAAAAATATGGGAAAAGGCAAAAAAACGAGATCCTGATTTTACATGTGCAAAAATGTTTTGGTGGTACAATATGTATTCATCAGCCGATTTTGCAGTTACACCCCGTCCCAATTATCTTGCAGATGGCAGAAAACTTCCGGACTGTTATTCGCATCCGGCAGAATTGCGCGACAGGCTGCAAAAGGAATTGGGGCAGTTCCCTTTATTTCAGTTTTGGGGCCCGGGAGCCAATATTAAATCTACACAATGGATAGCTGATGCTTCGATACTTACAGATAAGTGGTATCATCCTACATTGTCACTGATTTATCTTCCACATCTGGATTATTGCCTTCAAAAGTTTGGTCCGGACTTTTCTAAAATTTCAAAAGAATTAGAGAAAATAGATGCCGTAATATCTCAATTAATACAGCATTTTGAAAAAGAGGGATCAGAAATTATAATTCTTTCAGAATATGGCATCATGCCGGTGAATAATCCTATCCATTTAAACCGGTTATTCAGAGAAAATGATTTATTGCAGATAAGAGTAGAAGGAGGTTTGGAATTGTTAGATGCAGGCGCTTCAAAAGCATTTGTGGTGGCCGATCACCAGGTGGCTCATGTTTATATTAACGATCATTCGGTAACAAATAAGGTCAAAAATATTTTAGAAAAAGTTTCTGGTATCGAACTAATATTGGATAAAGTTGCGCAGGCAAACTATCATATTGATAATGAGCGAAGCGGTGACCTGGTATTAATGGCGGATGCTCATAGTTGGTTTACCTATTATTTCTGGCTTAATGATGATCTTGCACCTGATTATGCCCGTTTAGTAGATATTCATAAAAAGCCAGGTTACGATCCAGTGGAAATGTTTATGACTTCAAAGTTGCGTGCAGGCTATAAGCTTTTACGCAAAAAAGCAGGATTTCGATATGTAATGGATGTGATTCCCCTAGATGCTAAATTGGTAGGAGGTTCTCATGGAAGAGTGGGAACGCCTGATGAATTTCATCCGGTGATTATTACCAAAACATCTTTAAATAACAAGATTGCTCCCGTTGACATTTATAATGTAATATGGAATACGCTTAACCGGAAAGAATAAATTCAAGCGCTATTATAGACCTTTTTGTGAATAAATTGGAACTTATAAGTGAGTTATTTGGGAAAAATCTTATGGAATACACCCTGATATTTCACAAAATGCCAAAATACAGAGGCCTGTATAGGAATGTAGTTTTTTTGTAATAAAAATTGAAATTTTATACTTATCTTTGCGCCTCCAAAAAAGATATGGCTAAACAATCACTCATTAAACAAGACGGCACAATCCTGGAAGCCTTAGCCAACGCTAATTTCAGGGTGAAGCTGGAAAATGGCCATGAGATCCTGGCAACTATTTCCGGTAAAATGCGTATGCATTATATCAGGATCTTACCGGGTGATAAAGTGGGTGTTGAAATGAGCCCTTATGATTTGTCAAGGGGGAGAATAATTTTTAGATATAAATAACAAATATTTTAAGAAGCAAATAAAAAAGAGCATCATGAAAGTAAGGGCTGCGATAAAAAAGAGAAGTGTTGATTGTAAAATAGTGAGAAGGAAAGGTAGGCTATATGTGATTAATAAAAAAAATCCCAGGTTTAAACAAAGGCAAGGTTAAGCCCTCGATAGTCAGGATTGTACAAATAAAAAATAAAAATTAAAAATTAATAATTCTTATGGCGCGTATTGCCGGTATAGACTTACCAAAAAACAAAAGAGGAGAAATAGGCCTTACTTATATTTATGGCATTGGTAGTTCGACTGCCCGTTATATTTTAGAAAAGGCAGAGGTGAATTACGATAAAAAAGTGAATGAATGGAATGATGATGAGCAAACCGCCATCAGAAATATTATTAGTTCTGAATTTAAAACTGAAGGCGCATTACGAAGTGAAGTGCAAACCAATATCAAGCGTTTGTTGGATATTGCCTGCTACCGTGGCTTAAGGCATCGTAAAGGGTTGCCTCTGCGTGGCCAGCGTACCCGCACCAATAGCCGCACCCGTAAAGGTAAACGTAAGACAGTTGCAGGAAAGAAAAAGGCACCTAAGAAATAAAACATTAAGCTATGAATTGCCGACAAATAACTGGTAATTCATAGCTTCTGATTTTTAATAATGGCTTGTTTTTTTGAATCAATACCAGATCTCTTAAGCCGGAAGCAGGATTGATTCGATCCGATAATTATCGGGTACATTTTTTAAAGATTACCTATTAGAATTATTATGGCAAAAGCAACAAAAACAACAAAAGCAACAAATGCAAAAGCATCATCAAAGAAAAGGATCGTAAAAGTAGAGCCTTATGGAGATGCACACATCGTAGCAAGTTTCAACAACATTATTATTAGTTTAACCAACAAACAAGGGCAGGTTATTTCCTGGTCATCTGCTGGTAAAATGGGCTTCAGAGGTTCTAAAAAGAATACGCCTTATGCGGCGCAGATGGCGGGTTCTGACGCTGCTAAAGTAGCAATGGATGCCGGCTTAAAACGTGTTGACGTTTATGTAAAAGGGCCAGGCTCGGGGCGTGAAGGTGCGATAAGATCACTTTCCCAATCAGGAATTGAAATAGTAATGATCAAAGACATTACTCCTTTGCCCCACAATGGCTGCAGGCCTCCCAAAAAGAGAAGAGTATAACAACGTATCATGTCTGATTTTTGGATGTCTGTAATCAGGCAATCAGTATATCAGGCATATTTTAATAACCGGGTGTATTATTAATTTTCGATTTTTAATGATGATGCACCGACACTAAAAAATCAAATAATCAATTATGGCTCGTTACACAGGACCAAAGACAAAAATCTCACGTATATTCGGAGAGCCTATTACAGGCAATGGAAAATGGTTAACAAAAAACAGCAACCCACCTGGTATGCACGGAGCTGCACGCAAACGCAAAAGCCTTGGTGAATATGCTCTTCAACTTCGCGAAAAGCAAAAGGCCAAATATACGTATGGCTTATTGGAAAAACAGTTCCATAATACATTTAATGAAGCATCGCGCCGTAAGGGGGTTACCGGTGAGCAATTAATTAAGTTGTTGGAAGCACGCCTGGATAATACTGTTTACCGTATGGGGATTGCCCCAAGTCGCCAGGCTGCCCGTCAACTGGTATCTCACAAGCATATTACTGTAAATGGTGAAGTGCTGAATATTCCTTCTTATTCTTTAAAACCGGGGGATATGATAG
>JBDTJI010000093.1:0-6892 GCA_039935935.1 Ginsengibacter sp. | reverse complement strand
TTTTTTACAGCCCGCTATAGAACGATCTTGTTCTATTGATTTTCAGATCGCGAAGTAGAGGAGATTTTGGACTGATGTTGATACTGAAGTAACGATAGATGCCTATCGGAGACATATTAATAGACATTTGCCAGCAATGTAAGTCTCTTGAAATGGAAAGTGATAATGGATTTAACTGACCCAGGGATATGTTGTAATAACCGTTAATACCCATTTGCCATTTGGGAGTAATATTTAGTGTTCCACCAAAATTAATATTTTGCGTATACCTGTTCTCAAAACCTATCCCTTTTATAAAAGCTTTTGTCAAAGAGAAAGAATAGGAAAGGTTTACGGACCAGGGAATATTAAAATCTGCAAAGTCGTTGGGATTATTTTGAATGTAAGCCATTTCGCTATTATATTCATCCTGGTTGTATCCGGAACCGGGCGGAGGCTGTCCTGGCTTGACTCCTGATTCTTCCCCCGTTTTCTTATTGCCGCCCTGGAAGGAACTGGATAATGAAATGTTGGCATTGGTCATACGGCCTAACGAAATGGGCTTTCTTTTCCATACTAATATGTTGGTATCTCTACCTTCGCTATTTACTTCGTAAGGGTTAAAATTGGCTCCTGCGGTGAAATTTATTTTATTAAATAAATTGGTGGAAGCTGTGGCGGAAATATTAGAGAAATGATGAAAATCTACAGGGAAAAAATTGTAGCTGCCGTTGATGCTGAAGGCATCCAGAATAGATACCTTCTTAACAGCGTTTTCGCCGGTATCTTTCTTGTTACGCACCTTCATTGAAATATTGTTTTCTAAACCAAAATTAAAACCGCCGAATCTTCCATTGGTATAACCACCGTAGAGATTATATCCTGATTCAAAATAAGGAAGCAAACTTTTGTTTCCGAATGAATCTATCTGGGCTAAATAATAATTTTGCCCGTTAAAATTAGGCTGGTAACTGATCCCAAAAGTCGGTCTTATTTCGTGCCGTATTGCCTGTATTTTGGCATCTTTCTTTTTAGCGGAAATCATCCCGAAGATTCTTGTGGAAGTGCTGAGGCTAAATGCCATCTGGCGAGCTCTATAAAATCCTTCTTTAATCCGTACTGTGGATTTATTAGTAACATCGTCCCATCCGCGGATTACTTTATTCTGAAACCATGTTTCATCATAACTTACAGAAGGAGATAATTGAAATATGCCCATTTGGGGAAGTGACAGACTAATAGGGAGAGAATGATGAGCACCCCATTGCAGCGTATCGGCTATTTGTTGAAAAATGGTTTTGTTTTTTACTGTATCATAAAAAGAAAACCTGTTTTGGGCTGTCAGATTATAGCCAATGCCAAGATTTTCGTACCATTTTAATTCTCCTACTGCTTCTTTTCTTCTAAACGGATAAATTGTATTCATGGTAAAACCCAGTGAGGGCAAACTCACGTTGATTAGTTTTTGATTGGTGTTTTGATCGTGATTGGCCGTAAGGGTTAAGTTAAACGGTTTGTCCTGCCACGTTTTAGAATAGGCAATGGAGGAGTATAACTGGTTCTGAAAATTCAGGTTAGGGTTATTGGGTACTGTAGAATTATAACTGCTGCTACCGGCATTTACATTTGCCGAAAAGGTGACGCCTGGCCTCGATTTAGTATCGGCACTATGGCTCCATGTGATACGATAACTTCGGTTTTTTTGATAATCAGGATCGCCTTTAAAATTCAAATTAAAATTTTGCATGTCAAATGACAGGTTCCCACTGTAATGATATTTTTTTGAATAGCGTGGATTGAAGTTTAATGACCAACCGCCATAAGAGTAGAGGCTGCCTCTTATCGTGAAGTCCCAATAGTCATTAATGACTTTATAAAATCCAAGCCCTTCCAGCCCAAGGCCCCTTTGTTCATTGACTGTAAAATTGGGAGACAAAAGACCGGAGTGCCTTCCCTGGTTCAGAGGGTATATTCCAAAAGGAAAATAGATAGGAATAGGAACTCCTTCAAATTCCGGGTGAACAGGTCCTGAAATAGCAACTTTATTATTAATGAATTTTATTTTATTACTGATAAAAGCAAAATGTGGAGTATCAAGATTGCAAGTAGTAAATCTTCCTCTTAATGCATAGAAAACATTTTCATTTACTTTCTTAATTACCTCTCCATATACATACATCTCTCCCTGTTGCGTATAAGTGCTTTTAGTAAGGCCTTTTCCGCTTTTCATATTGAAACGCACCGTATCGCTTTGAGAAGTAAAGTCTGATTGTTTAAACGTAGGAAATGCAATCACTTTTCCCGTACTATCTCTTTTTATAGTCGCCGTAATATCTCCGGTGGCTTCATCAAAAGATATAACGGGCCCTGTGAGATTATTATCTTTATAATCAGTAACTACCTTTTTTCCATACAAGGTTACTTTTTTATCCGGAACGTCAATGACCATTGAATCTTCAGCAGTGTATTCCAGCGGCGCTTCCAGTGCGTTTTTTGCCAGTTTATAGGGGATGGTGTCTTTGGTAATCAAAGTATCCTTGATCATAGCAGAATCTTTTATAGAAAGAGAGTCGGCTTTTATTAAAGGGATACTATCCGAAGTGAGGATTTGCTTTGCAGGGACGGTGTCTCTAAAAAATTTTCGCTTTTCTAAAACAGAAAAATAGTTTTTCTTTGAAATAAACAGTTGGGTATTGTCGTTGTCAATCTCATTGTGTAAAGACTTATTAAAAACAGGAATTTCTGTAAGAAAATCTTTGCCACTGCTATCAATAGTTAATATAATCAGAATAGCTATAAAAGCAAATATCGAAACAGTTTTTAAGCTAAATTTGTTTATGTTGTGCATAGCAGAAGGGCAACAAAAATAGATATAATCCTATTATGGATTTTGTGAAGAATGTTAAAGAATTGTATGTACTCGTTTAAAATCATATTTATTAATGTTTGTATTAAAAAAAACCTGGTATTCCGCTAAATCAATTGGTTGTATTTTATTTTTAACCTCATTCATGCTGCTTTTTTCTGAAGGGGGTTTTTCCCAGTCTTCGAGGAAGATAAAAACAATAATAATAGATCCCGGACACGGAGGCGAAGATAATGGTGCCAATGGTGAATATGAAGGAACTTTGGGCTCCAAGGAAAAAAATATCACCCTTGCTATTTCCATGAAACTGGTGGATGTTTTAAAGAAAGCAATGCCTGATGTAAACGTAATTCCTACCCGCACCACAGATGTGTTTATGTCGGTTAGAGAAAAGGCCAAATTTGCCAACGATCATCACGGGGATTTATTTGTGTGCATTCATGCTGATGCGGTAACTTTAAAAACAGGATCGAGGATAACCGGCTATCGTAGTCAGACATATCATACTACTAAATATGTAGGCAAGGGCAAAAGCAGGAAAAAGATAGTTACTAAACATACCCGCAAAGTGCCCATCCGGGAATATTATAAAATCCCAACCACCCGCAAAGGTACCAGCACTCTGATATTGTCAGCCCGGCAAACCAGTGATAAGATAAAAGCTTTGGAAGAAGGTGATTTAGGATTTAATACAGAAGACAACGACAGCACGGTAAATATCAATTACGACAGCCCTGAATACAAAGCAAGCGCTCTCTTATATTCACAAAATTATTTTAAGAAAAGCTATCAGCTCGCCTCTTTGGTACAGCAGGAAGTTGCAAAAACCGGGAGAAATGATCTTGGTGTATGGCAACGCCAAAAGGGATTATGGGTGTTGCATGCAACTCAGATGCCGGCCGTATTAATAGAAACGGGATTTGTTGCTAACTATGACGACGAGCGTTATCTTAATAGTGAGAAAGGTCAGCAGGAAATTGCGGAGGCTATAACTAAAGCACTTGTAACTTATAAAAATCAGGTAGGGGGTGTCAAAGCCGTTGCCAATTCGCCTGCGCAGAGTGATGCAAAATAAAACACGGGTTTAAGGTGGGCATTCTTAACTTCTTTTCCAGGCGGTATTCACTTAGTTATTGACTGCCAATTAACTTTTACTATTTTCGCAGAGTCAAATTTTAGAAATTTTATTTAAACCTCTTATTTTTCCGACCGAAATAAGCCCAAATGAAACGAATATGACGGCAAGTGATTACACAGAAGTATGGAAAAACGAGGTGCGATTATGTAGCTTCCTGCCCATCCCGGTAAGGTGGACATTAGTCAATTCAAAAAAGATATTTTTCAGATGAAAATTAATAACGAAACTAAAATAGGTCTCTTGGCAATAATAGCTATCGGACTACTGGTGATAGGATTTAATTTCTTGAAGGGAAAAAGTGTTTTTAAAACAGATCGTACTGTTTATGCCGTTTACCAGGATGTGCAGGGGCTAGCAAAATCTAACCCGGTAATGATCAACGGTTTGCAGATTGGCAGAATTGTAAACCTTGATGGCGGAAAAGATATGAAAAGAATAGTAGTAACGGTTTCACTTTCCCGCGATGTAAACATCCCCGATAATTCACTTGCGGTTATTAACCCTAATCTACTTGGAAGCCCAACCCTGGAAATTAAATTAGGAGATGCAGGTAATTTTTTAAAAAATGGAGACACACTACTTACTACTCTCAGTACCGGTGCATTTGATGAGGCTCTTAAATTGATCAACCCCGTTTTATATGAAGTAAAAAATGCGGTAAAATCGCTTGACTCAGTGCTTACCACTATTACAAGTGTTTTTGATACGCGTACCAACAATAATATTCAAAGCATTTTATCAAATGTGAACCTCGCTACAGCTTCGTTCGTTACCACATCAGAATCATTGCAACAAATGATGGACACTCAAAATGGTGCGTTGGCCAAGTCGTTGAATAATGTGAATTCGTTTACTGCCAACCTGAATTCCAATAATAAAAAAGTGGATAGTATCCTTGAAAATTCAAAGGTTTTCTCTCAAAAGCTTTCTGAAATTGATCTGTCAAAGACTCTTGATACTTTGAATGCAGCGATCAACAGTTTTAAAGCAGGTGCAGAAAAGATAAACAGTAAAGATGGATCACTAGGATTACTTCTGAATGATAAGAGTTTGTACGATAATCTGGAATCTACTACTAATAAGATCAATATTCTTTTAGATGATATCAGAGTTCATCCGAAACGATATGTCAATATTTCCGTATTTGGAAGAAAGGATAAAGGTAATTATATAACTGCCCCACTTATTGATGATACTTTAAAAGTGTCTAATCCATAACATGTCTCTAACGGCAAAATACCTGTTACTATTTTTTTTTTTAATGATGGCAGGTTCTTCATTCAGTCAGGTAGTGCCACCTCCTCAACCTGTAGCAGATACTTCAATAAGAGAATTTGAAATTATCAGTGGCCCCAGCATGCGCGCCATCAGAATTGATTCTGTAACGACGCTTCAAACCATTGCAGGCGGAGCAGTTATTAAGCAGGGTACAACCTTGTTTCATGGCGACAGTGTAGTAGTAAATCCCACCACTCATGAACTGGAAGCATTTGGTAATATAGAGATTAACCAGGCAGATACCGTGCATACCTACAGTCAATATCTCAAATATCTTGGTGTAGAAAGAATCGCTTATTTGAAAAATAAAGTAAAACTTACCAACAATAGCGGTACCCTTTTTACGGACGATCTGGATTATAATCTTCAGACAGGTATTGGGAATTTTCACAATGGCGGGAAAGTAATAGAAGGCAAGAGTATCATTACCAGCAGGGAAGGCACTTATTATGACGACACCAAGGATATTTATTTTAAGAAGAACGTAAAGCTTGATGAGCCATCTAAACATATTCGTGCCGATTCGTTGTTATATAACATGCGAACACGAAAATCTGATTTCATTAGCGAAACTTATATTAAAACTCCCGAAGTAGAGATAAATACTACTCAGGGTACCTACGATCTCAATACAGGTGATGCCTTCTTTACCAGCCGCACTACTGTAAAAGATAGTAGTGACCGGTTATATTCTGCCAATACCATGGCAATGGAAAACAAAACCGGAAATGCGCAGTTGGAAGGAAATGCCGTAATTATTGACTCAGCCGGGGGCTATACTATTTTGGCGAACCAGGTGTTTATGAATAAAAAAAATAATTCATTCCTTGCCACCAGGAAACCTGTACTAATTATTAAGCAAAAAGACGACAGTACTTATGTGGCGGCAGATACTATCTTTTCGGGCTTCACCACATTTGTAAATAATAGCAACCAGGTATTGAATGAAGATAGCACCATCAATGTGAATGTGAAAGAAAATGAGAAAGTTCGGCAAACTATTTCTGACGATTCAGTTTATAAAACCTGGGCGATATTGCAGGAAGAAATTATCAAAGCAAAAACCAAATCTTCGTTAACTGATACGTCCAGAATATCTCCAACTACTAGTGAACTCAACAAACAGGAAAAAGTAAAGGTTGAGCCACAAGCGCGGGATACATTGCAGAACATTACCCAGCCCAAGGGGCGTAAGAAAAGAAAGCAAAAGCAAAAAGCCGAAATTCAAAAAGAAAAACAACTTAAAAAGCAGGAAGCAGATTCTGTATCATTAAAAAATAGGATGGCAATCAATGATAGCCTAAAAAGGTTTAAAGAAAACATGTCACTAGCAGAAGATTCTCTATCCCGGAGGGTACGGTCCGGTGTAAATTCTGCTTCGATGGATTCGATAAAAACGGATAATATACAGGAAATTTCGGATAGCCTGAAAAATGAAACAGGAGGGAAGGATTCTACCAACAAATCCGATACGGCTATAAGATATTTTCTTGCCTTTCATCATGTAAAAATATTCAATGATTCATTGCAAAGCGTTTGTGACAGCATGTTCATTTCTTCCAAAGATTCTGTTTTCAGGCTGTATTATGATCCCGTAGTGTGGAGTGGGCATTCACAAATCGCCGGAGATA
>JBDTJI010000092.1:0-8294 GCA_039935935.1 Ginsengibacter sp. | reverse complement strand
TAGCGCGTTCATACAATTCATGTAAATCATTGCCTGCACATAATAATACCTGATCGAATGACATGGATCGTAAAGTAACCATTTCGGCACCAATCAAAAGTCCGCTTAAAAAATAATAATTTTCTTCAGCTGATTTTTTACCTAAAATATCATTCGTCCTTACTTTAAACAAACTATTTAAAATGGAAGGCGCTGACTCACTCATAAGAACTCCTGCATCAAAATCTATAAGATCAATATCACCACCAGGTGGTTTTGCAACAGAATTCTTCAATATGGAATACTGTCTGATTACCTGGAACAATTCACCGGTCATATAAGTATTAAAACCAGTTATCCGATCATTTTCACAGATCACGTGTTTGCTATGTGTTCCCGGAAGAATAAAAATAATCTTATCGTACAGAAAACCTTCTTCCGCTAATCCTACTATTTGGGTTTCTTCGCCCCGCATCACATCAGAATCGGAACACACGCCTGAAATTAATTGAATGCTCCCAGGAAACAATGGATGTTTGATCACTTCTACGCACAAACCTTTCCCACTGGTATCAAACGGTAAAGGCGCATAAGGTAATTCGCGTATACCTATACTTGAAGAAGCCATCCCGGAAATTACTACTTCAATATTTTTAGAAACGTTAATTTGTAATCCATCAATTTGTTGTTTCAGGAAATTAAGAAAGATCCATTCACGATCGCCACCTTGCTCTTGCCATTTTGAGTAGAGCTGTTTTACGCCCATCGGAGAAATGGATTCCTGTATCACATTTTGTGATAATTTTTCTACCAACCGAAGTCGGAAGTTAGAGGTGCCCCAGTCAACACTTATAAATAAATCGTTCCCCATCTCTCTGAAAATTATTTTTTTACCATTCGCTGAATGATCCATCGGCATTTCTCCAAACGGGATTTTTCCAGTCGTGGCCAACCTTTGCCATTTCTCTCACCACATATTCATCTATATCTATACCGAGGCCAGGCTTATTATTTTTTTTAATGAATCCATTCTCCACTTTAAAATCTTCTTTGTTCAAGACATAAGTAAGTAAATCTATATCGCCCTTGTTATAGTGAATGCCCATACTCGTTTCCTGGATCAATGCATTGGGTGTGCAAAAATCAAATTGAAGGGAGGCAGAAAAAGAAACCGGCCCTAATGGACAATGGATAGCCATCATCATATCTGAAGCTTCCGCCCACGCTGCGATTCTTTTCGCTTCCATAATGCCACCTACATGGCTGATATCTGGTTGCAGAATATCAAGGTGAGCATCGTGAATAATGTCCTTAAATGCACCACGTCCCACAAGCCTTTCACCAGCTGCCAGCGGAATAGAAGTTGCATTAGCCAATTGCCCAAACTCTGAGCTAAATTCAGGGAGCAATGGCTCCTCATAAAACATAGGAGAAAATTCTTCCAGCTCTTTCATTAATCTCTTTGCCATGTTCTTATGCACGCGTCCATGAAAATCTATCGCTACATCATTTTCCTCTCCAATAGTGTCTCTTACTGACCGGATATTTTCTTTGATCTCTTTTATCTTTTTAAGATTGAGCTGTACTTCCAATTGTCCTGCTATATTCATCTTCACGGCTGTAAAGCCTGCATCGATACGCGCTTTGGCATGTTGCGATAAGTTTTCTGAAGTATCGCCGCCAATCCATGAATAGATTCTCATTTTATCGCGTACTGCACCTCCCATCAGTTCATATACCGGTACACCAAGCGCTTTCCCTTTTATATCCCACAGCGCCTGCTCTATGCCAGAGATAGCGCTCATCAATATAATGCCTCCCCTGTAAAAGCTACCCTTTGACAGCACCTGGAAAATATCTTCAATCTGCCTTGCATCTTTACCTAACAGGTAAGGCTCCATTTCTGTTACCGCAGCATGCACGCTACCGGCCTTGCCTTCAACAACGGGCTCACCCCAACCTATGATGCCGGACTTCGTAGTTATTTTTACAAACAGCCAGCGCGGAGGCACCTGGAAAAGTTCTATTTTATCTATGATCATGTGGAAATTTTATCTTAGGAAATTATCGGGGCTCAAATGTAAGTCACCCGCCTTTTCTGGCAAAATTATCAAAGGACATCCTTTAATCAAATGACCAATTAACTTTAAAACCATAAGGCATTGTGTAGCTAAAAAAATATTCTGTAAATTTATTTTAAAAATTAGAATGAAATCTATGGCCATAGATGCTATTAATTTTTAAATACACATGAAAAGAAGAGTACTACTTTCTCTGGCAACATTGGGAGTGATACCCATGACCTTTAATAAATCTCTTGCAGGAACTATAGTATCCTCTCAAGGAATTGATAATGACAAAAATAATTATAGCAATCAACTGCAATCCATTCCACTTTTTGGAGACGGCAGAGATTGGTTTTTTGAAAAACGGTTTGGGATGTTTATGTCTGCAAATATTTTACGCCGTATCAGTGGGTTTATAAAGCCTGCCAAAGAATCCTTATTTTCAGTCGAAGTTGTGTCAGAGTTGATTAAGGACGCAACTGCCTCTTACACACAACTCCGCAAAAATTTATATATCCACTTTAATGCTGGTTGCAATACGAATGGATATTCTCTTGAGCCCTTAACACGTTACGCGTTTGAAAACACTTTATTAGATGACGGCAGTATTATAAAACGCGTATTAACTGAGTCGTCTAACGACTTTAAGGAAGAAAAAGAATATCTGCGTTTGCAAAATCTTCCTGTCAACGAATTTACTAATACTGTTATGGTAGTTAGATTAGAGTTTGATACAGTAGTCGCAGGTTGATTGGATAATCAGGATTCATCAGACGGGTGTGAATTTCCCGTTGGGTCATTCCAGTCGTCATCTTTGCTGCCGTTTTTCTGAATTGTCTTTTTTACGTTTTCAGAAGTTTGTTTTTTTTCTTTACCAGCACTCACATGCACCCATTTTTTATGTTGCTCTAGTTTTTCTTTCTTGTCTTCTGCGGTGTTATTTTTATCTGTTGACATACAAAATTTTTTAAGGTTTACTGTTTCTTTTTGAAAGAAAATATTTTCAGTCTATCGTGTCACTGAACCAGAATGTGTTTTGTTGCTGTTATCTGATTAAATTATTTTATGATGTTTCAGGCGGTACGAAACTTCGCGCAGTATCTTCCTTCAATTTCACCTCTATTTGTCCATTATTAATGCGAACCTCAAACTGAGGCTGTGGCTCGGTAGCCGGCCCATCTATTACTTTGCCGTTTCTCAAAGAAAATATTGAATTATGCCAGGGACACCGAACACTGCAATCATCAAGTAATTCTCCCTCTGACAGCGGCCCTCCCATGTGGCTACAGGTGTTGACAATAGCGAATATCTGACTGTTTTTCTTTGCAAGTAATATATCCACTTTTCCTGCATGCACACATTTCATGGAATTTTCCTGTAATTCATTTTCAGGGAGAACCGGCACAAATTCTTTTGGATATCCACTTGGCAGCGCCGTGTGATTTACTCCCACTTGTTGATTATACACCAGGTTGCCACCTATGTAAGCTGATGCAGTAGTGACGCAATACCCAAGCATAGATAAGGATATAGCAGTCTTACGTGAATTCTTTCTTTTCCGTAACAGGAAAGAAGTAAGGTATAGAACTGTGGCGGTAACATTAAGCAAGGCATGTGCAAGGCCTGCTTTGCGCTCAATCTCGGTGGTTCCAGTCCAGTCTGCCAAACCTGTAACTGCTGCGCCCGCTGCGCCCACCAGTCCGATAGAAATGGCCGCATCCGCTCCTGGTTTGTATTTTTTGCTTCCACAAAGTTCCATTGTATCCAATATCGCCGCTGTAGTCCAGGCACCAAGTGGAACGTCAGTTATCATTGGGTGCACAGGATGGCCGAGCCATTTGCCATGCAAAAAGTTTTTGATATCGTTACCTGTTTTCCCTCCCGCTTTAAAGGCATCTAAGACTACCGGCTGTATTGCAGCTCCTGCATCTTCCAGCCATATTTGATCGTCAATGATTTTCATTAAAGATTTTGCACTCATGTTCTTTTATTTATTTAAAAAAATTTAATCTTATTTGCGTACCATTTTTTTGGTGGTTTTATAATTTTTTTAGCCGCTGTATATACAAAAATTGTTTCAACAAATATGCCAATGCGTGGATCGTCGGCCTTTTTCTTATATACCGGGTTTAAATAAAAGAATATAACATAGCAAAATCTTTTCGGCATGTAGATTGATTTGTAAATTATTTGCCTGTTTAATTCATAAATATTTTTGAGTAATGATAAAAAGAATTGCGATCCTTGGTGGTGGCCCTAGCGGCTTATTCGTTTTTAAGCGATTTGTAGAGGCCAATGCCCATAATGTAGAGATCGAAATTTTTGAGAAAAATAAAGAACTTGGCTCCGGAATGCCCTACAGCATGGCTGGGGCTGGAGAAGAACACATTACTAACGTATCAGGCAATGAAATACCTCAGTTGGAAACTTCTCTTAGCGACTGGGTAAAATCCTTAGAGCCCGAAACGTTGAAAAGATTCAACATTCAGACAGAGAAATTTAGTGATTACAAAGTCCTGCCCCGCCTTTTATTTGGCCAATATCTAAGCGATCAGTTTCATAAACTGGAAAGAAAAGCGAAGGCTGCCGGGATAGTTGTAACCATACATCGGGGAGTGATGGTGACAGACATTGTGGACGATACTGAACAAAGAATGGTAGAGGTCGTAACAGATATGAAAGAGGAAGCCGACCTATTTCATCATGTAGTTGTCTGCACCGGACATGATTGGCCGTCCTTATACGAAGGAAAAGTAGAAGGTTATTTTGATTCCCCTTATCCGCCGGTAAAACTTGCCGGAAAAACGAACCACCCAATAGCTATTCGTGGTTCATCTCTCACTGCTATAGATGCCATACGCACTCTTGCCCGTCATAATGGTGAATTTATAACAGGAAAGGATCGCAAAATATCTTTCAAACTCAGAGATGACAGCAATGATTTTAAATTGGTATTACATTCAAGAAGCGGCTTGCTGCCTGCCGTGCGTTTTCATCTCGAAGATTCTCATTTGGGTAAAGAGGCTGTTCTTACTAAGGAAGAAATTGATGACAACAAGAATGAAAACGATGGATTTCTTTCCCTGGATTTTGTGTTTGAGAAGAATTTTAAACAGCCTTTGCGAGAAAAGGATCCTGAGTTTTATAACAAAATAGCGCAGATGGAGATGGAGGATTTTGTTGAATTTATAATGAAACTGCGCGAATCTGTTGATGCTTTTGACCTTTTCAAAGGTGAATATATTGAGGCTGAAAAGTCCATCAACCGCCAACAATCAGTGTATTGGAAGGAAATGCTTGGTGTATTGAGCTTTGCGATGAATTATCCCGCAAAATATTTTTCAGCAGAAGATATGCTGCGATTGCATAAAGCATTGCATCCACTGATATCGATTGTTATTGCCTATGTGCCCCAGTCGTCTGTAGAAGAAATGCTCGCATTACATGACGCAGGTTTGCTGGAGCTTATTTCGGTTGGCGATGATAGTTATGTAAAGCCTGGAGATGAATGTGGTGCTACATATCATTATACAGATTCGGCTAATAAAGCGAGATCAACACATTATAAAACCTATATTGACGCGATAGGACAGCCTCATTTGAGTTATACCCAATTGCCTTATAAAAGCCTAACAGACAAAAAAACGGTAAGCCCTGCAAAAATAAAATTTCGTAACACAATTGTTGCTATTAAAGAAAAAGAAGCAGGCAATAAGGACGTAATTATTGATAAAAATGGCTACTACCTGAATGTGCCGGGTATCGCCATTAATGACAACTTCCAGGTGTTGGATGAATTTGGAGCGTATAACGAGCGAATTTTTATGATGGCAGTACCTTATATAGCCGGCTATAATCCTGATTATTCAGGACTTGATTTTTGCGAAGCTGCTTCAAAGTTTATTGTACACACGATTTTAAAAGAATCCCGGGAATAACGCGATGATGGGAATAGATATTAGTTGTGGCAAATAATTCGCACCCAAAAGATCAACAGAAGCAGGGACAGGTAATGGTTTTAATGATAATGTTCAGCCTAAACTCAAAATGGAATATGTTTTGATATTTCACCACATTATTAATCTTAAATACTACACATAACCCAGTACCAGCCTAGAGAATACGGATTTAGAAAACTATGCTGGAAATACTTTACCGATATTATTAGAAAATCTAGAGGCTTTAAAAGCAATCAAAGAAGGTCTCTCACATTAGGGCTAATTTATTGATGTACACTATTCATATAAATAAAAATTTAGGATTAGTCATTTAAGTCTTAAATGTGGCAGTGAATGCATTTAAATCACATTTATTCTTGTCATTTTCTTTACCAGAATTCATGTTTTTTTGCTTTTTCTTTTGCCTTGATGCAAAAGAAACAAAAAATCAAGGACAACCCGATCGCGCCGCGCGTTTGTCCGGCCATCCCGCCTCTATACCGCGATGTTTCAACCAAATATTCGGGCTCTTTTAATTATTTAGTACCTTAAATTTCCTCAATGAAACACTGTTGAAATTTTTACTGGTTGGCGTTAATTCAGATCGTTACGACCAATGCGCTTAATTCGATAAAAATTAAGGGAACAGCTAATAGGTATAGTTATACCATCTCCGGTACTTTGAAACAAGATTACTCGTCCATTGCTGACAAGAATTTGAGGAATAATATTGGCATTGAATTATTTAATTTTCAAGGCGTCGCTATCTTTATAATCCCTTAAATCGAAATAATCTTTGTCCTTAATGTAAAAAGATTCCCATTCTTCCCTATATTTATGCGAATTATACAGCAGAGCTTTTCTGGCACATTTTTTTGGTTAAATTGAAAAAATAAAAAATATGAAAAATTATGTAGTAATGTTTGCAGCTATTTTTCTGTTCTCAGGTTGCGTTGCAAAAAGGTATCTTACACAGTCACAGAACGAGGTAGCCACGCTGCGGGCGGACAGCAGCCAAATGGCTAACACGAATTTATCATTGCGGGATAATATTACTTCTTTGAAAGACCAGATTGCTACTTTGGAAAACAACATTAATGATCTTAACGGGAAAATATCTTCACTTAGTACTCAAAACACTCAGCTTGGACAACAGACGGCTGAGCAAAGAGATAAAATTTCTCAAAGTCAGAAAGATCTGCAAGTTCAGCAACAAAAATTAGAGCAACTTCAAAGCCTATTGAATCAGCAAAAAGCTGCCTCTGAGGAATTAAAAAACAAAATGTCTGAAGCTTTAAAAGGTTTTAACTCTAACGATCTTTCGGTATATCAAAAAGACGGAAAAGTGTATGTGAGCCTGTCAGAGAATTTATTATTTCCGTCAGGCAGCGCAGTTATAAATCCTAAAGGAGTAGATGCTTTATCTAAGCTTGCAGCAGTACTAAATTTGAATAATGACGTAGCAGTGAATATTGAAGGACACACTGATAGTATCCCGATCAGAGGCAGATACCAGGACAATTGGGATCTTAGTACAGCCAGGGCAAACTCGATTGTGCGTATTTTGGTAAATAATTATAGAGTGGATCCTACGAGAGTGATTTCTTCCGGCCATAGTTATTATGAACCCGTTGCCAGTAATTCAACACCAGAAGGACGGGCAAAAAACAGGAGAACTGAGATTGTCCTTTCGCCCAGGCTGGATGAAATGTACAAATTGCTTGGCTTGTAGATCTTATTCCTTCCTGACAATACACCTAATTCCTTTAAATAATCCCTGTCGTTAATTGGCAGGGATTTTTATAAAATTTTAAATTGAATGATCAGATAACGCTGTTCAGTACCAACTCGTCCATATCAATAGTTAGAAATCGATGAGTAACCGTTAATAGGGACCCTTAATTTGTAACTCAGTTCGGGTGTAAAATTATCTTTGAAAGCTGTTGATTTTACTTGAAATTCTATTCATAATTTCATTCACTCCATTTAGCGTACCTGCAAAATAGTTGTGCTCATTATATTGAGGAATAAAATATTGCTCAATTATTCGATTTTTGTCAGGATCACTTATATATTTACTAATACCTGCTCCGGTACTTATAAATAATTTTTTATAATCCTTTGAAATGCAAATGACAATGCCATTTTCTTTTATTAGTTTCCCTATTCCCCATATCTTTAAAATATGATCGGAGAAATCATTGAAACTGTCTTTATGCACCATGTTAGAGTCCACAGTTACGATAGATATTTCGACAGTTGTTTCTTTTTCAAAATGCTGAAGAAGGCTTTCTAAAGAATCTTCTTCACT
>JBDTJI010000091.1:0-2401 GCA_039935935.1 Ginsengibacter sp. | reverse complement strand
AAAAGCGTAATTCCTTCTATGTTTTTTACATCAGGATGCACATTTTGTGGTACAGAAAGATCCAGCAATAATCTTGGTTTGTTGGTTGTAAAAAAAGAAGGAAGAATGGTGTAAAATTCAGCCGACGAGTTTACAATAATCACATCTGCTTCGTTGGAGGCTGACGACAAACTTTTATATGGAATAAAATTCGCCTCATATTTCAGAGCCAAATCTAATGCTTTTTCATCTGTCCGGTTTGTAAATGAAATAGTAGTATCTCCCAGGTATTCTTTTAAATTTTTAGCGATATGATTTCCAAATTTTCCTATACCGGAAAGGAGAATTTTTTTGCCGGTAGTATTTTTAATTTTTTCCTTTATTATTTCAATCGCTGCATAAGAAACGGACACGGTTCCAGAACTTAATTTAGTTTTAGTTTTAATATCTTTAGACGTTTGCAACGCATAGTTGATCACGCGCTCCATTACACTATTAAGACTACCATTTTGTTTGGCGGTTTTAGCAGACTGCTTTAATTGAGATAAAATTTCAAAATCACCGATGATTTGCGAGTCAAGGCCAGAAGCTACTTTGAACAAATGTTCAATCGCTTTGTTACTTTGATAAATATAGCCATGTGCCATGAACTCATCGACCTGGCAATGAGTGTTGTCACAAAGCATTTCGACAAGTTCTTCAGGATCTCGGCATAGCCCATATATCTCTGTTCTATTGCAGGTAGAAAGAACAAGACATCCCAAAATCTGTTTGGAAACAGCTTGTCGTAATAGAATAGCAGATCGCTCTGCAGAAAGAGAAAATCTGCCACGGATGCTGGTGTCACTTTTGCGATAATTAATGCCGACAATGCAGAAATTACTTAAAGAATTATGGTATGTGGGAGTTGCTAAAGGCATTCTATGTACGCAAAAATATTAGCAAAATATTATCGGACAGTCATTAATAAGTCATTAAAATTTATTTTGTCCAAACGCTAAAATTACTATTTGAAAGTGCCCTTAGTTTATGGATGGATGCCTACATTTGCGAATATCTGTTATAAATGTCATCAAAGATCAACAAAGGAATTATACTCATCAATCTTGGTTCTCCTGACTCTACAAATGTAGCTGACGTGAGGAAATATCTTAACCAGTTCTTGATGGATGAACGAGTAATTGATAAGCCGTGGCTGTTAAGGGCCTTGTTAGTTCGGGGAATCATTGTGCCATTCCGGGCGCCGAAATCAGCAGAGGCTTATAAGCAAATATGGATAGAAGAAGGTTCTCCACTCATAGTTTATACCCAGCAATTGAGAGATGCGTTGCAGAAAAAGATTGAGTTTCCAGTCGAAATGTGTATGCGTTATGGAAGCCCAACTCCGGAAGATGCTTTTAATGCTTTATTAAAAAAAGAGCCGTCAATCGAAGAAGTGATTGTACTTCCTCTTTACCCTCATTACGCTATGTCAAGTTATGAGACTGCTGTGGAATGGGTAAAATTTTTTTACGGGAAAAGAAAATATTCCTTTAAACTGAGCTTTATAGATCCTTTTTACGATGATGCTTATTACATTAAAGCTCTTGCAGAACGTATCAAACCTTACCTGGAGGTACCTTATGATCACCTGTTGTTTAGTTATCATGGTATTCCCGAAAGGCATATTCGTAAAAGTGATATAACAGGTTATCATTGTTTACAAACAGAAGACTGCTGTGAAGTTGAGTCGCCCGCGCATCAATATTGCTACAGGCACCAAATAAGAACAACCACAAAATTAGTGACAGAGCAATTGCAGATTCCATCCAGTAAATATGGTATCTCTTTTCAATCAAGGCTGGGCGGGGGATGGCTTACTCCTTTTACTGATTTCAGGTTAAAAGAATTACCTAATGAAGGTGTAAAAAATTTATTAATCGTATGCCCGGCTTTCGTAAGTGATTGTCTGGAGACTTTGGAAGAAATTGCCATGAGAGGAAAAGAAACATTTTTAGAAGCAGGTGGCGAATCTTTTACTATGATTCCCTGCCTGAATGTGCATCCTCTGTGGGTAGATGCAATAGTTAATTATGTAAACTTGCAGGATACCCAATCTTGAGCTTATTTCAACAGGAATCAATATCTTACAAAATCATGTTAAGAAAATACTTTTTGTTATTTTTTGTACTTATACTTTCTATAGGTTTAAATGCCCAAAAAAGCTATGTCTTTATCGGATCGTATAATGCACATAAAAATACACCTGGCATTTATATTTATGAGATGGATACTTCATCAGGACAACTCAAGGAAGTTAGTGTTGTCAAAGATGTTCAGAACCCCTCATTTCTCACCTTATCGACCGATGGTAAATATGTATTTGCCTGCACTGCAAGCCAGATGCCCAATACCGGAAGTGTAACCAGCTTTGCATTTGATA
>JBDTJI010000090.1:0-3869 GCA_039935935.1 Ginsengibacter sp. | reverse complement strand
TTATTTTTCTTTCTGATCTTTAACAAAGCTGACGTGTTATGGTCAAATGATCTGGACACCTTACTTCCTAACTTTATAATGTCAAGGTTTAAAAGTTGCAAATTGGTTTATGACAGCCATGAATATTTTACGGAAAGTGTGACCAAAAAAGGTTCAAAAAAAGTATGGGAATTAATAGAAAGGATTTTATTCCCACATTTAGAGAACGTAATCACAGTAAATAATTCGATAAAAGAAGTTTATGAAAAACATTACAGAGTATCGATTACAGTTATTCGGAATCTTCCATACGAATTAACACCAACCTTTAGTACCAAACCTTTGCTTCCTGCTGATAAAAAGATATTGGTAATGCAGGGAAACGGGTTGAATGAAAATCGAGGCGCTGAAGAGGCAGTGTTGACGATGCAATACCTGCCTGATGAATTTATGCTATATTTTATTGGCGGTGGAACTATTTTAAATCATCTGAAGCTTATGACCAATAGGCTGAAACTTAATAATACAATTGCTTTTATTGGTTTGCTACCCTACGAAGAAATGATGGAATATACCAGGCAATGCTTCCTGGGATTGATTTTTGAAAAGATTCACGTTAGCGATGAACACAGATTTTCACTACCCAATAAATTTTTTGACTATATACATGCTGGTATTCCTGTTCTTTCTTCTAAGGCAGTAGAGATAAAATCAATTGTTGAAGAATTTCAAATAGGGACTTTTATAGAAAGCTTTGATCCGAAGGAAATAGCTAAAATAGTTGTTGACCTTTCAGCAAATGAAAAAATTTATAATCAATGGAAACAAAACACTATTGTCGCAGCACGTGAATTCAACTGGGAAAATGAGGAGAAGATTTTGATACACTTCATGAATAATTTATCTTAAAAGTCTAACCTGAACCTATCTTTTAGTTTTCATTTACTGAACAGCTAATATCATTTTTTCATGAATTCTTTTCCATGCCTTATATTCAGATGTGTCACTCACTGTGTGATTGTGCCAGATAGAGACGAACGTGCCCTGCACTTTTCTTACTTCCCTGATTAAATTTAAAATTTGTTGCAACGATTGCTCCAAATCTGTCTTGCTTTCCATAAACGAACTTTCCATCAGTGTAACAGGGAATATTTTTAAGAAGGCAACTTTTTCTTTTTTTAAATCATAAAAATAAAATGGCTTACAAGTACCAGCTCTGAATCCAGGCATTTCTGAAAAACCCATGGAATATTCTTCAGTAATACCCGCTGCAATTAGGGAACAGTAAGTTCCTGGTAGTCTAAATTTTAAATAGTGCTGCCTGCTTTTAATAATTTGTTCACCACATATTCGTTCAAGCCTTTTTTTCTCTATTTCTATCTTTTCAGGAAATTCGGTTGTAGAGTATGAAGGATGAATTCCTATATTACTATGCTGCATCACGTTTCTTATCAGTCTCTTCATCCACGGATTGCTATAATCCAGGTTTCTATCATTCGCAGACTTATCAGCCATCAGAAAAAAGAACACCATTTTTAAATCAGCACTTGTGGATGCTTCGCTCAAATACTTATAAGTGTCCCATGGATCTTTTTGAAAATTCAAAAGAGTAATGAATCTTTGGCAAATATTTTTCAATCTTAAGTTCAGGATATCCTTAGCTATTGAACCAAGTGTTCTTACAATACTTCGGCCTTTAAATTTATAAGCCACATCAATATCGTATGTCAGAAGAGCATTAAACAATGAATTTTTTGTACCTAAGGAAGGAAACATTTCACCCATACGATTTTTCAAAATATCACTCCAAATATTGACGACTGGTATTTGTAAAAAATCATTTTTGAAAGCAAGGCTATCTGATGCTTTGAATCTTCCGTCGTCATCAGGAGTAAAAGGTGAATACTCTTCATATCGGCTAACCATATAAAACACAGATGAAAAAATATCAAAACCTAAATCGCAATTTTCATTAGCAAATAAAACTTTTACCTGTTCTTTTTGAGAATCCATAATTTGAGTAACTGTAATATGCTGCTGCTTAATTTCTTTTTCAAATAAGAGTGGGGTTGCTTTTATAAAAAAACTATCACCAATTCTTGCATTGGAATAATTTATTTTTTCTTGTGCATACGTATTAAATACATTGAGGTCGGTCGTTACCCGATATTCTATTCCAAAATCCTGCTTAAAGATCAATTCAAAAACATATTGGCATCGTTCAGAATTTTCAGTAATATATATAAGCAACATAATTTAGGGTTAAAAGTAAAGTTTTTAGTGGTGAGCGTTCAGCTTTGAGCGTTCAGTCTCTGCCGGGCTCAAAGTAAAGTTGTGGCATTTTCGTTGTTTGCGCAAATTGCAGATATGATGATTTGAAGATTCCGTACTTTTCAGAAAATTATTTTGATGAAAGCTGCATTTCAACTTGTTGTTTTACTTTTAATAATGACTGTCATTTCTTTAACGTCAATTGCCCAACACAAAGTTGATAAGAAACTTGAGCAACAATTAAAACCTTTAATTGATTCGTTTCATGGTACCGCGGGGATATATGTTCTCAATATGAAAAGTGGAAAAGAAGTCGCTATCAATGCAGACACTATTTTTCCAACAGCTAGCATTATTAAAATTCCAATTATGGTCGGGATATTTAATAAGATAGAACAGGGCATTTTAAAATACCGGGAACCATTATTATACCGCGATAGCATGTCTCACGGTGGTTCAGGATTAATGCAATTTTTTAAAGACAGTACAAAGATTGAACTGAACTTAGCAATTAGCTTATTGATATCCTACAGCGACAATACTGCTGCTATCTGGTGTGAGAATATGGCAGGAGGAGGAATCGAAATTAATTCATGGCTGGCTAAGAATGGATTTCAATCTACCCGTCTCAATTCCCGTACACCCGGACGCGAAAAGGAAAAAGAGGATTTTGGATGGGGACAAACAACGCCACGCGAAATGGCACAACTAATGGTGATGATCAGAAACGGAAAGGCGATTAGCCCAGCGGCCAGCGACAGGATGTATCGGGATCTCACCCATATTTTCTGGGATGGGTATGCGCTTTCACAAATACCCCCTGAAATACAGGCCGCCTCCAAACAAGGCATGGTAGATGCTTCGCGTTCTGAAGCTGTTTTAGTAAATGCGCCGCATGGCGATTACGTATTTTATATAGCAACAAAAAATAATAAAGATACCAGTTGGGTGCGCGGCAATGAAGCCTGGCAATTAGCACGAATAGTATCTTCCGTAATATGGAAACACTATGAGCCAAATTACCGTTGGGCACACGCGGATAGCGAAAAATATGATAAATAAGTCTTTATATATTTTAGCATCAGCTTAACCGCTGTTATGAAACTGATTGATGAGTAAGATTGACATCACTTGTTAACCAACCGTCGAGACTGAATAAATTGTGAAACCTTGCTCAAATAATCAAATTAATATTACATTTGCAGCCAATTATAAAATTTATTTTAAACAAATGTCTTATTTAACTTCAGAAAGCAAAACAAAATACTATTCAGAATTCGGGGGAAATGCCGCCAATACCGGTTCCAGCGAAGCCCAGGTAGCTATTCTCACAGAAAAAATAAATCACCTCTCTAAACATTTAAGTACCAATAAAAAAGATTTTAGTACGCAACGTGGATTAATGCAGATGGTGGGTAAAAGAAAAAGTCTGTTGGCCTACCTTGGAAAACATGATATAAACGGGTATCGCGCATTAATTGAAAAGTTAGGGCTTCGTAAATAATTTTGTTTTACAATTATATTGTTAGCTATTCCCAACTGAATATACGGTTGGGTTTGTTTTTTTAATTACTTAATTTAAAAGATGAATATTCCAAATCCAATAAATGTAACCTTCG
>JBDTJI010000089.1:0-3255 GCA_039935935.1 Ginsengibacter sp. | reverse complement strand
TCGTTCACAGGTATTTTTTCTTCGTATAATATACAACCGGTATCGCTCTGTTTGCAAATATGCAACAATTCGCTACTCAGGCCATCGCTGATGTCTATCATTGAGGTGGGCATTATTTCACTCTCCGCAAAAAAATCAATAATATCTTTTCTGGCTTCAGGTTTTAGAATTCTTCTTATAATATAATCCTGGCTTTCCAATTGCGGTTGTGCGCCTTTTGTTTCAAGAAATATTTTTTTCTCTCTTTCCAGTAATGTTAGCCCTAAGAAGGCGCTTCCTAAATCACCGCTGACACAAATAAGGTCACCTACTTTAGCTCCGCTCCTGGTTACAAATTGGTCAGGCGGCACATCACCAATAGCTGTTACACAAATAATAAATCCTTTTTGGGATGAAGTAGTGTCTCCACCCACGAGATCTACATTGTATTTTTCGCAAGCAGCATATACTCCCTCATAAAATTCGTCCAGCGATTCTACACTGAAACGATTGCTGAAAGCAAGACTCATGGTAATTTGTGTAGGAGATGCGTTCATGGCATATACATCACTGAGATTTACAATCACACTTTTATAACCCAGTTGTTTCAGTGGAGTGTACATCAGGTCAAAGTGAATTCCTTCCACGAGCATATCGGTAGTTACCACAATTTGCCTTCCAAAATGATCCATTACGGCTGCATCATCGCCCACAGATAAAATGGTGGAAGCGTTTCTGCTTTCATTATTTTTGGTGAGATGGTCTATTAGTCCAAACTCTCCCAGAGAGGCTACTTCAGTTCTTTCAGTGTTCATTTCCTTATTTTAAAAACTCATAATTTACTGATGACAAAGTTAATCCCAATTTCCTGAAGGTGCATACGAGGTATCCCCTGGTTGCATTTCACACTACAACGGCATTAGCGATAATTATATTTTTCTAAATTCAAAAAAAATATTTTATCCTTTGCAAAATACTTTCCTTTGCCATGTATGTCTCTATTCATTACTTCTTTAAATTCCGGCAGCAACGGCAATTGCTATTATGTAGGAAATGAGACCGAAGCTATTTTGATAGATGCAGGCATATCCTGCCGGGAAGTGGAAAAGAGGATGAACAGGCTCGGTTTGCCGATGAAGAACATTCGGGCTGTTTTTATTTCACATGAACATTCTGATCATATAAAAGGTCTGCCGGTATTATTAAAAAAATACCAGTGGCCGGTTTATATTACGCCTTCTACTCAAGAGAGTGGGCGATTGCAATTGGCACCAGATTTATTAAGGCAGTTTAAAGCACATGATGCAACAAGCATAGGTAATTTGGCTGTTGTTGCATTTCCAAAATACCATGATGCCAGTGATCCCTATAGTTTTATAATTAAATGCAGAAACGTCTGTGTAGGAGTCTTCACAGATATTGGCGCGCCCTGTCAGCAGCTCATCAAATATTTCAAGCAATGTAATGCAGCCTTTCTCGAATCCAATTACGATGACGAAATGCTCGAGAAAGGTAACTACTCTGTTTATCTTAAAAAGAGGATCCGCGGCGGAATGGGACATTTGAGTAATAAGCAGGCCTTAGATCTTTTTATTACGCATAAGCCTCCATTCATGAGTCATCTGTTGCTGGCCCATTTATCACATAATAATAATTCACCTGAACTGGTACAACAATTATTTAGGGCTCATGCAGGAAAGGTGGAGGTGGTCGTAGCCTCACGATGTGAGGAGACCAAAGTATTCCATATTTGCCATTCAGATAGTTTTAAAGCTTCTGCTTCTCATCCTGCACGTTACCCATCCGCTGTGCAACTTACCTTATCCTTCACATGATTTGCAGAATGGCACAGTATTTAATACTTTCCTTTTATTCAAAATCATTTAAAAAGAATATATGTCAGACAAAAGAAATTCTTCGCAAGTAAAAGATGCTGAAAAAAAGCATTCACCCGAATTAAAAGATGAAAAAGTAAAAGAAGCTTTTAAAGAAGCCGAAAAAGATATTGAGAAGGATCCGGAATCTCAGCCAGACGAAGATGCCGATCTTGATGAAGGTGAGCTTGCAAAAAAAGAAGGTCATCCCTAAAATGTTTTTGGACTAAATTTTTTATAGGTCAGGTAGTTTTCATAGTTTCTTTCTTCGGGTTATAGTATTTCATAACTATAATTTTTCTATTAATATTTCTGATGAACTTACCTTTTTCTTTAAGGGCTTTGAAATATAGAAATTTTCAGTTGTACATGGGAGGGCAATCCATCTCATTAATCGGCACCTGGATGCAAAGAATTGCGGTGAGCTGGCTGGTGTATGAACTTACCAATTCAGTATTTATGCTCGGGTTGGTGGCTTTCGCCAGCCGCATTCCTATGCTGATTTTGTCTCCGTATGCAGGAGCCTATGTGGACAGGCACAGCCGGTACAAGACTTTATTAGTTACCCAGGCTGCTTCCATGCTACAAGCAGGATTGTTGGCATTGGTAGTGCTTACCAATCATTATAACGTAACCATAATAATTTTGTTGAGCATCATGTTAGGCGTGATAAACACTTTTGATGCTCCCTCGCGCCAATCGCTTATGATCATAATGGTACAGAATAAGACAGATTTGCCTAATGCAATCGCGCTCAATTCTTCAATGGTTACACTTGCCCGCCTGATAGGTCCCGCTATAGCAGGAATTTTATTAAGTACCGTTGGGGAAGGCATTTGTTTTCTGATTAATTTTTTGAGTTTTATTGCAGTGATATCATCACTATTGATGATGAAAATAGTGATGCCTCCAAGGAAAAAGAATATAGAACCCATCTGGATGAACTTAAAGGAAGGCTTCACTTACCTGAAACGAAATCCGGCATTGAGTTATGCCATTTTGCTTATGGCAATGTTCAGCCTTATTATAATGCCTTACATTACCCTGTTGCCTGTGTATGCCAAAATTGTTTTTAAAGGAGATGTAACCACTTTTAGCTGGCTTAATATTATTTCAGGGCTGGGCGCCTTTATTGGCGCCGTCTATGTGGCAAGATTAAAGGCAGAAAAAAATCTGTTAAAAATAATTATCGGTGCAGGCTTGCTCATCTCAGTCAGTCTTGTGTTGTTTTCCTGGTCTACTTCATTTATTCTTTCATTGGCTTTAATTTTGGTAGGAGAAAGTGGCTTGCTCACCTTTGTCGCTTCTACCAATACTTTCCTTCAGACACACGTAGAAGAGCACATGCGGGGAAGGATAATCAGCTATTATGTAATGGCTTTTGGGGGTATGATACCTATAG
>JBDTJI010000088.1:0-6695 GCA_039935935.1 Ginsengibacter sp. | reverse complement strand
TTAAATATATTTTAAAAAATCTTTCTTGGTTTGCCACTCTTTCTTAGGATATGATTATTAGCTCATTGACCATGGTGTATATACAAATGTCACTCCCGAAGTGATTTGTGAAGACACAAACCACAGCGCAAAATTTTGCGAATCGGCTAAAAACTTTAGGAAGATGAGCCACGAACCACTCCCTTGAGAGAGTAATGGCACTAACTTAATAAATCATTTATATTTTCGATACTTTCCAGCTTTTACTCTTCTTGTATAATGCCTGCCTGGTCTTTCAGGAATTATTTGCTTTTTAATTAGTTGCATAAGCCTGTCCATATCTTCCTGGAGACCAATGGTGGTAAACCCTCCCCTTTTTATCGACAAGTAATTCCTTATCAATCTCAAAGCATTTTTGAATGAAATTGCTTTGGGGGGAAAAATCGGTTTCATCAACCGATTTTGAAATAATTTTTCGTAGCATATTGTATGCCGTTAAGGCTACCGTTATTTCCTTCATTACCATATCCTCTTTTTTACTCCTTGCAATATTTATCCCCATAAGCGTTTTAATTTCCCGAATCGTAATTTCAATATCCCAACGGGTAGAATATTTTAGGATTATTTGCGTGCTGCTTATTTTTTTATCTGTCAGGGTGCAATAAAGCACACATTCTTGTTGCTCATCTTCAGAAGATGGATAGGTCAGTCTGCGCATGATTATTGTCTCGGGAAGTTGCTTCCATTCTTCATAGCTCAACAAATCGGATTTATTTTTTGGCTTCTGCAGTTCAACTATTTCATCACCTTTGGAAAGTTTTTTGATAATGGTATAGTTCCTTTCTCTTTTACCGGGTACTATAAGATGTAAACCTTTTTGTCTCACTAAGCAGAAAATGGCGTAGTTACTATACAGATCATCAGCCAACAATAAACTGCCTTCCGGCAAATCTCCGATTAATGGTTTTACCAATTCCAACTCCGATTGATGACGTGTCCCGATTTTAAAACTAAATACCTGGCCACTGCCTTGCCGCAAAACAGCCTGAAGCAACCCCTGCGGATAGGCATTATCTCCTTGTTTTACATAATACTTTTTTCGCAATTCTTTTGTGTCCTGCATTTGAAAGTATGTGCCGTCTGTTATAAAAGTATTCATGCGTTGCCATTTTTTACTCCTCAATTCCTTAAAGTCTGCTGAATACTTGAATACTTCCTTTATCAAACCATTATCTATTCGGGTGCGGGCTTTAGTGTATGCCGCCGTATTATCCGACACTTCCATTGTCTTACTCTTGGCTAACCGTGAATTGAAAAGTCTTTTCCGACCTCGTTTTCTCAATTCCCCGGAGGCAATGTTGCGGCTTTCTTCAGCCTGCTCTAATTGCAATTGCATTACTTCTTTCTCTTTTATTTCTTTTCCCTTAAGCTCGAAGATCTCCTTAAATATATTTACCGATTGCTTTAGCGACTTGTCATCATGAATGGCTGTTACCAACATCGTTAAAATAGTATTTTCATCATTGTACATCCGGTCTCGCTTAACTTTGGTGCTTTCGGAAGACTGATAGCTGGCGATTATATCATAAGGAAAGTCCGTATCAATGCTTTTTAAAAAATCAGTACGCATTAGCTCTTTTAATTGACGGCTGATCGCCAGTGAACGGTTTGGTGTCATAATTAATAATTTTAAAACAAAAGTATTAATTATTTAATTAAGTTAGTGCCATTATTCCCCAAAGGGGAAGCATACGCTCTATTAGAATCCCTATTAGTCGGCGTGATCCCCGGCCAACTCTTGCAGCAACTGCCAGCAGTACCATTCCTGCCTTGGCAAATGAAAAGGACCTTTAAATAAATTCCCCTTCGCAGGCTGCGCAACTGTTCCATCCTGATGCAGGTACCCAAACCATTCACCAAATTCCTTATCATGAAAATGCGTGTATGCATAATCGTGAATCTGCTGATGCCGCTGTTTATATTTCTCATTCCCTGTTATCGTATAGGCCAGAAGCGTTGCAATAATGGCTTCGTTCTGTGGCCACCAGAACTTCATATCCTGCCAATACTCTTGCACAGGCTTATGATAAACATCCCTAAAATATAAAATGCCTCCATACTCTTTATCCCAGCCACGTTCCCACATATAGTCCAACATTCTGCAACCCAGATCAATTAAATGCGGATCGTTATTCCTGTACATCGCTTCATGAAGGATAAACCACGCACCTTCAATTGCATGTCCGGGATTTAATGTTCTGCCGTCAATGTGGTCAATGATGCTTCCATCAGGTGCTACCTGCTCCATCACACACCTGATATCATCTTTCACAAAATAAGTTTCAATCTCTTTGATCCATTTTTCAATCCATTCATCACAGCGGGGATCGCCGATTGTTTCGCGCAATTGTTGCGCCGTATTCATCATGATCATAGGAACACCAATTCCTTTGGAAGGACGAGTATCTGTAAACTTGGCTTGCAGTTTAATTTCTCCTGTTGAGTAAGCAATACATTTCCCAAATATTTCTCTTGCTTTCTCAGCGATTGATTCATCGCCGCTTGCTTTTCCATAGGCTGCCAATGCTATTACGGCAAATGTTTCAGAGAAATAATACCGCCTTTTACGAATTGGTTTTCCATCCCTGGTAACATGAAAAAACATTTGTCCATCCGTATCGAAACAATGGTCTAATAGAAAGTCCGCTCCCTTTTTTGCACCGTCTAACCACTCCTTTCTTTGTTCAACCGTGTTGTATAAGGTAGCTAATAACCACGTAGCGCGCCCCTGTATCCAAACCGATTTATCATCATCTAATAAACTTCCGTCTCTGTCACGCATTAATAAATAACCACCAAATTCTTCATCAATACTTTTCGGAAACCAAAAAGGAATGGTATCTTTTAGTAACTGATCTTTATAAAAATCTCTTTGCTTTTGTAAATAGGTTTTGTCTAATTGCATTCTATTCAATTTTTCTTTATTATAAACTTATTTTAAATCTATACTAAATGTACTTGCGGGCAAACCTAACTCATTTTCCAAATTAGCCCTGGTAAAAGGTTGATAGGCATACAGTACTTTAATTATTCTTTCTACTTTATCCAAAGACAAGACCACTTCATTATTTTTTATTGCCGCATCAGGCGAAAAAATTACTCCCTTTTCATTCATCACTTCAAAGCCGGTTAGCTTTTCATTATTACTTGTTTGCAATTTTTTCCTGTTATTGAAAGAAACCGTTATTCTTTTGCCGGCTTGTGACACTTTATTTACCGTGGGCCCGCTTGCAACTATATTTTTATGATACGTATTGTTTAAGGCCAACAGCGACAAACGCTGTCCCACAAGTTGTTTGTGTGTCGGATGCACATTTAATGAATCGCCTAAATCACTTGACACCGCCATTCCAACATTTGATATTTCATTCGATAATTTTCTTTGCATATCTCTGAAATAAGGCCATGAAGGACGATCAATTGAAGAAAGTTGCACAAAATAAAATGGCAAATTTTCTTTCCATAAACTTCTCCAACTTGAAATTAATGCTTTAAAATTATAAGCATACAAATCTGTATTGTGCGCATCACTTTCACCCTGGTACCAGATAATTCCTTTGACAGGCGTATTGATAAACTTCGAAATTCCTGCTTCATAATTGTAACATGGCTCATAAGGATGACGTTGCCGTGGATCTTTAGAATTCTCTAAATTTTTTGCCGCGCGTTCTCTTACCCACGTCATCAGGAAATCAGATTTTCTCCAGTCGTACAATTCATCTACGAGATGATTGTCAAACTCCATCGTGTGACGATCCACAAAGGAAACGATAGGCGCGCCACCCACAGCGACTTCAATTAAACCGATTGGTATATTTTCTTCCTGTTGAATTTTACGTCCAAAGAAATATCCGACAGCAGAAAAAGTTGACGCAGATTCAGGATTGCATTGTTGCCAGTTTCCGGTAAAATATTTTAACTCATTTACTTTTTCTAAAGTAGCAGAATCCCATGCATCATTATCAGTCTCCCGGACGGCATTCAACTGAAACAGCCTGATATTTTTATTGGATAAATTTTCAATTGCTTTCTTTCCTTCAAACGCCTGGTTTAAGCGGAACAACATATTTGATTGTCCTGAACATAACCATACATCACCCATTAGAATATTATTGAACTCAATTTTTTTATCTTTCGATTGTACCAATAAAGTGTAAGGACCTCCCGCGGGCAATGCATCTAAAAACACTTTCCATTTCCCATCTGAATTAGCTTTTATTTTTTCCGCCTGCCCTCCGGTAGGTATGGTTTGATGATTGAAAGTAACAGAAACCTCTTCATTTGAATTGGCTGTTCCAAAAACAGGGATCGGTTTATTACGTTGCAAAACCATATCATTTGCAAAAACGTTTGACATTTGCAATCCACCGTAATCTCCTGTGATAGCGCTATACACAGTCTTTGCCATAATCAGTGCACCGTCTTTGTTTGGATGCACTGCATCAGGAAATAAATCGGGATGAAAATAGAATGGCTCATGTAAATCGATCAAACCAGTATGATTTACTTTGGCAATTTCAGGAATCAGATTTTGTATTTTCCAATACCAATCTCTGGTGCCTGATCGAAATCTCGGATGGTCATTAAAGATTGGTGTCATTAAACAGATATACACTTTTACTTCCGGATTTACTATGCGAAAATTATCTATCAGCCATGAATAATCACCACGGAAATCATTATTGTAATTATTCCAGTCGCGCGGATCGGTATCATTTAATCCCAAATGAATAATAGCCACATCAGGACGTAATTTAATCGCTTCGGTGAATTCATTTGTTTTGTAATAAGGATTATGGCCATTGCGTAAAAGTGTAGCGCCACTATGGCCGAAGTTCTCAACATCATATTTTACGCCCAGCATTTGTTGCAGGAGAACGGGATAAGATTGGGTAGAAGGGTCTTTTAAACCATATCCGTAGGTGACAGAGTTACCAATACAAGCGACTTTTATTATTTGACTTTGAGAAAAAACTCCCGCAGAAAAAAATAGAACAACCGTAAGAAAAAAAATGACTTTTTGTTTCATCAGGTAATAAAAATTTAATTAACATAATTATTCACTTTAGGGCGAAGAAAAGAAAGTTGAATAATTAACGCAAGCAAAACGATTCCCGCAAGCATTGCAAAGTCTTTTCCGAGGTTACCCGCATCAGAAGACCTTCCCAACAAATCGGTAATAAAAGCCCCTGCGAAAACGCCAACCATATTCATAATCCCATAGGCAGTACCTCTTAATTTCTGCGGAACAAACTGGCAAAGTATTGGCATATTATTAGCATCAAACATCCCATACCCAACGCCAAAACATAACGCAGCGCTGATTACATTAACTAATGAATGCCCTAAACCAAGCAGCAACAATGATGGTATAGTCAATGCCAGTCCGATGGCGCTGGTATAAATTCTGCCACGAATATTTTTTTGCACCCATCTATCCGATAAAATTCCACCAAAAATGACTCCTATAAATGAGGATGCGGCGATAGTGATAGTGGATAGCGGGCCTGCCTGCG
Organism: Ginsengibacter sp.; assembly: GCA_039935935.1. Lineage (GTDB taxonomy): Bacteria > Bacteroidota > Bacteroidia > Chitinophagales > Chitinophagaceae > Ginsengibacter. The sequence continues at coordinate 1,140 of JBDTJI010000088.1, read as the reverse complement.
ACATAGGAATACCAAGGTTTTGTGCAAAAAGTGTAGGCAGCCAGTTTTTGGTAGCCCATCCCGGCAAACTCGGTACTGCAAAATAAAATAGTATGATCCAAAAAGAAATATTGGAAAATAAAAGAGCCAGCCCTTTGAAGACAGAAGTCTTTTCGGGAATGAGCATTGTATTGGACAAATTGATTTTTCCACGATCATTTTTTTCTCTTAAAAAAATGACCAACACCAATGAGTAAACAATGCCTATCAACCCAAAAGAATGAAAAGTAAAATGCCATGTATAAGCCGCTGCAACTGTAGCGCCAAAGCCGCCCAACGCCTGTCCGAAGTACAACCCTGTCATGTGAATACCGATGGCAAGCGACCTTGTTTTGTCATCGTGAAAATCTGCAATTAATGATAATCCGGCAGGAATATATAACGCTTCGCTGATACCCATAACTGCCCTTAGCCAATATATCTGGTGAAAAGTATTTGCCAGGCCCATTCCATAAGTAACTCCCGACCACACAAATAAACTTCCCACAATAAGCCATTTTCTATTGGCCTTATCCGCGATAATTCCTGACACAGGGCTCATAAATCCATATACCCAGAGAAAAATGCCCATGAGGTAACCGAAGTTGGTAGCGGATTGCAGCTCATGAATATCCATTTCCATTGCCGGGCGCATGGTGGCCAACATTTGTCTGTCCATGTAATTCAACAGGGCAACTACCCAGAGCAAACCGACAACAACCCATTTATAATTTTTGTTTTCCTGTAGCATTTTATTCTTTTTTGCAATGGACTAAAGTATCCCGCTCTCTGCGGAATTACAAAATCGTTCGTTCCTACGGAAATAAGCAAAGAAAATTTGCCAAAATCTTTTCACTTTAAAACTAAAACTTATTACCGCATACTTTCACAAAAGGACCTATTTTATAGAACCAATAACCACATTAGGTGTGCGCACTCCCGGTTTTATTTCACCATTTGAAATTACGATATCATTTCCCCATTGTACAGCAGTTGTAGTAACCTGCGCCGGGAAAGGATAATCGCCGGTTTTTGTCCACTTGTTGCGCTTCGCATCGTACAATAAAAGGCCTTTATAAAATCCATTGTGATGAATGCTCAGCGCATTTTTTTCTTCCGTAA
>JBDTJI010000087.1:0-3597 GCA_039935935.1 Ginsengibacter sp. | reverse complement strand
GTTGGTAATTGCTCACAGATTTGAGATAATTTTTCTTCATAGCCGGGTTTGCCGTCGAAGCTGAGTCCTTTGAAGAGGCCACATTCTCCATAAGCTACTTTGCCAGGATCTATAGTATCGTAGAGTGAAATGATCCAGGTTTCTTTTTCATGTAGAATGCCACGTGAAGTACCTCCCGGCCTGATGAATCGCAACGTATATTTTTGATAAGAGCACTTCAGCATTTTAAAGAATTAAACCTAAGCCAAAAGTAATCGTAAAAAATAAGGTAGTCAACGAAAGCACTTTTAACTGTGAATTGAGTAAAGAAGATTCATGATTTTTAAAAACTACGATCACGTTCCAGATAAATAAAGGGAAAGAAATTAAGTAAATAAATTGTATCGGCGAATGATAAGTAGTCAATGTAAATATCAGCGTAGCGATAAGTCCGGTTCCAATTAAAATAGCATGGTAAATTTTTCCTTTGTAACTGCCCAACTTTACGATCATAGTTATTTTTCCACTTTGCTGATCATTAAACTGGTCGCGCAAATTATTCAGATTGAGTACACCTGTGCTGAACAGCCCAATAGAAATAGCCGGTAAAAATTCTAATACAGTTATTTGTTTACTATGTAAATAATAAGTGCCCACGACGCCAACCAAACCAAAGAAAAGGAAGACAAAGAAGTCCCCCAGGCCAATATATCCATAAGGCTTTTTGCCGATAGTATATTTAATAGCGGATGCAATAGCTACCAACCCGATCACTAACATAATAAGGCCAGATGAAAGTGTCAACCCTTTGGTTCCTGCAACCAAAAGCCATATTCCCGAAACAAGTGATAATATGGTAAACAGGATCACGGCCCATTTCATTTGCCGCAAAGAAATCTCGCCGGTTTGTAATCCGCGTTTTGGCCCAAGTCGTTTATGATTGTCAACGCCATTTATCGTGTCACCATAGTCATTGGCGAGATTACTTAATATTTGCAAAAACAAAGTAGTCAGTAAAGCGCCTATTAAAACAGAAGGAATGAAGAACCCTTTATGATATGCTAAAAAACTTCCAAGGATAACGCTGGAAAAAGACAAAGGCAATGTTCGCAGTCGAAAGGCTTTTAGCCATGATGAGATATTTCCCATAGATAATTTGCTCTTTTTATGGGAACTTAGGAAATTTTTTAAAATCCGGGGTGCGTTTTTCAAGGAATGCATCTCTTCCTTCCCTGGCCTCTTCCGTCATATAAAGTAATCGGGTCGCTTCACCGGCATACACCTGTTGCCCCACCAATCCATCATCAATTAAATTCAATGCAAATTTTGCCATTTTAATAGCTGTCGGACTCTTGGTCATAATTTCCTGTGCCCAGTCGTATGCTGTTTGCTCTAATTCTTCATGAGGAACCACCGCATTTACCATTCCCATATGGTATGCTTCTTCAGCAGAATAAGACTTCCCTAAAAAGAAAATTTCTCTCGCTCTTTTCTGGCCTACCTGGCGCGCAAGATAGGCTGATCCGAAGCCGCCATCCACACTGGCTACATTTGTATCAGTTTGTTTAAAGATTGCATTTTCCTCACTTGCGAGCGTAAGATCGCATACCACATGTAGGCTATGTCCACCACCTACCGCCCATCCGGGTACCACGGCGATCACCACTTTGTTCATAAACCGAATTTGTCTTTGTACATCTAAAATGTTGAAGCGATTAATGCCATCTCCACTTTTATATCCTGTATCGGAACGCACCCTTTGATCACCACCTGAACAAAATGCCCAAACACCATCTTTTAGAGAAGGGCCTTCACCACTAAGCAATATGACCCCAATTTCCTGCGATTCGTGCGCGATGAATAGCGCATCTAATAATTCTGAAACGGTCTCAGGCCTAAAAGCATTTCGTACCTCAGGTCTGTTAAATGCGATCCGGGCCACCCCATCACATTTTTTGAATGTAATATCGTTGTACTCTTTAGCCGTTTGCCAATTAATTGTATTCATGCAAATTTATTTTTCTGAGTGATGTGCTAAATATTTGAAGTAAGACGCCAGCACTATTGGATTCACTTCATTAGGGGTGAAAATTTCGAGAACCGTGCTTTTTTGTTGTGAGTCAAAAAATTGACATAATGCCTGCTCCAGCATTTTTTCATCACTTGCCGAAAGATAATTTAAGCCATAAAACTCTACTAATTTCTTTGCAGAAATATGATGTTTGGTTTCAAAAAAGTCTTCCAGCTCTTTTGCATCTGAAGGTCCATCAATGATCCTAAATATGCCACCGCCTGAATTATTGATTAAGATAATCTTTATATTTTCTGGTAATTGATTATTCCAAAAAGCATTGTTGTCATAAAAGAAAGCTATATCCCCTGTGATCAAAACATAACTCTGATCAGGATTGCTGCTGGCCGAGCCCATAGCGGTGCTCGTGCACCCATCAATACCGCTTACGCCACGATTACAATAGGTGGATTTTAGTTTAGAGTTATCAAATAACTGCGCATAGCGAATAGGTGAGCTGTTACTGAAATGAACCGAAGTGTCGTCGGGTATTTTGTTATAGATTTTTGAAAAAGCATATAGATCGCTGTAATCAATACTACTGATGAATTCGTGATGTTTGTTTTCGAGTATGGATGCCCGTTGGTTCCATTTACTTTTATAATCTGACCCTGAAGGTGAGTGTAAGCTTTGTAGAAACTGCTTGAAGAAGTCAACGGCATCGATTGAGATCGGTCGCGTCAAAGACTTGTAAGAATCAATAAATGCATCATAAGGATGAATGTTCCAGTGTTGCGAGGGTTTGTTTTTCCGAAGGGTAGCTTTAATCTTTTTTGAAACTATAGCGCCGCCCACCGTCATTAACAGATCCGGCATAAAATCCTTTATTTCTTTTTCATTTAGAGAAACTAAGCAGCGATCGATGTTCGCAATGAATTCCGGATGATGAATATTTGATGTGGTTTCGCACAGAATAATGGTATTGCTATATTGTGCCAGTTGCCCCAGCATCTCGTTTACTTCATTATCGGGCCCCTGCTGCCCTGCGAGAATCATTACCTTTTTTGAAGTTGCAAAAGTATTTTGTAACTCCTGCATGTCACTTTCATGAAATAAATTCTTTGTTACATCATTGGTAAGAACTTTTGGAACAAAGGATTCTGCTTCTTTCAATCCATACAATGGCTCGCGCAAAGGGATATTAAAATGAACAGGTCCCGGGTTAGTTCGGGTAGCTATGGCAAATCCTTCGTTCAGGCAACGCATATTGTACCAAAGCCTTTCTTCGTCCGTAGCTTCTCCGTCCAGCGTATAGCTCTGCCTGATATAATTTTTATAAATGTTCTCCTGGTCGATGCTTTGGCCATCCTGCTGCCCGATCCACTCTGGTGGCCTGTCGGCAGTAATGACAATTAAAGCTATTCTCTGGTAATAGGCTTCTACAATGGCAGGGGCATAGTTTAAGGCAGCGGAGCCACTTGTACAAAGTAAGATTACCGGCTCTTTTAATTCCAGGGCCTTTCCTAAAGCAAAGAAGGCCGCACTTCGCTCGTCACGAATACTAATACATTTAAATTGCGGATGTTGATTGAAGGAAATCGTCAACG
>JBDTJI010000086.1:0-6803 GCA_039935935.1 Ginsengibacter sp. | reverse complement strand
GAATGTTTCATACCAAATTGAGGAATCTCCACACATCCATCACAGTACAAAATAGTTTCGTCATCAACACCGGTCACTTCATTACCAAAAATAAACGCTACTTTCTCTATCGAAAGACCATTTACACTTTCCAGTGAAATACTATCCATCGCCTGCTCTACTGCAAATATTTTATAATTCTTGCTTCTAAGGTCATCTATTGCCTCCCTGGTAATCTTAAAATAGTTCCAGGCAACCGAATCCTGAGCCCCCAGCGCCGTTTTTGTGATTTCTTTATGAGGCGGCGTGGCAGTATAGCCGGTGATATATACAGACTCTATCAAAAAGGCATCAGCAGTACGAAACACACTGCCTACATTGTAGGCGCTTCTAATATTTTCCAACACAGCAATAACACTATTTTTCTCTGCTTTTTTAAATTCATCCACCGATTTCCTGTTCAATTCCTCCATTCTCAGTTTTCTCATCAAAAGAATATTAATTTGCAAAAATAGTTTAATTGGTTTTCCCGATTGCTACCGTTTACTGGTTAATTGGTTTATTAGTTTATTGGTTTTATTGGTTAATTGGTTTATTGGCTTTATTGGTTTTATTGGTTAATTGGTTTATTGGCTTTATTATACTTGATGCTGAACAAATTTGTGTAACAAATTTCAATGCGTGGAAATCCGTGTAATCCGTGGCAAAAGAATTTGAGCTTAAAGCTCAAAAAAAATCATTACACATTTCTACCCGGAGACAAGTATAGGTATTTGGTTTATTGGCTTTATTTGTTAATTGGTTTATTGTCTAATTGGTTTATTAGTTAATTGGCCTTATTGGTTCACAGTCTTAATTTTTAATTCATAATTTATAAATGGCGTCTGCGGATACTCCTTTAATGAAACAACATAATGCCATCAAGGCTAAATACCCTGATGCCATATTGCTATTTAGAGTGGGAGATTTTTATGAAACATTCGGACAGGACGCAATCACTGCTTCACGTATCCTAGGCATCACCCTGACTAAAAGAAATAGCGGCTCAGCTACTGCTCCTGAACTGGCCGGGTTTCCACACCACGCATTAGATACCTATTTACATAAATTAGTCAAAGCCGGATTCCGCGTAGCCATCTGCGATCAGTTAGAAGATCCCAAAAAAGCAATCGGCATCGTAAAGAGAGGAGTTACAGAATTGATAACTCCCGGTATAGCCACCAATGACAAATTGCTTGAGCATAATCAAAATAATTTCTTATGTGCCATTCATTTCAGGGATGATAAAACAGGGATCTCTTTCCTTGATATTTCAACGGGCGAATTTTTTATTGCAGAAGGCGATAATGAATATGCAGATAAATTATTACAAAGCCTCAGTCCGGCTGAAGTAATTTTTCAGAGAAACCAGCAAAAGAACTTTAAAAACTATTTTGGTAATAAATTTTACACCTACAATCTCGACGAATGGATATTCACAGAACAGTATGCGAAAGATATTTTATTAAAGCATTTTGGTACTCAGAGTCTCAAAGGTTTTGGTGTTGAAGACTTAAAAACCGGGATTATCGCCGCAGGCGCTATCCTTCACTATTTAAAAGATACGGAGCATCCGCACCTACAGCATATCACTTCCATGCAAAGAATTGATAAAGGTGACTACCTGTGGATGGATCGCTTTACGATCAGGAATCTTGAATTATTGAGTAATGCAGATGATAATCATAATTCGTTATTAAAAGTATTGGATAGTACGGTCTCGCCGATGGGAGCCAGGCTACTAAAACGATGGATGTTATTGCCTCTCACCGAAATCAATAAAATAGAAGAACGCCATCAGCTCGTGGAATACTTTATTAAATCGCCGGAGGAAAAAGCGAAGATTGGCCAAAACATCAAGCAGGCGGGTGATATAGAACGGTTGGTAAGTAAAATTCCTCTAAAGAAAATCAATCCACGTGAAGTACTACAGATAGGTAAAGGATTGAGACTGGCTACGCAAATAAAAGAGGTATGTGGAATTTCAACCAATGAATACCTTAAAAGATTGGGCGATTCACTGAACCCGTGTAAATATATTGCAGACAAAATATTTAAAGAAATTATCGAAAACCCTCCCGTAGCCGTTGCCAAGGGAAATGTGATTGCAGAAGGAGTAAATGAAGAGCTGGATGATTTAAAAAATATTGTTACTAACGGGAAGGCGCATTTGCTAAAACTTCAGCAGAGAGAAACAGAATGTACCGGAATATCATCCCTGAAGATTGGCTTTAATAATGTCTTTGGATATTACCTCGAAGTAACCAATACCCACAAAGACAAAGTACCTGAAACCTGGATGAGGAAGCAAACACTCACCAATGCTGAGAGATACATCACCCCTGAGTTAAAGGAATACGAAGAAAAAATTACCGGTGCAGAAGATAAGATATTCCAGCTCGAGCAAACGATCTTTGAGCAGTTACTAATAGAGCTACAGGACTATATCGCAGCCATGCAATTGAACGGCCATGTGTTTGCGGTGACGGATTGTATTATTTGTTTTGCCAATAATGCGCTTCATTTTAAATACAAACGTCCTGTATTACACAACGGGCTTGAACTCGACTTAAAAGCAAGCCGCCATCCGGTAATTGAAAGAAATTTGCCACAGGGAGAAAGTTATATTGCTAATGATATCTTTTTAGATCCGCAATCTCAGCAAATAATTATTCTAACCGGACCTAATATGAGTGGCAAAAGCGCCGTCTTACGCCAGGCTGCACTAATTACTTTAATGGCGCATATAGGAAGCTTTGTCCCGGCTGACGAAGCGAGAATTCCGCAGACCGATAAAATCTTTACACGTGTGGGTGCGAGTGATAACCTTACCAGTGGCGAAAGCACCTTTATGGTGGAGATGAATGAAACTGCGAGCATCATTAACAACATCAGTGCCCGAAGCTTAATTCTTTTGGATGAGATAGGCCGTGGCACCTCTACCTATGATGGTATATCCATAGCCTGGAGCATTGTAGAATACCTGCATCATGCAGCGCATGCTCCCAAGACTCTGTTTGCCACCCATTATCATGAATTAAATGAGCTGGAAAATAAACTGGAGCGTGTAAAGAACTTTCACATTACCAATAAGGAAGTTGGTAACAAGATTATCTTTTTGAGAAAGTTAGCGCCTGGCGGCAGCACTCACAGCTTTGGTATTCATGTTGCAAAAATGGCCGGCATGCCTCCGTCATTGATTGAAAGAGCTAATGAAATTTTAAAGCAGCTTGAGTTAAAAAACATGGATGCTCCAGGCGATGAAAATACAGATCCTAAAAACAAAAAGAATATTAAAGAAAAGCTGCGCCACTTAAACACTCCCCAACTGCAGTTAAGTATTTTTGATGCTCACTCACAGGCTTTTGAGGATATTCGCAAAATACTGGAAGCTGTTGATATCAACCGACTGACACCTGTAGAAGCCCTATTGAAATTGCAGGAAATAAAAACAATGTTGAGATAGATTTATGAATTTGTTTAGCTGTTAAGATGGAATGAGCAAGCCGATTTAAGCCTAAGCCACTCACGGATACGCATTGCTGACAGTGAACCCCAGCCAATATAAGAAAGGCAGCAACACTATTGTTATGGAATCCTAATAAATTAGACTTTAAAATTTTGTATCCAATCCTTAGCGAATTTTATATAGTCCCCAATTGGCATCTCGTCAATATCTTTCTTTGAATATGTAGAGGCAAGACTTGTGTTAAGATGGGCGTTAAACTGGTTAAATGCTATCCAAATCTGACTCTGTCCAATTACTAAATCAGTTGAATTATCAGAAATCCAATTCCGAATTTTAGTAATAAGTGTTTTTGGATCATCATTGTGATTTTCAATATCTTGTCCTGCTATATCCGACAAAACCTGTTGGTAATGAAACCTCCTCGTTTCTAAAATTAAAGTTCTTTTTGTTTTAAGCCTTTTCCCTCCATACTCGCAGGCACCTAAATCCAATCCTAATTCATAGGGCATATTAAATCTAGGTAGTTCATCTTTTTTCATTGGTCGGCTTCGAGAGAGGTCGTGAATACTGTATTTACAATTTTTAATATATTCTTTTATTTGGTTAACTCTGATTGTCGAAGATGAAAAAGTTTGCGATACGATAGGTGTGAAATCTAAATACTGTAGAGTGAACGTTAATGCTCTTAATAGCAGTATGTAATCTTTGTCAAAAGGGCAGTTTATAAAGACACTTGTTTCAAATGGCATCTTATGGATTAAAATTATTTTTTAGCATAAGAAATCATATCTTTAATTTGCCCACTTTTGCCATGGACTATAACTTCACCAGTTTTCTTTGAAGCTGTTTGTTTTGCATATTCTACTGCATCTTTTTTCAAAGAAAATGATTTAACCGGATGGACACTACCTTCTGAAACAACAGCCCACTTTTCTGCTTCCCCGGATATAACATGGTACCGACCGGTACTTACAGAGTTTGCACGACGTGCCACCCTAGCTCCTAACTTCTTGGTATATAAGGATTTTTTAATCATAGAACAAATATACAAAAATACTTAACCCCTTAAAATCTTTAAGCAGTCAAAACCTGCCTGACCATAGCAGGTTGTTGTTGTGCCAATTGGTCTCTATCATAGCTCATGTTTCACGAACCAACTTTTTGAAATAAAGTATCGGCAACTCAAAACCTTTAGACTGAAAAAATAGCTATCGGATCACACTGCTTTGTTCTCCAATCATGATTTCATCCTCTATAGAGAATGAAAAACAATGCCAGAAACTCTTTGACTATTACCCTGAAGTCTTACTATTCACTGAAGCCATCTTTCTTTTTAGTGTCATAACATTTTCTGCCACTCCTAAAATGGGCTTAAAGTCATTTCCACAAGCGATTTCGTAAGTAGTTCAGGCTTTTTGTCAACTAGTCTCACTCCTCTCACTCTTCACTCCATCTCACTCCTTATTTTCACACCCCACTAAAAACGGAAAATCCCCCATCTACTTTGATCACCGTACCGGTAACAAATTTAGAGGCATCACTCAACAACCATATCAAAGCCCCTACCAGTTCATCTGGATCACCGAGACGCCTGAACGGAGTATTTTTAATGATAAGATCGCCCCGCTCTGTCATTTTTCCATTTCCGTTAGTGAGCAACATCCTGTTTTGTTCAGTAAGAAAAAATCCGGGGGCAATTGCATTCATCCTGATGGTATCACCATACCTGTTTCCCAGTTCTACTGAAAACCATTTTGTATAGATATCAATAGCAGCTTTGGCCATACTATAACCCAACACGCGCGTAATGACAAGTTCCGAAGCCATAGAAGAAATATTAACGATACTCCCACTGCCGCTTTGTTTGATAGCCTCACCAAATATCTGTGTAGGTAACACGGTGCCAAATAAATTTAAATCCATTACTTCTTTCAGCGCCTCAAAGTTCAGATCAAATATATCTTCATCAGGCTGCACTAAAGCGCCTGAAATATTGCCTCCCGCTGCATTCACCAGGCCATCCACTTTTCCATAGGCCATCATCACTTTTTCTTTAGCATCAATGAGCTGTTGTTTTTCGGTTACATCAGCAATCAATGCAATTGCCTGTCCACCATTATCGATAATAGAAGCCACTCTTTCATCAGCTACTTTTTGATTACGTCCAAGAACGCCAACAATTCCACCAGCTTCCGAAATACCATTTATAAATGCTTCGCCTAAAATGCCGGTGCCCCCGGTTACTATGATTACTTTTTCTTTTAATGAAAATTCTTTACCTGCTTTCAATACTTAAAATTTATTATTGTATTAATTTATTTCTGTTTTTCACTCTATCCTAATTGGGTTGAGTGCCTTTACTTCAACCAAGCCATAGTACTAACAGGCTTTTATCCAATACGTAAACTGGCGACACAAGACGATTATCTGTCCGATAACCATCTCAGTTTAATACACTGATCAACAATTTTTCGTCATTTTTTATTTTCTTCTGTATACTCTTCATTTCCTTAGCCATGCGCCTTCCCATTTTCTGCTGTGATTCAGAATTGAAATGAGTTTGGTCTCCCTTATCAGTCAGTCCTTTAGAGGAAGCGACACCAGTGTAAGGAACCTCAGCCGGCAATAACTTTAAAACGTGATTGATGTGTTGATATTGGGCCTTGTATCTTCCTAACTGCCCGGCCACAAATGGCACTTTGTCGTTTCCTGCAATATCCCTGATTTCATGTATTAATTTTTCCAATTTCTGTAAATAGGTAGGCGCCTTTTCCGGGCTGCTATCAGACTCGCCCTGCAACCATAATATGCCTCTTAAAACACCGGATTTAAGAGCAGTATCCAGGCGTAACAGCATATCATCGTAAGGATGTGTTTTTGTGGCCTTATCAAAAGCACCAGGTTCCCACACATCAATGGATGTGCCGCCCACAGCGCAGGGTATCAAACCAATTTTATGAGATGGCTTTGCTTTTTCTATCGCTAAACCAAATGATAGCCCCGGTCCAACGCCGGCGATGGTTGGTTTATCAAAATGCAATGGATTTTTTGCCGGTACCCAGCTATATTCTTTAGTCAGCATAAAGACGTTGGCATTACCTTCCTCTTTAAATTTCTCCGTAATGACACCTCTTCCAGCCATGTTAGACTGGCCAATTAATAAATAAAGATCGAATGATGAATCCACCATATTCCTCTGTCCGGATTCATTATTGGTTTGTGAAAGTGCCAAAAATGAAATGGAAATGAAAATGCAGAAAAGAGAGATGCGTCGACAGCAAGTTTTCAATTTTTGAATTCTTACTACAGACCTTCC